>DASXKZ010000338.1:0-25246 GCA_036496525.1 Candidatus Angelobacter sp.
CAGAATGATGACGATCTCAGATATCTTTGACGCGCTTGCGGCCGCCGACCGCCCTTATAAGAAAGCCGTATCGGTTGACCGCGCTCTGGAAATCCTGGATCTTTCCGTTCGTGATGGCGAATTGGACCCCGGCTTGTTTGAAATTTTTGTCTCCGCCAAGATTTTTGATCGCTGGAAAATCGAGCCGCGCGCTTACTGAGTTTTGCACACCCCCAAGCGGCAAAATTGCAGTAAACTCACTGTTACACATGAAAGAGTTTTACATTTCTGATTGCGTTCGTTTTGAAAACCAGGTGGTCACCACCTCGTTTCTGGTGGTCTCAAAGCAGGCCAAGCCCAAAAAGAGCGGCGAACTTTATCTGGCGCTCACTCTCGCCGACCGCAGCGGCCATCTTGACGCCAAAATGTGGGACAACGTTGCCGACCACATTAACTGCTTTGAGCAGGATGACTTCGTAAAAATTCGCGGCCTGCTCAACAAGTTCAACGGACGCTTCCAGCTCACGGTGCACAAAGTCCGTTCCATGCAGGAATCAGAAGTTGACTATGCCGATTACCTGCCCCGCACCACCAAGGACATTGGCGAGCTGTGGCAGACCGTAAAGGATTTTGTGGATGGCTTCCGCGATCCGCATTTGCAGGCACTGGTGCGTACTTTCATGGCCGATCCCGAAATCGAGCACGCCTATAAGAATGCTCCCGCAGCCAAGACGCTGCATCACGCTTTCATCGGAGGACTGCTGGACCACGTAGTCTCACTCTTCAAGCTGTGCGATCTGGCCTGTCGCAATTATCCTGACACGATCAATCGCGATCTGCTCCTCACCGGCGCATTCCTGCATGACATCGGCAAGATACATGAACTGACTTTTGCGCGGTCATTTACTTACACCACGCGCGGGCAGCTTCTGGGGCATATGATCATCGAGCTGGAAATGCTGCAGCAGAAGATTGCCCAGGTGCCGGGCTTTCCAGGCGAGTACAAAACGCTGATTGAGCACCTTATCATCAGCCATCATGGCAAGTATGAGTTCGGCAGCCCCAAGATGCCTATGTTTCCTGAGGCGCTCATGTTGCACTACCTTGATGATCTTGACTCCAAAATGGAAGCCATGCGCGCGCATTTCCAGCGCGAACCGGGCGCCGAGTGGACGACCTACAACGCAAGCCTGGCTCGCCCGTTGCTCAACTCAAAGAATTTTCTGGAGAAAATACAGGCCGGGAACGGCCCTGCTCCAGATGTTCAGCCTGACGCGGCCCAACCAGTGGACGATCTCAAGGACACTGTACTAGAGAGCCCAAAAGCTGCTGCGGCAAAAGAAAAATAGTTCCCAATCAGCGGCTATAATTCACCAGACACACGCAAGTGTCGATGGAGGGGGTATTTTGAAATCTACGCGCATATTGTATGTTGTGGCGCTACTCGCGCTGTGTTTGGCAATCGGCTGTAGCAGTAAGACGTCTACTCCGGCATCCTCGACCGATAATCCCAACGCATCTGGCGACAATGCTGCCAGCGGAGCCGCAGGCAGCAAATCGGCAACGGACAAGGCTGCCGCCAAACCGGCTCCTCAGACAATCACCATTCCGTCCGGGACCGACATCACTGTCCGTCTGGGCGAAACACTCAGTTCCAAAGACAGCAGCGCCGGGCAGGGATTTTCCGCGACGGTTGCCCAGCCGGTGGTTGTTGACGGAAAAACAATCATTGAAAGAGGCGCGGCCGCACGCGGCACCGTGGTTGACGCCAAGGGCATGGGGCACTTCAAAGGCGGCGCGCTGCTGAAAGTGCGTCTCAACTCCGTCTCGATCCACGGCAGAGAAACTTCGGTTGATACCGGCATGGTGGCGCGCCAGGTCTCTGGAAAAGGCAAGCGGTCCGCTGGCTTCATCGGCGGCGGCGCAGGCGCAGGCGCTCTCATCGGCGCATTGGCCGGCGGCGGCAAGGGTGCAGCCATTGGCGCAATCAGCGGTGCAGGTGCGGGAACCGCGGGCGCCGCTTTTACCGGGAACAAGGAAATTACTTTGCCGGCAGAAACGCCGCTGAGCTTCAAGCTTAAGCAAGCGATAGAAGTCCGCGAGTAAGTCACCCAAGAAATCAACGGGGATGCCGCATGGCATCCCCGTTTTTGTGCTAACTATGCGAATTGTTCCTTCATTGGATCAGCGATACTGATTTCACCTCCGCAATCTGTGCCAGCCTCTTCAGCCGGTAGGTAAGAATGCTGCCGGTCAACTCCATAGTTCCCTTTCCTGTTTCAACGCTGAATCCTGCGAGCGCAAGTTTTTTGGCGATCGCCGCACCAGCCTCCGTTAGCTCAAGTTTGACCTTGACCACCCTGGAAGATGGAGGATTACAAGTCTTGCCATCCAGCGTGGAGCCGGTGCTCGCGCACTGATAGTAGGAAAGCAAGTCCGCGCTGAACTTTGGCGTGACCAGCTTGAGCGTGCTGTCCCACTGCGCTTTCTGTTTCGCATCATAACGGTCTTTCATCCCATCGCCAGCCGGCGCTTCAGGATGCAGCTCTTTCCCTTCAAATGTGTGAGTCACCTGCGATGAGTTCGTATCGATCATAGGAGCGTCAGCACTGACTTCCACCGTTTCATTGGACGCGCCAACTGGCGGTGGTGGCGCGGCTGGAGCATACGCGGGCTGCCTGGTGGAATACGCGGATAGGCCTCCGGCAACTCCGCCTCCAACACCTGGCGCCACCTTCGCTTGACGCGTCCAATTCCCTTGCACAAACACTTCGCTCCCGCCTGGCACCGCCAGCGGCGAAACACCTTCCGGCAACTCAACCGGGACTTCAACCTTCACCGGCTTGCCGTCTGACACGACCGTCTTTTCTTCCACCGCAACGAATGATGTGTATTGCGTGGCCAGGCTGTGCTCCAGGCCAACCTGAATAATTTCAGCCTTGTATTTGGAATTGCCGGACTGTATGCCGTTCCAGTCCTGTGACATCAGGTCTTCCACTTTATGCCGCGCCCAGATTTTTTCCAGCGCCGCATTGCCTGCGCCGGCCGACGAGAAATCCACCGGAATGGTGCGGCTGTAATCGCCGGTTCCCTGATATCCCTTGATCGTGATCTTGCCCGCCGGATTCCCGCTATAACGCCCGGTGATGATGATCGGCTTGGCGGAAAACAGATCGCGCACGTCCCTAGGATAGACGTCAGTCACTGGCAGCCCGTTCCAGTCGATGGCAATGTTGGTCAGCACCGGCGAATGCACACGCTCATAGAAACGGTCGGCTGCGGCCTGCGCTTCGCCGGGAGCGGTAACAAACTCCACGTCGCCATGTCCTTCTTCCGCCATCTTGGTCAGCAAAAAGCGATTCACCGACGTTCCGATGCCGAACGAGAACACGCGCGCGTCGGAGTGTTTCTTGATTTCTGCGATGATGTCGGCATCATTGCCGACATATCCATCTGTCATGAAGCAAACAACGCGAATGGGATCGGCTTCCATCGGCTTGTCCTTGCCCGCGTCGTCTCCCAGCGCCGTGCGGATGGCTTTCATCATCTCGGTCCCGCCGCTGCCGTATGCTCCGGCCAGGACCTCTTTCGCCTTGGCGACATTCTCCGGCGTAGCCGGTACAGGCTCAGGAAAAAGAATTCTGGTATCGCCGGAGAAAGTGATCAGGTTAAAAGTTTCGTCCTTGCGCAGACTGTCGAGCGCACGTTGGATGGTCTTCTTGGCCATCTCCAGCGGAAAGCCCCACATGGAGCCCGAGGTGTCCACCACAAAGATGAGCTGCCGCGGCACCAGCGCTTTTTCCTGAGGCCGGGCAGGCGGCTGCAAAATCAGCGTGAAATATCCTCCGGTCTTGTCGGCGTGTGTCAAGATGGCGTCACTAATCCCGGTGCCCGCAACTTTGTATTTGAGAATAAAATCCTTGTTCGGTGGGACAGTCTGGTCCGCCAGCGTCACATGATAGGAATCGGCGCCGGTTCGGTCGGCAAAGATTTTGTGGGATGTGGACTCGACATCACCCACCGGAACGCCCGCCGCTAGATTTACTTCCATCGATACATCATGCCCCGCCGTGGCATCATCGGTGTGCACGCCCGCCACGGGAGGGCTGATGCGCGAAGCGTCCGGCACCTGGTCACTGTTCGGCATGGTGCCATGGTCACCCGCAGAAGTGGGATTGCCGGGTATGTAGCGCGGCCCCACCACCAGCGGAAACGCAAACTCATACGTGCCCGCTTCATACTTGAGCAGTTCAAGCACGGATAGCTTTATCTGCACCGTGCCGTTGGGCGGAATGTTGGTGACTGACTGGGTAAAAATGTTGGGGCGCTCCTGGTCCAGCAGCGCAGCCGTGTGGCCGGTGTTGCGCGCCTGCTCGTAAATCTTGCGCGCCTCATCGCGCTCTTTAATTACCGCGCGAATTTCGCGCTCGCCCACCGTCATGGTCATGCCATCCACGGCGCTGTCATGCGGCAGCGGGAAGACGTAGACCGCCTCCACCGCATCCGGCAAAACGTTTTCAAACTCCTGCGTGACCTCAATCCGTGCCACAAAGCCGCTGATCTCAGTCTTGATGCCGGTGTGCTTCAGCGGAACAAAGCCTGCGACTTTGCCGTCTTTGCCGATAATTTGTAGCTGGCTGTTTCCCTGGGGTTGGCCCGCAGAAGCGTTCTGCGGATTCATGATGATGAGGACATAGAGCAAACACAAGGCCACCATGGCAGCCATCGTTAAACGGGCTTTCATATTTACTCCTGCATTCTTGCAGGAGAACGATGGGATCCAGAGTTCTTGCAGGAAATTTAGCGCTGGAGACGAACCCGGCTCCTATGGAACTTTGAAGATGATGTCGGTGTCAAAACGATCAAGCTCAGCGTTGCGTCTACCGGACGAAAGCGCCTCTTGTGCGGAGCAAGATTTGCCAGGAGCAACGACATCATTTTCTTTGGCTCAGTTTGAGTTGACGCGGCGAACTAACGAGATCCTGATCCGACTTGCTGGATGGCTCTGCGCAGCCGCTGGTGGCTCACCAACAGTTGTTGGTAGCGCAGCTCTGTCCGGGCAGACTTGGCTGCAATGATCGCCCGAAGGCCAGCTTTCTCCTCCGCCGACCAGCGTGAAAGATCCGAGATGAGGCTGAGAACCGTGGCAAAATCAGTCAACGCCGACTGCTCATGCGGCTTAAGCTGGTGTGGATTCACATTCAGCAAGCCGCTAAGTTGCGCGACCGCAATTTTCCGCATGGCCTGCGCATCACCATAAAAATCCCGTGCCATCTTCTTCTGCACTGCTAGTCCGATGTTGCGCATGGAAAAGCTGTCCCACGCACCGCGCTCGGCCTCAGGCAGCTCATACACCACATTCGCCTTGCTCAGCCGGCGCAATGTCGCCGCTGATGTCCGATATTTGGCATTGGCCCGCACCTTCTTTTCTTCCGCCTGGGCCAGCTTCTCCAGCGCCTGGTTCATCGATCGGAACCCCATCTTGCGATAAAACCAGAACGCGCCTGAAGCAATCGCTTCTTCATTGCCGTCGCCAATCTGGTATGGATAGACCGATATCGCATTGCTGCCGTGAAGTTGCCGTAGCAGCCGCAGCGTCTGCGCGTAAATCCATGCGGTTTCGCCATCGCGATACGCGGGAAACGTATTGAAGCCAATCTCCGTCCAGTCAAAGAGTGAAATGCATTCCACGTAATTGATAGGCACGCCGTTCTTCACGGTGAACCCGGCAAGATAGGCGCGCAGGGGCAGTCGCTTCTGCGGGGGCAGCCCCCAGAAATAAATCTCCACGCCGCGCCCCGGATTGGCCTGCACCACCCATGCCGGATCAGCGTTGGCCGTCCCGTACAATTCGCGATAGCGAACGCCGGTAGCTTCTTTCACCAGATCAAGCGTCTTCTCCGCTTCGCGCGACGGCAGCACCTTGATTGGCAAGCGCGGCCTGGCAAACTCTTGAGCCAATGACACCTGCCGCCGCTGGATCAGCGGCTCACGATGAAAGTAGAAATCTCTGACCGGCTTGCGTGACAGTGTGCGCGAGGCTCTGGAACCGCTCGCGCCGCTCATGTCCCAGCGCACCATGATTTCCAGCGAATCATAGAGCGCGGCTTTTTCTTTTTCTGCCGTTTCTTTGGGAAAGCCGGGCAGCCGCTGGAATTGCCGGACCAGCCATGGCAACTCGTCCTGCCTGCCGCGCGCCGCCTTGAGCCAGTCGAGATACGGCACATTCGCTTCCGTCAGCGAATCTTCTTCCATTAGCGGAAAGAAGCGCGGCCAGATCACCGCACGCTGCGTCTCACGCTCATAGTCGTCCCACTGGATGGAGATGGATTTAGCGTGGCGCTGCACCAGCCAGCAAACCATGGGATAACTGAACGTCGCTTCGACCACGGTCCCCGCGATGCCCACAACCTCTTCCGGCGCAAAGTCGTCAGCGTCGCCGCCCGCTACCAGTACGGCTTTGACTCTTGGTTCAAAGCTTTTTAGCAATCTTTCCGCCAGTCGCAACACGTTCGGTCCGGATGGAAAGGCACGGAAGAACAAGAGCAGGTCATGAAAGCGGATCAGAGATTGCGCATCGTTGCCGAACTTGGCGCGGCTCGCAGCGCTCAGCGCGCGGACAAGTTCCCGCTCCTTGATGGTGCCGATCTGCGTTCGCGCATGTTCCAGCCTGTCGAGCAGGCGCACTGCATTGTTTATGGGCATGAATTAACCAGAAACATTTTTACCGCAGAGAACGCGAAGGACGCAAAGTAAATCGGGAAATCGGATCATCCAAAACAATTCAACACCTTTGAAACACGGAGGAAAAGGAGGAAGCGGAGGACCAAACCAGAGTGCCATGATTTTCTCCGGGCCACCGTGTCTCCATATTAGGTTTTGTTTTTTCGATGACCGATCGGCAATCTCACAACAGATAATCCCCGCGATACACCAACCGCCCGTCGATCACGCGGGCTTCTTTGGTCAACGCATGTGACTTGGGATCTTTTTCAGTCATTATGTGCAAGACCGTATGCCCATGCGCCACCAGATAATCGGAAACCAGCATGCGATGGCAGCGGAAATAAAGCTGCTCCGCGCACATGATGGCTGTATTCGCTTTCTCGGCGCGTTCCACCAGCCGCACAATGGCCTGCGCAAATTTGTCTGACAGCATGTAATCGGCATAGTTGCGAAATGAAGGATTGCGCAAAGCAATATTGGGCGACTCATCCGGGGGCATCTGCTTGCCGCGCCGTCCGCCCAGATCTTTTTCCCAGACGTATTCGCAGCCAATCTCCGGCAGCCACAACTCCAGATGTTCACGATTGAAATGCGGGTGACGTCGCGACATGGGAAAAGCGCGTATATCTTCCAGCACGCGAACGGCATGCGCCTGCAGGACGGAAGAAAAATCGGCAAGGTCGCGCGTGGAATGCCCGATGGTAAAGATGGTGGCCACGATTCGATTTTATTGGATGCCAAGGCAGTTATTTACAATGACTGGGCATGCATCCACTTCTGCTTGAAACCACGCACCGTCCCATCGCCATGCCCAGCGCGCCATGGTTTATGAAGCAGAAATGGCATGATCTGCTTTTTGCACACTGGCCGCTGTCGCCAGAGAAAATCCGGCCGTTAGTCCCGCCAGAGCTGGAGCTCGATCTCCGCGAAGGCGCTGCGTGGGTTGCGGTTGCGCCGTTCTGGATGAGCGGCATCCGCGCACGGCTTGCGCCGCCGCTACCATTTTTGTCGAAATTCTGCGAGCTGAACGTGCGGACCTACGTTCGCTATAAGGGCGTTCCGGGAGTTTATTTCTTCAGTCTAGACGCGGCCAGCCTTCCTGCCGCGGTGGGGGCGCGCGCTACTTACAAACTGCCTTACTTTCATGCTGCCATGCTGGTCCGTTCGTCGGGCGAGTCCTTTGAGTACACCAGCAGCCGTTTGCAGGAGCCGAGACCGGCAAACTTCCATGCGCGCTACCGCCCAACCTCGCCGCCGCGAGTTCGCGAAAAAGATTCCATTGAAGCTTTTCTCACCGAGCGCTACTGCCTTTATACCGTCGATAAGGGCCGCGTTCTGCGCGCTTACATCCATCATCTGCCGTGGCAGTTGCAGGATGCCGAAGCTGAGTTTGACATCAACACCATGGCGCAGGCTTCTAGCATTGAACTGCCTGATACAAAGCCGCTGCTGCATTTTTCCCGAAACCTAGAAGTGCTGGTCTGGTGGCCGGAAAAGATCGGATAGTAACTTCTGCAGCTCTTTTTTGCTGGCCGCCACTTGATTTTTGTGTACATAATGTCAAACCAATTTCCTTTACAGGAGCAAAAACCATGAGCGGCCTTGGCCTTTCAGCGCCCCGTTCTGTTGATCCGTTGCCATCCGTAAGCGCTGCAGCGCAAGCTGAAACTACAGCGGCGTTGCATAAGGGAGCAAACTGGTTGTTTCTGATTGGCGGTTTGTCCGTGGTGAACACGGTGAGCCTCATCAGCGGTAGCACATGGATTTTTCTGGGAGGATTGGGCGTCACGAAGCTTGCGGTCGCAATCGCCATGCGTCTCGGCACCACAGGCCAGATCATAGGATTATTAATAAATTTGTGGGCCACCGCATCCTTTGTGGTTCTGGGCTTTTTTGCCCGCAAAGGACAGAAATGGGCCTTCATTACCGGCATGGCGCTTTACGCGGCCGATGCCCTGGTGGTCTTACTGCTTCAACAGTGGATCATGATTCTTTTTCATGGCTTCGTCTTCTTCCGTCTTTACCAGGGATTTTCCAGTTGCAATGAGCTGCATGCATTTGACAAGCGTAGTCCCGCGCCGGGAATGGCAATAGGGTCTTAGGGCGCCCAGAAGAGCGGTAATCTCCACGAAAACAAATATAGGACCCTTACGTCACGGGCAAGTCAGTTGCGCCATGCCGGTAACGTTCATGCTGTTCATGCTCATCTGGGAGAGCGGCATGTTGGGATCCATTGGCGCGGTAGCCTGAATCGTAATCGTTCCCATGAAGCCGGAGCACTGCGCAAGACCGTTCGCACTAATGCTTACGCCCATCGGCGCAGGTTGCGTGGAGAATGGATTTCCCAGGGACCACCGTACAGGAACATTCGCTGACATGGGCGACATGTTGAAGTTTCCCATGGCAGAGAATTGCACCATGCCGTTAGAAGACATGGGATCGGCCGCCATGGGACTGACCGTGATGCTTTGCATCTGGCGAGTCGAGCTCATCATCATGGAATTGCCGCCGCAGGAGACAGTCAACAGAAAGGTGATTGCCATCACGGGGACAAGAAGAGCGGTTGAATATTTGCGGACAAACGCGGTAAGAGCAGACGATCTGCGCATAGACACCTCCAAATATTGCCGAAGGGCAAGAGATAGCGCCGCGGCCTTAGATGACCGCTCCAAACAATGCTACGCCGATCCAGGGTAGAACGTTACAAAATGGCATTGGGCTTGGCCATGCCCAGCAGAATCTGGAACAAAACCAGCCAGCGCTTCAGGCTCACGGTGATCAAGAAATTTTCCTTGGCATGCGCTTTGCCGTTTTTGCCCAGTTGCGCGGCAAATTCCGGGTGCGTGAGCAGGTAACGGATCTGGTAGGCGCAACCTTCCACGGAATGCACCAGCACACCCGTGAGCTTGTGGACAATTTGCGAGGTAATTCCCCCCACAGCTCCTGCGACCATGGGTTTTTCTTTCCAGAGTCCTTCGGTCACGGTAAGCCCAAAGCCTTCTCTCAGTGATTTCTGCACAATCACCGTGGAAGCACGCTGCAGGGCGTTGATTTCCAGGGCCGACCACGGCGGCAGATTCAGGATGATGATATCCGGATCGTCACCTGCCGCTTCCATCACTTCCTGGAGCACCACTGCGCCTTCGGGATCATCGGTGGCGCCGCCGCCGGCCAGCACCAACTGGCAATCCACATATTTCTTCACCAGCTTATAGGCTTCCACCACGCCTACTGGATCTTTCAGGCGGTCAAAGCGGGAAATCTGCGAAATCACGGGCCGCGAGCGATCAATACCAAAATCATCACAAACTTTGTTGATGTACTCTTCAGGCAGCTCTTTGTTCTTTTCTGAAAGCGGATCGATCGAAGGGTAAAAAAGATATTGCGGGCTGGCGAGCTGCCGTGTAAATGATGGCGCGGAAAAAATGGTGGCATCGTACTGCTCCACCAGTGGTTTCAAAAATTCCCATACCCGCGAGTGCGGATTTGAAAGATCGATGTGGCAGCGCCATATCCATTTGCCATGCTCAGGAGATCTCGATCGGATCAGCCCCACCGGCTGGGGATCGTGAATCACGATCAGGTCTTCGTTAAACTCCATGCGCTTGCGGTTCTGCTCACTGTAAGCCATGAAGATGTCTACGATCTGCTGCGTCAGGTTGTATTCGCCACCGTGCAGCGCGTTGTGGAAACCTTTTGTGACCTCAAAAAAATCATTCCCACCTGTGATCACGTCCCAGCGCGTGCCAATTTCCAGCTCGTTCATCAGGGGGATCAGGCGGTTCAGGATTTCCGCTACGCCTCCGCCCACTGCGGTGGAATTGACCATCTTCACCGTTTTGCCGCGAAGATGCCGCGCCAGAAAACGAATTTCATCCAGTTCTGGCTTGCCAATGATGGGCCCATAATCTTCAAACCGTGGGGGAGCCGGAACAGGAGGCTGCTCTTTTCTGATGCGTGGATGCTTGCGGCGTTCGATGAAATGCGCCGGCAAATCTGTCTGGCGGAAACGACGCTCAATGCCGGACGGCGAACCCGGTGCTGGCTGTGGCTCCTTCACCGGCTTTTGCGCGATCTCTGTCGCTGGATGTTCCTGTTGCCCGGAGGCTCCAGCTTTGCCGCCGTCATCGGCCATCACCGTCTTCGCCGGATTCTTCTGCTTCATCCAACACTCCAGAACTGCTCTTCCAAAAGCATGCGCAAGCGGCTGGTCATTTGCGGCCCATCTCTGCTTCCACAACTTTCAGGATGCCGCGCCGGACACCTTCCAGCGTCAAGGTGTAAATATCAATTCTGTTTACCTTCTCTGCCGCCTGCGATAAATCCAGTTCTCTCTCCAGCCAGACGGAGAAATCATTGGTGTTGAGCTTGAGACGCAGCCGGGCATCGATAAAGTGGTAATAGATGGCGTGAATACTCACTTTGCGCAAGCCTTCAGCAAACTCTTCAAGATTGCGCGCCAGATACGGTGTGGGTATCACCACCAGGTCTGAAGCCATCAGATAGAAGGGCTCCATGGCGGCGCGTGTTGCGGCCCTTGGATTCTTCTGCAAGTAAGTCTCAATGATGTGGATCAAGCGCTCACGCAGCGCGGCAATGGAGGTAAATTCGCGCACGTCAATGGCGGCGAGCCTCTCTGCCAGTTCAACTTCATTACAAGATGCAAAAGCCCAGTGCGAAAAATCGTTGGAAAAACCACCGCTGATAAAGTGGTGCTCCGCCAAGGTCTGAAAAGTATGCTGGAAAATGGATGATTCCGGACACGTGCGTATGGCCTCCAGCAGTTCCATCAGCGTGGCTGCTTTTTCCCGTCCGATGCGAAGAAGGTGTGACGCGGAATTGAAATAAAATGGCGAGCGCGCCCACTGCGAATGAATTGTAGGCAACTGAGGTGCAGCAGCCATAAAGGGAAAATTCCTCTTGCCAATCGGACGCATGCCCGGATTTTTGTAACTGAGAGTGTTAGGATGCCCAGCTTACATAGGCTGTTGCGTCGTTGCTTCGCTTTTCTCTAGAGGATTTAGTGGCGGCGTATTCTGGAACTGGGCGGCGCGAACAAAAACGAGAAACCGATTCCAATCAGCATCATCCAGCCCAGATTGCCGCGGGCCGATTCATCCGCCACCTGAATGTTTCCCACGGGGCTGAAAAGAAAACTGGCAAATATCATGGCAGCAACTACCGTCCCAATGATCCCTGCCCGCGATCCGAACAGACCGGCAATGATCAGCAGCACAGCAGTGAAGATGAGAGGAGCCATATTTTTCCATGTGTGGCCATTGGCTGCTGCACTTAAAGCCACGGCGGCCAGCGCACAAACCAACGAGCCCATGGCGGCATCCACCAGCGAAATTGCCCAGAGCTTTCCAGCTGCTGTTTTCATCATGGTTTTGCTGATCAGATGCGTCACCTGCATGCTTTTTCCCTGGGAAATATGATGACAAAAGGCAGGGTTGCTGTGGGAAAAATCGAGAGCTGGCTGCATGAATTTTGTATGAATTCGAGAGTTGCTCCCGAAACGTGCATCGAAAAAGCGCATGAACGCGGCAATAGCCACAATTTGGCAACAAAACGGAAGGGATATGAGTTTTGAAATCCAGCATCTACTCTGGATTTGACTTACAAATCAGCATCTTATACACGTAAGGTTTCGCCGGTCCCTGCACAAAATTCAGTTTCCATGCATACTGCTGATCCATTTCTTTTTCAGCTGTTCTTTATCTTCGTGTGGGCCAAACTCTTTGGTGAAGCCTTTGAGCGGATGCATCTTCCTGCCGTGCTGGGCGAGATTCTTGCCGGTGTGCTCCTGGGGCCGTACGGCGCGCGCCTTGTAGTCCCAACAGATGCCATCTACGCCATTGCCGGCATTGGCGCCATCTTTCTTCTATTTACTGTGGGCCTGGAAACACAGCCGAAAGACCTGATCAGCGTAGGTCGCACGTCGCTCTCCGTCGCCATGGCCGGGATAGCGGTTCCATTTGTTTTTGGCGTCTCCTACATGCTGTTGCGCCATCATCCCCCGCATGAAGCAGTGTTTGTGGCAGCCGCCATGGTGGCCACCAGCGTGGGCATTACCGCGCGTGTGCTAGGCGACATGAATCTGCTGAAAACGGTTTCCGCCCGCATCATTCTGGGCGCGGCCGTGTTTGATGACGTGCTGGGAATGATTGTGCTGGCCGTGGTAGTGGGGTTGGTTTCTTCCACCGGACTGGAATGGGCGCAGCTTCTCATCACGGCGATTGAAGCAATCGGCTTTGCGCTGCTCATGATGTTTTATGCGCCGCGCGTGGTCAAACGCATGGAGCCGGGCATGGAACGCATGTCCACGCAGGATGCGCCGTTGATCATCGCGCTGGCCATCTGCCTGGGGCTTTCTTATGCGGCGGTAAAGATCGGCATGGCTGCAATTATCGGCGCTTTTTTTGCCGGGTTGGCATTTGCGGAATACTCGCCGCGATGGAACCTGCGCTCGCGCGTTTTTTCCATCAATGAATTTCTGGCGCCTTTTTTCTTTTTCAGCATGGGCGCCCGCATGAATATGTCGGTTTTCGATAGCAAGCTGCTGGTCTCAGCCATTGTGATCTCGCTGCTGGCAATCGTTTCCAAACTGGTGGGCTGCGGCCTGCCGGTTTTACACTCCGGTTGGCGCACCGCCTTGAAGGTCGGGATAGGCATGGTTCCCCGAGGCGAAGTCGGGTTGATCGTTGCCTTGGTGGGCTTGCAGATGAACATTGTTTCCGAATCGGCCTATGCGCTGGTGATCTTCATGACCGGCATTACCACGCTGGTAGCGCCACCAATCATGAAGCTGGCCTTTCGCGATGAAGTCTCATTGGAACCTGCCCGGGCAGAGCGACGAAGCACGGCCATGTAGCGCGAAAAGCTGACCAGAGGGTTGGGGCCTTTGGCCAGCTTTCTATGATTGCCCCATGACCTCCGCAAAGTGGTCATGGGCAACTTGGAGCGCGGGGCGCGATTCCGTAGTCCGATATGTTGTGGGACTTGGGTGAAAATGCGCCTTTCAAGTGTCACACCATGCAGGCGGGTGCTGAAGGCCGCGCTTTGGCGGCAATCGCATATAATTTGCAGTTAACTTTGCCAATGGAGACGAACAAAAAATGCCGGGAGTAACAGGGCGTGTGGCGCTGGTAACGGGAGCTTCACAGGGAATTGGCCGCGCCTGCGCGCTGGCGCTGGCTGAAGGCGGCGCTTTGATGGCGCTGGCGGCCCGCAATGAAGAGAAGCTGGCCACGGTAGCAAAGGAAATTACCGACAAAGGCGGCCAGGCGGCCACGTTTCGAATGGACGTGGGCAATGAAGCTGACGTTAAAAGCGCGGTGAAAGCCGTGATCGAGCGGTTTGGAAAGATTGAAATCCTGGTCAACAACGCAGGCGTGACCAAAGATACGCTGTTGATGCGGATGAAAAAAGAAGACTGGGATTCAGTCATCCAGACCAACCTGAGCGGAGCTTTTTATACAACGCAAGCCGTGATAGGTTCAATGCTTAAGCCGCGCTGGGGACGAATCATCAACATCAGCAGCATCTTTGGACAGACGGGCCAGGCGGGCCAGGCGAATTATGCGGCGTCGAAAGCGGGGCTCATCGGTTTTACCATGGCAATTGCGCGTGAAGTTGCTTCACGCAATATCACCGCGAATGCTGTGGCGCCCGGATACATTGAGACGGCCATGACAGAAGCACTCTCACCGGAATTGAAATCCAAAGTGAATGAAATGATCCCGCTGGGCCGCGCCGGCACTGACATGGAAGTTGCAAACGCGGTCCGCTTTCTGGCCTCGGAAGAAGCTAGCTATATCACCGGACATGTGCTCAAGGTGAATGGCGGAATGCTGATGGGCTAGGCCGAATGCTGCGAGAACAGCGGTCGGCCCTTATCATCCTGCTTTCCGGCTTTACCATAGTTCTGGCCTGGTCTGCGTTCCGTCCACACGACTACTTCACGTGGGTCCTGGAAATATTTCCGGCGATTCTTGCGCTGGCCGCGCTGGCTATCACTTATCCCAGATTTCAATTCACCTCGTTTGTCTATCTGCTCATCACGCTGCATGCGTGCATTCTGTTTGTGGGCGGACATTACACCTACGCTGAGGTCCCGCTATTTAACTGGGTCCGAGACCATTTCCATCTGGCGCGAAATGATTATGACCGCGTGGGGCATTTCGCCCAGGGATTTGTTCCGGCATTGGTGGCGCGTGAAGTTCTGTTGCGGCAGAAAATTGTTTTGAAGCGCGGATGGCTGTTTTTCATCGTATTGAGTATCTGCCTGGCGGTGAGTGCCGCTTACGAGTTGCTGGAATGGCGAGTTGCAGTGGGTACCGGATCAGCGGCGGACGCTTTCCTTGGAACTCAGGGCGATCCGTGGGACACGCAAGAAGACATGGCTACGGCAGGGGTTGGCGCGTTGACCGCTCTGCTGTTTTTCTCCCGCTGGCATGACCGGCTTATCAGTCGGATAGAAGCTAAAAAGGCCGCTTCGCAAGCGGCTGGGTAACCCGGATGTTAACGATCCTACAAGCTGAAACTGCCGAACAGATAGCCACGGCACGCCAACTGATCGAAGAATATGCAGCATGGCTGGAATTCAAACTTTGCTTCCAGGGATTTGAAGAGGAAATGCAGTCAATGCCGGGCAAGTATGCGGCTCCGGCAGGCCGGCTTCTGCTGGCGCTGTGGGACGGAAAACCGGCAGGCGTGATTGCGCTGCGTCCATTAGAAGAAGCGGGCCTGTGCGAAATGAAACGGCTGTATGTGCAACCTGAGTTTCGCGGCCACAACATCGGTCGGATCTTGGCAGAGAGGGTGATTCGGGAAGCGGCTGAAATCGGATATTTACGGATGAGGCTGGACACCGTCGCCGGCAAAATGGATGCCGCGATTGCCATGTATCGCGAACTGGGGTTCAAGGAAACCGACCCTTATTACCAGACTCCGGTGGGGCAAACGCTGTTTATGGAATTGGCATTGACTCGGCAGCAGGCCACTGCATGATGGAGGAAACTAGCAAACGCCGCAGTTCCGTTGAGCGACTCATTATCTAAGCAATAATACTCAGTTCGTTGGATAGCAAGGTCAGGTTTGGGCCGCAAGACAACGGGCGCCGTTGGAAATATAAATTCGATCGGCAAAAGCTTCTCCTGGCAAAAAATGTTCTTGCAGAAAGTTGATTATCTGGTTACTATCCAAGCACCCCGGGAACGAATGATCAAAGAGCTGGTCCCAGCATGAATATCGGCGAAACAATCAGGACTTATCGACTACAGAAAGGTATGTCACAAGGTGACATTGAGAAGCGCACCGGGCTTTTGCGCTGCTACCTTTCGCGCGTGGAAAACGGCCACACTATCCCTTCACTGGATACACTTTCCAAAATTGCCGGAGCCATGGAATTGCCTCTCGGCCAGTTTTTTGCCGACCATTTTTCCAACGGCAATACTAAACATCTGCCGCCGCTGACTGAAGATGAAGTCCGGTTTCTTACCCAGATCCGCCGCTATTCCATGGGCCTGAATGACAGCGATCGCAAGCTGGTGCTGGCCATGGTGAAGAAGATGGCCGCAGGGGCGGGGAAATAGAAGAGCACTCAGCAAGCAGCCAAAAACTAAGCCGCAACGGACGCGAAGGCAATTGATTGAGTTTGTGCCTGCGGGCGAATAGCCGACTCCGCGAGCCTTATCTTTTGTGAAACTGCTGCTGATTCCTTAGCGCCCTTTGCGGTGAGGGGTTCGCCGTGCTAAATTGCCCTTTACGCCGCCTTACTCGCCTCACTCAAGGCCAGCACGGCCAGTTCCAGGCGGTCGCGCGCGCCGGTCTTGGTAAAGATGCTTTGCAGATGGCGCTTTACGGTGTTCTCGCTGATGGTAAGGGCTTCGCCAATGTCTTTGTTCTTCATGCCGCGGGCCACGTGATAGGCGATCTGGCGCTCACGCGTGGAAAGGCGGCTCATTGTATTGGCAGAAGTTTTGGACTCTGCCGTCATTGTGGTGAGGACCTGCTGGGCCAATTCGTCTGAGAATGCCAGTTCTCCATTGGCCACGGTGCGGACGGCCGTAAACAGTTTCTCCGGGCCATCACTCTTAAGCACCAAGCCACGCGCGCCCAGCTTTACCACTTGGGCGTAATCAAGTTCATTATCAGACCCTGTCAGCACCACGGCGGCCACCCGGCTGCCGGCGCGGTCCAGAGTACGCAGGACTTCAAAGCCGTCTCCTTCAGGCATAAAAAGATCCAGCAGCAAAACGTCTGGCTGGTTCTCTTTTACAATCGCCAGTGCTTCCTGCCCATTGGCAGCGCGCCCCTCCACTACAAAATCGGGTTGTGTGGAAAGCAACGCGGCCAGCGATTCACGCAACACGGTGTGATCGTCTGCAATAACGATCCGGGTTCGATTTTTTGCCACGACCTTAGGAAGCATAATTAGTCCTTTGTATACCTTTTCTTAGATGCAATTCTGAGGGAGGATGAAATGCCTGCTTCTCAGGTTGGCCCAAAGGCAAGGAAAAGTCGGCCAATGCGGAACTCCGGACTTATCCGCGAGGGCACATCGCGGGCAAAGTACCGCAGTGAGGGTTACCGGACTGTACCTTGAGCACGTAGGAGCGGCCAGGTGGTCTATGGTATATTCCGCCTAAATGCTCTCCTTAGCCTGACCCTGGAACTGGAGTTGCCACTTTGGCTATTGACGAAGAACTTAACGTACTCGAAGACCAGCTGCGCCGGCTGAAGATCGAGTACGACATGTACTTTGGCGGGGGCTCCAAGAAACCACCAGCAGACGTCGAGTGGAAGGTCAAGAACCTGCTCAAGAAGTTTTCAGATGGCAACCGCATGAATTATGCCCAGCGGTTCCGCTATACCACCATTCAGCAACGCTATGCGCTCTATAACGCGCTCTGGCAGCAAAAACTTGTGATCAAAGAAGAAGGATACCGTCGCCCGCAGGATGCGGTGCTGGGCATCCAGGGCCTGCGAACGGACGAAGAGCACGAAGCGCAAAAGGCCATGAAACACCATGGCCCGGCCACAGAAGCCCGCCCGTTCAGCTTGTCTCTCTCTGACGGTTCAGACCATGCGCATGTGGAATCGCTGTTTCAGGCGCTTACGGAGGCACGCAAAAAAGCCGGCGAAAAAAGCTCGGCAAACCTGGACTCATTCAAGAAATTCGTCAAACAGAAAACCACCCAACTGCAAAAAGAATATGGCTGCAAGGCTGTGGAATATACCGTGGAGTTGCAGAATGGGCAGGCAAAGCTGAAAGCGAAGCCAAAGACATAGTATTTGGCATTCAGCCTTTTCTCTCTGTCATATTTTTCAATCTTGCACTACACCAATTACGAAGCACAAAAGCTTTGGTCCGCTTCTTGCGCTGCGTCGTTTCACGCTGATACCTTATTCTTTAGTCCTTTCATCCCTTCCTGAGGAACAAGAGTGCCCAAAATTCAGCGTGCAATCCTGAGCGTTACCGACAAAACCGGTTTGGTGGAATTTGCCCAAAAATTGGCCGCCCTGAAAGTGGAATTAGTTTCCACCGGAGGCACGGCCAAGCTGCTGCGCGAAGCAGGCATCGCCGTGAAAGACATCTCTGATCTCACCGGCTTTCCTGAGATGATGGATGGGAGAGTTAAAACGCTTCACCCCAAAGTTCACGGCGGAATCCTGCATATCCGAGGCAATGCCGGGCACGTGGCAGCCGCCAAAGAGCACGGCATACAGCCTATCGATATGGTGGTGGTGAACCTCTACGCCTTTGAGAAAACTGCTTCCAAACCCGGCGTGCATTTTGATGAGGTAATTGAGAACATCGACATCGGCGGTCCCTCGATGGTGCGGTCGGCGGCAAAGAATTTTCGTGACGTGGCCATTGTGACTTCGCCCTCGGATTACGCAGCCATCGCGCAGGAAATGGCTGGCTCCGGCGGAGAGCTGGGGCTGGCCACCCGCTGGCGGCTGGCGCAAAAAGCTTTTGCCACCACTGCGGCCTATGACAGCGCAATTGCCGCCACCCTCGCCGGCACTTCACTTCAAGACGCAAAAGACTTTCAGCTTCCCACAACAACCGGCGGCGACGACTTCCCTGCCGTTCTGCGATTTGGGCTAAACAAAGCCATGGACCTGCGCTACGGTGAGAATCCACATCAACGCGCTGCCATGTATTCTGACGGCTCAGGCGCTGGCGTAGCCAACGGTAAACAGCTTCAAGGCAAGGAGTTGTCATTCAACAACATTGTTGATCTGCAAGCCGCCTGGGACCTGGCACAGGAATTCGAAGAAACGGCATGCGCCATCATCAAGCACACAAATCCTTCAGGCTGCTCCACGGGCAAGACTCTTGTAGAAGCCTATATGCGCGCCAAAGAGACTGATCCAGTATCAGCCTTCGGCGGTGTGATTGGCGTAAATCGCGTGATTGACGGCGCTGCCGCTGAAGAGATGGCCAAACTTTTTGTTGAAGCCATCGCCGCGCCGGGGTATTCACCTGAAGCCAAAGAGAAGTTCGCCGCCAAGAAAAACCTGCGACTCGTCGAAATCAAGCCAAGTGCGCAAAAGTTTGCCATGAAACAGGTTTCCGGCGGCATGCTGGTGCAGGATGCGGACGTGCGTCCTTTGACCCAAACAGATCTAAAGGTCGCTACCACCCGCCAGCCCACCCCGGAAGAAATGCGTGCGCTGCTCTTTGCCTGGAAGGTCTGCAAACATGTGAAATCCAATGCCATTGTCTACGCCCGGGAAGGCCAGACCGTGGGCGTGGGGGCAGGCCAAATGTCCCGGGTGGATTCATGCAAGATTGGCGCCATGAAAGCGATCTTACCTTTGCAGGGCACGGTGGCCGCTTCAGACGCATTTTTCCCATTTCCGGACGGCGTGGAAGAAATTGCAAAAGCTGGGGCCACGGCCATTATCCAGCCTGGCGGCTCTATGCGCGACCAGGAAGTCATTGACACGGCAAACCGCCTGGGGCTGGCCATGGTGCTTACTGGTGTGCGTCACTTCCGTCACTAGTCAAGAATTGTAATCTGCTGCCGAAAGGGCTGGACTAAGGTCTAAAATTAGATGAGGTGAATAGTCGTCACCGAAAATGGCGTCTGTGCATCCAATTAACAAGGTATTTCGGTTCGCTCTATGACTTTTATAAAAAATCGCTTTCTTCTCCCCGGACTGCTTCTGCTCACAACCACCAGCGTATTTGCCCAGCAGAACTCGCCAAAGTCTCAGGCTCCTGCAAAATCAGCGCCATCGAAAAAAGATGCTGCTCCGTCACCGCAAGCGCCGGCCGATAAAGCCGCATCCGAGCAGCCCAAAGCGGACAAGAAGCCTGACCAGGCCGCCGCTTATTACCATTTCTCCCTGGCGCATATGTATGAAGAAATGATGGCAATGTACGGACGCTCCGAATACGCCACAAAAGCCATTGAAGAATACCGGCTGGCCATTGACAACGATCCTTCCTCAGAATATTTGAACGCTTCGCTGGCGGAGCTGTACGCCAAGACCGGACGCATCCGTGATGCCGTGCTGGAAGCGCAGGACATTATCAAGCGCGATCCCAACAACCTGGAAGCGCACAAACTTCTGGGACGAATCTATCTGCGCTCGCTGGGCGATTTGCAGCCAGGAACGCAATCGCGTGAAGTCCTTAGCCTGGCCATTGAGCAGTATGATGCCATCACCAAGATCGAGCCCAAGAACGCAGACAATCACCTCTTGCTGGGACGGCTCTACTTCCTGAATAAAGATGCGACCAAAGCGGAAAGTGAATTCAAGACCGCGCTGAATCTCGACCCGAATTCAGAAGAAGCCATCACCAATTTGGCTTATCTCTATAACGACGAGGGCGCTAACAACAAGGCCGCCGACTTATTGAAAACCGTCCCGGAAGGCCAGCGCTCGGCCAAAATTTATTCCGCTCTGGGAACCACCTACGAGCAGCAAAAAGACTACAAGAATGCCATCGCCTGTTTCCGGCAGGCGCTGGCCATGGACAAGGAAAACCTGGACGCGATGCGCGGTCTGGCCCAGAACCTGTCGAATGACAACCAGATTGACGCCGCGCTCGACGAGTACCGAACGATCCAGGATGCTGATCCGCAGGATGCGACTGCTGCATTGCGCGTCGCAGAAATCTACCGTCGCCAGGGCAAGTTTGATCTGGCCATGGAGAACCTGAAGAAAGCCGCCGCGCTGGTACAGGACTCGCTGGAGATTCCATACAATGAAGCGTTGATACTGGAAGCGCAGGGCAAGTATGAAGATGCCGCCACTGTTCTGCAAAAGCTGGTAGCGCATCCTCTCCCGGCAAATGCGCACGCCGGAGACAAGAGCAATCGAGCTCTGTTCCTCGAACGGCTTGGAAACGTATATCGCGAAGCCGGCCGGCCATTGCTCTCGCTGGAAACATTCCGCAAGATCATCGATTTAGGCGGAGATGAAGCTGCACGCGGCTATCAGGACGTAATCGACTCCTATCGCGACCAGAAGCAGTGGAATGACGCAACCAAGACAGCACAGGAAGCGGTGAAAAAACTTCCGAACGATAAAGGTCTTAAGTTGACGCTGGCGCAGCAGATGGCCGATAACGGCAAAGCCGATGAGAGCGTGCAACTGGCCAAGTCCGTCCTGAAGGGCGGGCCGGACGATCGCGACTCTTACATCATGCTCTCGCAGATTTACATGCGGCTGAAGCGCTGGAAGGAATCGGAAGACGCGATTGCGCAGGCGGAGAAACTGGCAACGCGTCCGGAAGAGAAGGAATATATCCGCTTCCTGCAAGGCTCCATCTATGAGCGGCAGAAAAAGTACGACCAGGCGGAGCAGGCGTTCCGGCAGGTGCTGCAGCAGAATCCCAGCAACAGCATGGCGCTGAATTACCTGGGCTACATGCTGGCTGATCGCAACAGTCATCTGGAAGAAGCGCTCACCCTGATCAAAAAAGCTTTGGATCTCGATCCGCAAAACAGCGCGTATCTTGATTCACTCGGCTGGACCTATTTCCGGCTTGGCAACTATGATCAGGCGGAAGAGAACCTGCGTCGCGCTGCCGATAAGACTCCCAACGATCCCACCGTTCAGGACCATCTGGGCGAACTGTATGCCCGCACCAACCGTTTCAAGCTGGCAGCAGCGCACTGGGAACGCGCGTTGGATGAATGGAATAAATCAGTGCCGGCGGACGTGGACCAGCAGGACGTTGCTCGCGTGACCAAGAAACTGGAAAGCACAAAGGTAAAGCTGGCCCAGCAAACTCAAAAGTAAAGTTTTCCGCACACCACAATCAGCCCCTGTGCTATTTCGGAAAGTCAGAATAGCGCAGGGGCTGAATGCTGCCGTTGAGAAAGCGCTTGGCCTTTCTTGTTCTGATTTTCTTGTTTGATTCTCTTGCTTTTCTTCTCCGTGCCTCTGTGGTGGGTGTTGGTTTTCAATTCCCAATCTTGGCAATTCCGGCGATTTTGGCAATTACCTGTCACTCGCTCCGTAACGCAATCAACGGATCCACCTTCGTCACGCGGCGCGCGGGCAGGTAACTGGCCGCCAGCCCGACTGCTAGAAACATGAACGCAACACCGATAAACGTAAGCGGATCATTGACGGTGGTTTGAAACAATAGAGCGGTCATTACGCGGGAGAAGATAAGGGCAACAAGGATTCCCACGGCCAGGCCCAATCCGATCACGCTCATTCCCTGTGTGAGCACCATCCGCAGCATTTCATTTCTCTGTCCTCCCAGCGCCATGCGAATTCCGATCTCCCGAGTACGCTGGCTGACCATCAACGCCATTACGCCGCTTAAGCCTGTAGCGGCAATGGAAAGCGCCAGTCCCGCAAACAGGGCCAGCAAGAGAGCGGTGAGCCGGCTCTGCACCAGGGAATCGCCGCGTAATTCACCCAGGGTCTTGATGCCGTTCACCGGTTGGTCAGGATCGACGGAGTACACAGCATCACGCACTTCCTGAGCATGGTTCATGGGATTGTCTGCGGTCTTCACCAACAGCGTGCCGCCCATCGGCGATTGAGCAAAGGCTATGTAGACTGTGTCGTTCGCTTCCTGGTCCAGGCTGTAATATTTCACATCGCCAACCACGCCAACGATCGTGGTCCATGTACTTCCTCTGTCGCCGGAGATGCGCTTGCCGACAGGATCTTCATTGGGAAAAAAGCGGTGCGCCAGCGACTTGCTCAGAATTGCGACTTCCGGCGAATCAGCATTGTCATGCGGCGTAAAAAACCTGCCGCTAATCAGCGGAACGCCCAGCAATTGCATACTATCGGACGAAACAAAACTAACATCGGTGGTGGGATGCGGAGCGCTCTCATTCGCGGGCTGGCCTTCCACAATGAATGTCGCGTTCATCGGCATGGCAGGAGCAAGTGGGGCTCCGTTATTTACTCCCACAGCCACAATTCCCGGCTTGCTCTTCAATTGGCTGAAGACGCGATCAAAAAAGTTGCGCGTTGCGGTGTTGCCATACTTGCTGAAGTTGAGCGGGATATTCGCCGTAAGCACTTTCTCCGGGTTGTAGCCGGCATTGACCTGCTGCAGTTTCACAAAGCTGCGAATCATCAGCCCGGCGGCAATCAGCAGGACAAAGCTCAATGCAACTTGTCCGGCCACGAGCACATTGCGCAGGCGCAACCCGCTGGACTTCACGGTAGCATTGGCGCTGCCTTCTTTCAGTGACGTCACAAGGTTCAGCCGCTGTGATAGTGCGGGAATTGAGCCAAAAATCAATCCGGTCAGGATGGAAACTCCCAGCGTGAACAGCAACACCTCTGTGCTGATGCGAATCTCCGCCGCGCGTGTGGTAAATCTTCCGATAAACCTCACCAACAGCTCCAGGCAGCCTGAAGCCAGCAGCAATCCAAGCGCTCCGCCCGCTACGCTGAGCAATGTGCTCTCCGTTAGTAATTGGCGGATAAGCCGGCTGCGATTTGCACCCAACGCGGCCCGTACAGCCATTTCTTGTTCGCGACGCATGATCCGCGCCAGCGCAAGATTCGCTACGTTGGCGCAAGCGATCAGCAACACCAGAGCCGCAGTCCCCAGCAGGACGAGCAGCATGGGACGTACTTGCTTCGTCAGCTGATCCTGTAAGCCATCCATTGCCGCAGAGAAACCGCGGGACGCAGGATAGGCCTCAGGATTCACCTGTTGCATCCGCGAAGCGACCACATTTAGGTCCGCATTGCCCGACGCTAAGTCAGCGCCAGGCCTGAGCCGGCCGAAAGCCCGAAATCCTCGGACGTTGCGATTGCTGATCGTACTCGGCGATGAACGAAACGGGCAGGCAACCGTCGGCATGTAAACATCGTCTTCCCGCGGATATTGTGGCACTGGCGGCAGCACGCCCACTACGGTATGCACCTTGTCATTCATGCGGAAATGCCGCCCAATGATGCTGCGGTCCCCGCCGTAGCGTGTTTTCCAATAGGGGTAGCTGAGCACCAGCACCGCATCGGCGCCCGGCACATCATCGGCAGAAGTAAAAAATCGGCCTAGATAAGGCTTAATGCCCAAAAGATCAAAGAAGTGAGCAGAGACCACTCCCGTACGCACTTCGTCCGGCTCCTGACCATCCAGCAGGATGAACGACATCTGGTGGTACTCCTCAATCTGCGCCAATGACTTTGCCTGTTCGCGATAGTCATTGAGTTCCTTTACGGAAAATCCGACGTTTGTTGTGTTAGTTTTAGGAAATTCCTGGTGTAGCACGACCAGCTCTTTACCCTGCGCATACGGCAGCGGCTTCAGCAAAACGCCATATACCACGCTGAAGAGCGCGGTGTTCGCCCCAATGCCAAGCGCCAGCGCCACCAAAGCCACCAGCGTAAAGCCTGGGTTCTTGCGCAGCATACGAAATCCATAACTTAGGTCGTGAAAAAAGGTGCTCATGGATAGCTCTCCAAAAATTGCGGACTACTCATCCCTGGAAACTGCCGAAACGTGAGGCTCTTTGTACCGATCCAGCCGCTGGCATTTTTGTGTTTTTGGAATCCCACCGGGCCGATGCAAATGTAAGGGCTACGGCAACGGGATTGCGAAGTGCATTTCGCAAGCCGAAGCAGAGACTCTTGTAAGTTCTTGATTATTAATCTGTTTACTTTAAGTGCAGCATGGATTTGCTGTTCGCAAACGCGCAACACTGCTCGAAAACGGACACCGGTTTCACTTGAAGCGGTTTTATTCTTTCTCAGTTCAATAGAAGGGAAGCAAGGATCGCCGGTGTGTTTCGCGGAGTTATTTCAACACAAAACTAAAGTTGCGATGCAGCAATAAATCGATGGCTGTCGGCTAGTTAGGACCAGTTCACGCGGTTTTGCGCTCTCTTAGCCGCAGCTCCACTTTCCCTTCCACCTGACGCAGCGTGAAATTCTTAGCGCAATTAGCGCACAGCCAAAAGTTTTCAATTGCTTTGTGTTTTGTCTGCTGCTGGTCGGTATGAAAACCAAAAAATCTGCCTCCGTCGAGTCGCATCAGGGTTTTGGCGCACTGCGGATTGGCACACTTCGAGATCATGAGTCAGTGGCG
>DASXKZ010000339.1:0-4655 GCA_036496525.1 Candidatus Angelobacter sp.
AATCAAGTATCTTTCTACCTCAATGGAAAAGAAGTTTCCATCCAAGATCCTTCACCTGACCTGCTGCTGATTGATTATCTGCGTTCGCCTGAAGTTGCGTTGGTCGGACCCAAGAAACCCTGCGGCCAGGGCGGTTGCGGCGGATGCACGGTCATCCTCTCGAACTGGAATCCGGCTGAGAAGGAGATTGAGCATCGCGCCATCAATTCGTGTTTGCGCCCGGTGTGCGCTCTTGGCGGGCTGGTGGTCACCACCGTTGAAGGCACAGGCGCGGCCCGGCGTCCGAATCCTCGCCACCCTGATCACGCTCCCACATTTTCCCGTGGCGGCGCTTCCATTGAGGCCCCACCGCTGCCTGCCGTCGTTCAAGCCCAGCTGCAGACTGAGGCGAAAAGAAAAGAAGTGCAGGCGTCTGTGAAGCTGGCCCTAGGGGTACTGGCCAAGAGCCACACACCCGAGCTCAAGGACGAAGGAGAGGAAGAGGCTGAGCATCCTTCCTGCCAAGTGCATGAAGGCATGAACCCGGTGGCCTATCGCCTGGCCATGAACAACGGCAGCCAGTGCGGTTATTGCAGCGTGGGCTTTGTGATGAACATGTCAGAGTTCATTGTGAACAATCCCAAGGCCACGAAGAAGGAAATCGAAGACATTTTCGACGGCAACATCTGCCGGTGTACGGGATATCGCGCCATTCTCACCGGAATGAAGACCTTTGCTTCTGACTGGACGGCGGAAGACGAAAAGGACCGCATGAAGTGCATTGGCGATGCCGGATGTCAGGCGCAGAAACCTGCACCTCTGGTAATTCCATTTCCTGATGCCGCCAAAGCGCCGCCGGAACCTGTCTCTGTTCAGCATGGAAAGCAGACGTGGTACACGCCGGTCACGCTGAATGAGCTGGTCAAGATCATTGACAAGAACCGCGACAAGAAGCTGCGGCTGGTGCACGGCAATACTGGATATGGAATTTACAAAGAGGAATATCTGGAATCCGAGGTGATGGTGGACATCCGGCTCATTCCTGATTTGTACGCTGAGCCCAAGGTCAGGAAAGGCGCACTGCATGTAGGTTCCGGCATCAACTACAACGACCTGATTGAAGCGATTGAAGTTGAACTCAAGGCCAAAGATCTGCCAGTTTCCAGCCGTCTGTGGGCCATGCAGTTCATGGCGCGCAGGACTGCCGGTCGAATTGTTCGCAACGCGGCTTCACTGGGCGGCAATACCATGCTGGTGTTGAAGCACATTGCTCAGGGAACCGGCGAGCCGTTTCCTTCTGACATTTTCACCACACTGGCGGCAGTTGAGGCGCGCATTGAATACCTGGATATCAGCACGGGCAGGCAGCGCCGGGTTGAGAGCACAGTGGAAGAGCTGGTGCAGAAGGTGGTGGCTGATCCCAAGCTGGCTGACAATATCATCCTGATCAGCTATGACCTGCCGCTGGGCGAACGGCGCGAAGTCACACTGGCGCAGAAAGTGGCCCTGCGTGATGTAAACGCGCACAGTATTGTGAACGTCAGCACGCGGTTTGAGTTGGGCCGCGATTTGACAGTGGAAGGAGCAACTATTGTCTTTGGAGGCATTGCTCCTTATCCATGGCACGCAAAAGAAACTGAGCGGGCGATGAAAGGGAACAAGCTGTCGCTGGCGGAAATGCCGCGACTGGCTGAAATCCTGGAGCGCGAAGTGCTGGCGGAGCTGAAGCGCTGGGCAGCACGCATGAAAGGGCTACCTTCAGAAGGATTCACAGACGAATACCGCGCGCAGCTCGCGGTCTCATTCCTCTATAAGGCGGTAGTGAACGCGCTCTTGCCTGACAAAGGCGCGGTCCCTGAGGACATCAGATCGAGCGGCATTATCACCTGGGGACGCTGGCCGGCAAGCGGCGGAACGCAGGATTGGAACAAGAGCCAGACGTGGAAGGCGCCCGTGGGCCAGCCTTACATCAAGCTGACCGCGATGTACCAGACATCGGGGCAACTGCACTACACGCATGAGCTGCCGGTGCCGCCTTTGACGGTGAATGGAGCATTTGTCCAGAGCCGCCGCGCGCTGGCGAACTATCACTTCATCATTCCCGGAAAGAAGGACGAGGTGACGGCCCTTGAGCTGCGTGGCCATCTGTCGGAATTTTCCCCGGCCTTTGTTGATCTCATCACTGCCGAGGAAATTAAAGATGGTGGCATCAACTTTCAGGGAATGGGAGGAGACCAGCCGCTGTTTGCAGTTGACCAAGTGCGTTACCTGGGACAATCGATTGCCATGGTGCTGGCGAAGACCGAGCAGGACGCCATTGATATTGCCCTGTACGTGACAAAGAACTGCATTGGCTATACGACGGTAGTGTGGCCCAAACAGCCCCCGCCGCCCAATGGCAAGCGCTGGGACAAAGAATGGTATGAGCCGATTCTGGATCTGGAACAGGCCATCGCGATGGGCAGCATCTTTGCCGATGCTCCTGCGAGCTCGCCTTTCGTGACGCACATCTGGAAGATTACGCGCCCGGGCAGCCGCTTTGATTGGATGACCCCGAACAAAGACCCGCTCGACCGCAAGATTGTGAACCGGACGGGAAGCGTGGATGGGCTCTCCTGCCAGATCGTGGAGAGCGCCCAGATTAATGGCGGCCAGGCCCACTTCTACATGGAGACGCAGGCCTGCATTGCGCTGCCTGCAGATGAGCGGCGCATCATCATGAAACCCTCCACGCAAAGCCCCATGGAAATGCACGCCACCACGGCCATGGCGCTAGGCATTGAATATCATCGCATTGACGTGCAGGTGCCGGCGGTAGGCGGCGGATTCGGAGGCAAGACAGAACAGGCGCGTTTTGTTGTGGGCCCCACTGCCGTAGCTGCGTATTCAAGCAAGCAGCCGGTGCGGGTGGCGGTCCCGCGTGAAGAAGATACCATCATGATCGGCAAGCGCCACGCCTATTACGGCCAATACCAGAT
The DNA here is from genome assembly GCA_036496525.1 of Candidatus Angelobacter sp. Lineage (GTDB taxonomy): Bacteria > Acidobacteriota > Terriglobia > Terriglobales > Acidobacteriaceae > Angelobacter. The sequence goes on from DASXKZ010000339.1 coordinate 2,958, forward strand.
TGCAGTTGACCGGGGCCTGGCCAATCCGGATGACAAAGGAATCATTCGCGGCTTCCAGACCAAAATGTACGGCGATGGAGGGGCGTTCTACGACTGCTCTTTTATCGTGTCGAACTGTATCCAGCTTCGCGCCGACAACGCTTACAAGATTACGAACTTTGAAAACCAGCTTGATGTCTGCCGCACCAACACCGCCCCAAGCACGGCGATGCGTGCTTTTGGCGATGTCCAGGGAAAGAACATCATTGAGAACGCCATTGACGATGCAGCTTTCTCCATCGGCATGCTGCCGGAAGATCTGCGGGAGAAGAACTTTTATGACCGTGGGGACGTGACTCCGTTTGGGCAGGCGTTGTCTTACTGCTACATGAAGGACGTGTGGAAGTACCTGAAGGAAATATCGAAGTATCAGGAAAAACGGCGTGCCGTAGATGAGTTCAACAAGAAGAACCGCTGGCGCAAGCGCGGTTTGGGCATGATCCCGGTGAAGTATGGCTCCGGATACAACTTTGTGCAGATTGAGCAGGCGGCAGCCATCGTCTCCATTAATCAGGGCGATGGCAGTGTGATCATCCACCAGGGCGGCATAGAGATGGGGCAGGGGCTGACGACGCAGATTGTGCAGGTTGCCAGCTACGTGCTCAATGTGCCGATGGAGATGATCTATGTGGAGGGCACGCGCACCAGCGTGACTCCGCATCCCACCAGCACCGGCGGCTCCACGGGAACCACATATAACGGAACTGCCGTCAAGAGGACGTGCGAGCAGTTAACTTCGCGGCTCATGGAATTTGCTTATGAGATGCTGAAAGAAAATGGGCCGGAGTTTTGCACGAGCCAGCACATAGATTTCTGGAACTATGGTCAGCAGGGCTGGGCAACAGAAATAGTGACCGAGGTTGATGGAAAAAAGGTAAAGAAGCTTATCTGGCAATACCTGGTGCAGCTTGCTTACAGCAAGCGCGTGAACCTGATTGCCAGTTTTACCGCGCCGATCCAGGGAGGCACGACTCCTATCCCGGCCATGACTTTTAAGACCAAGGCACAGCAGCCGGTCATTCCAGGCATCGCAATTGATCCAAAAACCAAAGCGATCGGCGGCATTGTTGATTCATTTATCGGCTTCACCTATTCCGGCGCGTGCTCGGTCGTGGAAGTGGACATCCTGACAGGCGAAGCCAAAATCCTGAGCGCTGATATTGTCTATGACATGGGCTGGAGCCTGAATCCGGCCATTGATATCGGCCAGGTTGAAGGTGCTTTTATCCAGGGCGTCGGTTATCTTCTCACTGAAAAGCTGGTGTTCGAACAAGAGGGGCCTGAAAAGGGCCGTCTTAACAGCGTGAACACATGGCGCTATAAACCTCCGGCAGTTACCACGATCCCGCTGGAGATGAATGTGCATCTCTTCCCGCGCAACCTCGCAGAGAGCGTGCCTGAAGATCCCAACGATCTGTTCTCATCGAAAGAGGTGGGCGAGCCGCCGCTGGTGCTTTCCAACAGCGTGTTCTTTGCTGTGAAGGATGCGGTCCGCGCTTCACGTCTGGAACGCAACCTCAGTGGTCTTTTCAGAATGGATGCTCCAGCTACAGTGCAGGAAGTCCGGCGCGCCTGTGATGTATCCATTAACGACTTTAAAAATCCTCACTAAAACATAGGCTCGAAAGGCGCGGCTTAGGCCGCGGCTTATAAGCCTGG
>DASXKZ010000340.1:0-3796 GCA_036496525.1 Candidatus Angelobacter sp.
ACGAATTAAATCACGGCTAAGGCCTGATCCAAGTCCGTGAGGATGTCGTCTAAATCTTCGATTCCTACGGAAATTCTAACCATGCCATCTGTTATGCCAATAGCTTTTCTTCCCTTTTCGCCTAAGGCCGCATGGGTCATGGTGGCAGGATGAGAGATTAGAGTTTCCACTCCACCCAAAGATTCTCCCAGCGAACAGACCTGAACTTTCTTCAACATCTTTTTGGCGTTGGCTAGCGATCCGGTTTCGAAGGTGATCATGGATCCGAAGCCACTCATTTGCTGACACGACAATTGATATTGCGGATGATTGGGCAGGCCGGGGTAGAAAACTTTTTTTACTTTTTTGTGGTCGGCGAGGAAATCAGCTACGGCGCGACCGTTGCGGTCGTGCTGCTCCATACGGACAACCAATGTTTTAACGCCACGGAGTATGAGCCAGCACTCAAAGGGAGACATGATCGCACCCGCAGCTTTTTGCAGGAAGGCCAGCTTGTCTGCGTGTTCTTGCTTGGCGCAAATGACGACTCCACCCAGACCGTCGCTATGGCCATTGAGAAATTTCGTGGTGGAATGCACAGACATGTCCGCGCCCAGCGCCAGAGGTTGCTGGAAGTAGGGAGACATGAAGGTGTTGTCCACAACCAGATCCACTTTTTTCGCGCGGCAGATGCGGCTGATGGCTTTGATATCGCTGACCGACATCAACGGGTTGGTCGGCGTTTCGATGTAGACCATGCGCGTGCTCTTCTTGATCGCGCGCGCAACGTTTACTGGGTCGGTGGTGTTGACGTAGGTAAAGTTCAGTCCAAAGTTTGCCAAGACTTGATTGCACAGGCGCGGGACGCCGCCGTAGAGGTCGTGCCCGCAGACAACGTGGTCGCCGGATTTCAGCAAGCTGAAAATGGCGTTGATTGCCGCCATGCCGCTGGCGAAGACCTTGGCGGCAGTTCCACCTTCCAGCGCAGCCAGATTTGTTTCCAGGCGATCGCGCGTAGGATTTGAGACGCGGGAATATTCGTAGCCCTTGTGTTCGCCAATTCCCTGCTGAACGTAGGTAGAAGTCGCGTAGATAGGGACAGTTACCGCGCCCGTCAAAGGATCGGGTTCTTGGCCTGAATGGATGGCTTTGGTGGCGAAGCCGAGTTTTGGTGATTTGGGCATTTGAGTGGGCTTTTCTAGTTCTCAGTTCTCGGATGTTAGTTCTTAGTTATATGCCGCCTTCAAAAATCTTCTTTGATAAATAGCGTTCAGAGGAATCGGGAACTACGGTTACGACTCTCTTCCCGGTACCCAATCGTTGTGCAATCTTCAATGCCGCAAACACATTGGCTCCGCTGCTGGAGCCTCCTAACACTCCTTCAAGTGCAGCTAGTTTCTTTACCGTGCCGAAGGCTTCTTCGTCATTCACCATCAGGATTTCATCACAGACGGTCTTGTCGAAATTCTTGGGGATAAAACTCGAGCCGATCCCTTCCACTTTGTGTTTTCCGGGAGGGCCGCCGCCGAGCACTGAGCCTTGTGTTTCCACGGCTATCGCCAACACCTTGGGCAATTTTTGTTTCATGTAACGTGCTACCCCGGTGAAAGTGCCAGAGGTCCCTGCTCCGATTACTACGGCATCAATTCGGCCTTCCATCTGTTGGAAAATTTCTGTCGCGGTCGTCTGGGAGTGAAAGTCAGGATTGGCTGGGTTTTCAAACTGCTGAGCCATGAATCCATTGCAACTGGCGGTAAACTCCTGTGCCCGGCGAATTGCTCCAGCCATGCCTTCATCGTCAGGGGTGCGGGTTACTTCCGCACCCAGGGCCCGCATGATTGTGACCTTTTCTTCTGACATTCTCTGCGGCACGAAGAATGCGACCTTGTATCCGCGGCTTACGCCAATCAGGGCCAGACCAATGCCAGTATTGCCAGCCGTGGCCTCGACAATCGTGCTTCCAGGCTTGAGTAAACCTTGCTCTTCCGCCTTGCGGATGATTCCCAGCGCAGCCCTGTCTTTAATGCTGCCGCCCGGGTTCAGATATTCCAGCTTGGCAAAGACGTCAGCAGAGCCTGTGGGCACAATGCGGCGAAGTTTAAGAAGAGGAGTGCTACCGACCAGCTGAGTAATGTCATCCGCGACGCGAAGAACAGGGTTTAGTTTCTCTGGCACCCTTCAGACTACGGGTGATTGCAGGGGAGCGTCAATTAACTGAAGGGACGCACCCCACTATTGCGTGCCGTTAGAGGCACGCGATTGACCGGCGTAATAACCGCTGCGCGTGCGTGCGGTTAGTTTGCTGTAGCCTTTGGCCTTCACATCAACCTGAATGGTGCGGTATCCGCCCTGGGATTGCGGGACTGTCGGCTTGTACACGATTGAATACTGGTTGCGAATATCGCGCGCCACGGAGCTGCTGATCTCGTCTACTTCGTCGACTGTCTTGGGGAAAAACGCAATGCCGCCTGTGCGCTCGGTCAGACTTTGCAGAGCACGTTTAGCACGCTTTGGATGGTCTTCATCACCGACAATGCCAATGGCATAAATTGTCGGACCGTTTTCTACTTGCAGAAGTTCAACTGCCTGCTCCAGGGAGTTACGGCTTTCATCATCTGCTCCGTCGGTGACCACGAATAACACTTTCTTTTGCAGCTTGGCGTTCTTGAGTTCACTTTCCCAGGCAGCGATGATCGCGTCATAAAGAGCGGTGCCGCCTTTGGTGTCAATCTTCTCCAAGGCTTCTCTCAGTTTCTTGATGTCGCTGGTGAAATCCTGGTCGAGATAGTAGTCGTCGTTGAAGTTCACGACAAAAACTTCATCATTAGGATTGCTGGCACGGACTAAATTCAGCGCTGCCTTACCGACTTTTTCCCGTTTATCGCGCATGGAGCCGGAATTGTCGATCACGATTCCCATGGCGACCGGGATGTCTTCATGACGAAAGGACTTGATGGGCTGGACTTTGCCGTTTTCGAGGACGGAAAAAGCGTCTTTGTCTAGATTGGTGACCATCTTCCGATCCTTGTCCACTACGGTCACGTGCAGGGACACTTCATCCACCTGCTTCTTGAAAACAAAGCCACCGGTGTCGGGAGCAGATTGATCTCCCTGTGGGCTGGCTGAGTTTGCGGGTGTGCCTGAGTCTGCCGGTGCCTGAGTTGGCGGAGCTTGCGCAGGCTGGGATTGAGGAGGCTGCGCTGGTTGAGTTTGAGCTGGCTGGCTTGGCGCAGGAGTGACCTGCGCTGGCAATGCAATGCAAACAAAAGCCGCTAGGGCTAGAAAAACAATGATCCGGTTATTCCGAAGGAGCATAGTAACCCGTCTTGGCATACACCCTCAGCGGCGGTAAACCTTTTGGCGGAATCAACTTCACTTTTATTTTACGCCATTTGCCGTCATGGGTCGGGTTCTTTGGACGGTATCCGATGACATATTGGTTGCGTAGCTCGATACCTATTTTTGTAGCAACGTCGGCCAAGTCATTCGGATTATCAATAGTATAGGCACGGCCACCGGTAAGATCGGCTATATCACTCAACAGGACTGGGCCGTATCTCTCTTCAGTACTGGCAAAATAATGGTCATAGACGCCGATAGCGTAAATCTGCACATCGGCTTCTTTTACTACCGAACGGATTTCACTTTCGGTATAGCGGCTGTGGTTGTCTCCGCCATCGGAAATAATCAAAAGCGCGCGTTTTTGATACTTCGCTTGATGCATTTTGTTGATGCCCAGATAAATGGCATCCAACAAAGCGGTACGGCCTTTGGGAACGGTGTAGACCAGTTTTCCCTGAATATCGTCCACTGATTG
>DASXKZ010000341.1:0-14688 GCA_036496525.1 Candidatus Angelobacter sp.
CAGGCTTCGGCTGGGGCGATCCTGAGAAAATGCGCGCCGACCTTGCCAACCGCGACCGGACACTCCAGGATTTCCGCAAACACCAGGAAGTAGTGCTCTGGTTTGAGCATGATCTTTATGACCAGTTGCAGCTTATCCAGTTGCTGGATTGGTTTGAGCAGCAGGACCTGGAAGGCATTAATCTCGATCTGGTCCAAATAGATTCTTACCCCGGTGTGCGGCCCTTCTATGGACTTGGGCAGCTGAGCGGACCGCAACTGGCGCGGTTGTTTCCCATGCGCAAACGTGTTACGCAAGCGCAACGTAGCATTGCCACGGAAGCATGGCACGCGTTTCGCGCTGAAGATCCCACTGACCTCGCAGCGATCTCGCAACAAAAGTTCGATGAGATGCCATTCCTTGCTGCGGCGCTCGCCCGTTTTCTGGAAGAGTATCCCTGGACAAGCAATGGGCTGTCCCGCACCGAACGCCAGGTCCTGCAGGCCGCAGCCACAGGCAAGCGCAAGCGAGCCGATATCTACATGGAATCGCGCAAGCATGAAGATGTGCCCTGGAGCGATGGGTCAGTCTATTTGCGGCTCGCGTGGCTCACAGCCGGGCCTAGTCCCGCGCTCATTGAATCGCCAAAGAATGAATTCACGATCACCGATGCCGGCCGCCAGTTGCTGGATGGCAAAGCTGACTGGATCAAACTGCAAGGCGGCGTCGATCGCTGGCTGGGCGGCGTTCACCTGACCGGGGACCAACCCAAGTGGCGCTGGGACGGCGAAAAGAAGACACTCAGAGCAGGCAGCTAAAACAATCAGGTGATCGCGCGTGATCGGGTGATCAGAAACTGCAAGAGTGCCGAAAGCAGTGACGCAATCCCTTCTATCTACTCTGGCTGCTTGGTGTGTGGCTGGGAATCGTCTTGGCCACGTCATTGAAGATCACGACCGCAGCAAACAGCACCAAAAAGACAAACGCCGCCTGATAGACGCGTTCCTTCACTTCCTGCTTGATATCGCGCCGCATCACTGCTTCCACCAACAGCATCAGCATCAGGCCGCCATCCAGAATCGGAATCGGCAGCAAATTAAAGATCGCCAGGTTCAGGCTGATGAGCGCCATGAACTTCAGCAGTGAAGGCATGCCCATTCTGGCTGCCTGTCCTGAATAGCGCATGATCCCGATGGGGCCGCTCATCTGCTTGATGGAATTTTTGTTCTGGAGGAGCTTGCCCAGCAATTCAAAGATCAGTACGGAATTGCTCTTGCATTCGTCAAACGATGTTTGCACTGCTGTGCGGAAGGGCAGTTTTTCCACCTGCTCCATGCTTACGCCGATCCGGTATTTCTTCTCCGTGGAACCAGGCGAGCCAACGAATTCACCGGGAATGGCCAGCGTCAGGTTCTTGCGGTCGCGCAGAATGGTCAATTGCACTGGACTGCCTTTAGCTTCCTGCAACTCTCCCAGCAGGTCATCTACGGAACGGATGGGTTTGCCATTCACTGAGACCAGAACGTCGCCACTCTGGATGTGGGCTTTATCGGCCGGCAGTCCCGGCTCGATCATGCCTACCACTCCCGGCGGCTCCAGCCCGACATCGCCTTCATGGTCCTTTCCTGTGGTTTCCGGCACCAGTGTCAGATCAATGGACTTGTCGCCGCGTAATACTTTGATTGGAACCTGCTGGTCTGGGTTGATGCTAACTCGGATAAGGAACTGCTCCCAGGTGGGATTATCAATGCCTTGCACACTGACGATCCTGTCGCCTACCTGCAATCCTGCTTTTCCCGCAGGAGAGTTGGGCGTTACAAAGACCACATCCACAGGGGCCTTGCTGAAAGCAAAATACTCATGATGGAACGTATAAAGGACGGAAAGCACCACAAGAGCCAGAATGATGTTCATCGCTGGGCCGGCAATCGCCACCAGAAAGCGCTGCCAGCGCGGATGGCTCATGAACTCGCCTGGATCGCCCGTCCGCGCTTCCATGGGATTCTCGCCGGCCATCTTCACGTAGCCGCCCAGAGGCAGAAGGCTGATGCGGTAATCGGTGTCGCCGCGCTTGAACCCGAACAGACGCTTGCCAAAGCCGAGGCTGAAAACTTCAACCCGGACCTTGAACAGCTTGGCTACGGCGTAATGGCCGAATTCATGGACAAATACTAGAATGCCCAAAACAAAGATAAAGGCGACGACGCTGAGCGATAATAACTGCATATGAAAAGTGATTCGATATTGTAACTTTAAAGCGCCCTACTGGGCTACATGGCGCGGCAATTGGTCATGCGCCAGCCTTCGGGCCTGGGCGTCAATGGCAAGTACCTCTTCTATAGATTTCGGATGGTGGTCTGACGTTTCATTAATTGTGCGCTCAACCACCTTAGAAACATCGGTAAAACCGATTTCCCGTTTTAGGAAAGCAGCTACTGCTACTTCATCCGCCGCATTTAGGGCAATCGTCTTAGATCCTCCCGCCGCCGCAGCTTCATAGGCCAGACGCAGGCAGGGAAATTTGTCAGGATCGGGCGGCGCAAAATCCAGCCGCTTCAGGTCCAGCACATTGAAACGCAGATCAGACTCGATGCGCTCGGGATACGTCAGCGCATAAAGAATAGGCAGACGCATGTCCGTGACGGAGAGCTGCGCCAGAATGCTGCCGTCATTGAATTCGACGAAAGAGTGAATTGTCGACTGCGGATGAACGATGACCTTCACGCGTTCCGGCGGCATGTCAAAAAGCCGGCAAGCCTCGATGACCTCAAATCCTTTGTTCATCAGCGTGGCTGAATCAATGGTGATACGCTGGCCCATCTTCCACGTGGGATGATTCAGCGCCTGTTCTACCGTAATTTTTTCGAAATCAGATTTCGCTGTGTTCAGGAACGGCCCGCCGCTGGCAGTAAGCCACACGCGCTCAACCTCATTCATTCTTCCGCCGCGCATGCACTGATGCACTGCGTTGTGTTCGCTGTCGATGGGCAACAGCGGCTTGCCTTGCCTGCGCGCTTCAGCGGTAATCAATTCGCCGGCAGCGACCAGACATTCTTTATTGGCCAATCCAACTGCTTTGCCCGCACGCACTGCTTCATACGTGGCTTTCAATCCTGCAACGCCAACAATCGCGCTCACCACAAAATCAACTTCAGGATGCGTCGCCACCCGCACTGTCCCGGCTTGCCCATAGACGACTTCAATCTCGCCCAGATCCTCAGCCTTGAGTTGCTTGCGAACTTTTTCGGCATCCTGCTCTGACGCCAGCGACAAAACTTTAGGCTTCCAGCGACGCGCGTCGTTCAACGCTGCTTCAGTGTTCGAGCCTGCCGCCATCGTGAGCAGTTGGAACCGCTCAGGATTGTTTTCAATCACGTTGAGCGTGCTGCGTCCAATGGAGCCGGTGGAACCGAGGATGGCAATGCGTTTCATGGTTGGTGCCTGAGCGCCATATACAACGAGGGATAGTAAAACCATAATACCGGAGCCGCGAACAGCATCGCGTCAATCCGGTCGAGCAAGCCGCCATGGCCGGGAAGCAGGGTCCCTGAGTCCTTAATGTCCGCTCCGCGTTTGAAGGCCGACTCTGCCAGGTCGCCTAGCTGGGCGGCAATGTTAACCAACAAACCAAATGTGGCTGCGAGTCGCCAGTCTGGCGCATACAGCCGTATATTGGTGAAAAGCAGGCTCTCTGAGGGAAGCGCACGGAGCTTAATTAATAGGGTTCCAAGTTCATGTATGTAATGAAAGAGGAGAATCGAAACCAGGATCGCCCCTATCGTGGAAGCGATGGCTCCTTCCCAGGTCTTCTTTGGGCTGATTGTCTCCGCCAGCTTATGTCTTCCGAAAGCGCGCCCAACGTAGTAAGCAAAAATGTCGCCTGACCATACCACAAGCAGAAAGATGAATATGGTGATACGGCCATTCTCAAAATGTCCTATCGTGGAGACCACTCCCAAGGTATACGCCACATAAATGAATCCGAAGTAGGAATATGCCGCCCCCGGCAGAACATCTCGCACCTGCCACAGACACATCCCAAGAACCACCAGGACCAGAGGCAGCACCCGAACACTGGTTGCGTCCGTCGCCCATCGGTCAAACGCTCTGCCGAAATTTGCTACACCAAATGCGCTGATTCCATACAGGCATTGGCCCAGGAAATAGAGACCAATCGCCACTTCAACCACGTAAGCGTGCACCTTTTGCTGATAACGGAATGCAATGCCGAAATATTCATGGACCGCGAGCACTGCGATCAGCCCGATAAACGCGCTATAAAGCCAGCTTGGCGCCTTGAACAAAACCAGCAGCACCACCGGCACCAGCACCGCTGCGGTAAGGACTCTCTTCATTTAGTTTGAGCTGCCTGGAGGAGGTTCGTTCAGGCCGCCATAGCGCCGTTCGCGCGATTGAAATTCCTTAATGGCTTCCAGCAGGTGCAGGCCGCTGAAATCAGGCCACAGCGTTTTGGTCACATAGATTTCCGCATACGCTGCCTGCCACAGCAAAAAATTGCTCAGGCGCATTTCGCCGCTGGTGCGGATAATCAAATCCAGCTCCGGCAGATTATTGGTATACATGTGGCGATTCAGGCTCTCTTCGTCGATCTTGAGATGGTCAAGCCCGCCATTGCTCTGCGCCGCGGTCACCATGGCTTTGCAGGCGTCCACAATCTCTGAGCGCGATCCATAATTCAGGGCCAGCGTCATCACCATGCCGGTGTGGTGCGCAGTTTGCTCCTTGGCCCACGCCATGCGTTCCTGGACTTCCTGGGGCAGCATGTGGCTGCGCCCGATAAATGACAGCCGTATATTGTTGCGATGCATCAATGGCAGCTCATTCTTCAGATATCGATGCAGCAGCTTCATCAGGAAATGGATTTCCGTCGCCGGACGGCGGGTAAAGTTTTCCGCCGAAAACGCATACAGCGTCAGCGCGGACAAGCCTATGTTGGATGCGGTTGTAACCACATTGCGGACTGAGTCCACACCCCGGCGATGGCCGGCAATACGTGGCAGGTGGCGGCGTTTGGCCCACCGGCCATTGCCGTCCATGATGATAGCGACATGTTTTGGGAACTGGTGAGGATCAAGCTGGCTGTAGAGTTCAGCTTCCTTTCGGTCCAGCCCTGAAGGAATGGTTCGCAAAATGCCTCTCAATACACTCCAACGCTAGCACAGCAGCTCTGGTCATGCAATTTCCCGGCCTTGTCTTAAAGGTTTGTAAAGGGCATTCCTGAGCGGCATGCCCTACAAGTCTAAACACTTTCGTGAGTGCCTAAGACGGAACACTCTGCATCAATACACTGCAGACGTTGGCAAAGCTGTGGAAATTGCTGTAAGCTGAAGCCTGAAAACGCGCGGCTACTGTGCCGCAATAATCCATGCAAGCCGGAAATATTCAATTCGAGCACCGGAGGCTGATGCGCCTCATCGCGATGGTCTGCATTGTGCTTGCCTTGTTCGTGGCCGGGCTGGAAGCAACACATAGCCACTCCGACGCCGCGGTCGCGCAGAACTCTTCGCCTTGTGTCATCTGCCTTTCTGTGCATGCCAATAGTGCACCCACGGTAACGGTTTACCTGCTGCTGGTTTTTCATTCCGTAGAAGCGTTTACTGTCCCGTATGAAATACAGGGCAAGAGCGCCATTTCTGAGCTGAGCCTCTTCATCCGTCCGCCTCCCGTAGCCTAATCCAGGCCATTCATTCCAGGTTAGCTCCATAAAATCCAGAATTTTTTTGGAGGGGAACGATGTTTCGGGTGTCCCTCTTGCTTTCATGCTTTATGCTGCCTGCGCTTTTGCCGGGGCAGACGACAATTCCGCTCAGCTCTTCCGGCGCGAGTGCCGGCCAATCGGCGCAAGGTGGCCAATCTGCGCCGCCAACGGCCGCCCCTACGCCGATGCGCGACCGTCCTGCGGCCACGCAAATAACGCTGGAGCAGGCAATCTCGCTGGCTCTGACCAACAGTCCCAGCATAAAAGCGGCGCGTACTCAGATCCAGCAAAACCAGGCACAGGAAATTACCGCCAATCTCCGACCCAACCCGACCCTTTCCTGGGACTCGCAATTTATTCCTGTATTCAGCGGAGACTTCTCCACCGACACGCTGAATAACTTGCAGCAGTTCGATATCGGCGTGGGCTATCTCTTTGAACGCGGACACAAACGCCAGAACCGCCTGCAAGCCGCCCGCGATGCAACTGCCGTGACAGCAGCGCAGGTTGCCGATACCGAGCGCACTCTGGTCTTCAATGTGGCTCAGCAGTTCGTTAACGTTCTGCTTGCAAATTCCACGCTGCAGTTTGCGATAGAAAACCTGAACAGCTTTCGGGACACGGTCACGATCAGCGAACAGCGCTACAAGGCCGGAGACATCAGTGAAGGCGACAACCTCAAGATCAAACTTCAATTGCTGCAATTCCAGACGGACGTAAGCTCCGCCCGGGTGGCCAAAGTCCAGGCGCTGGGCAGCTTGCGTCAACTCGTTGGCTACGTTTCTCTGCCGCATGACTTTGACGTGGTAGGAGACCTGAACTATCAGCCTCTTACAGCCGCCCTGCCGGACTTGCAGGTAAAGGCGCTGGCCACCCGCCCAGACCTTTTGGCGGCACAAAAAGGCGTGAAGGCCGCGAACAGCCAGATATCGCTGGCCAAAGCAGACGCCAAAGTGGATTTCAATGCTTCCGCCAGTTACTCGCACGTATCAGGCGCAAGTTCTACATCGCTCTTCTTTAGCGTGCCGCTGCCGATCTTTGATCGCAACCAGGGTGAAATTGCGCGCACAAAATTCGCGCTCACCGGCGCGGAACTCACCGCCAAAGCCGCTGAGGACACCGTAATGACCGACGTCACCAACGCCTATGAGTCTGCAAATTCCAACCAGGACGTGGTGAAACTGTATGTTTCCGGCTACCTCAAGCAGGCGCAGGATTCACGCGACATCAGCCAGTACGCCTATAAGGCAGGCGCAGCCACCTTGCTTGATTTTCTCGATGCCGAGCGCAGTTATCGCTCCACGCAACTCGCTTACCGGCAGGCGCTGGCCGCTTATATGCTCAGCCTGGAGCAATTGCGGCAGGCCATCGGGACCAGGAGTTTGCCATGAGATATATTCACCAACCACTCCGCTCTGCTCCGTGCCGTAACAAAGCCGCGATCCTACCGGCTCTGGCGCTGGCGATGATGTTGTGCGCCTGTTCAGGTGGCGATCCAAGCAAGGCCAGCGAAAAAGGTGCAGCCGATGCCAATAAGGGCCAGCTATTTACGGTGCCGAAGGAGCAGGTTTCGCACATACAGGTCATCACAGTTCAACCAACTTCCTGGCCGCGCGTTCTGCGCCTGAATGGGACGGTAGCTTATAACAGCTTCCTCACCACGCCTGTGATTTCGCAGGTGAGCGGGCCGGTAAGCCGGATCTTGGTTTCGCCTGGACAGCAGGTGAAAAAGGGGCAGCCGATTTTGTATGTCTCTAGCCCGGACTATTCCCAGCTCAGAGCAAATTATCTGAAGGCGCGCGACGCTCATTCACTGGCGCATAAGAATTACTTGCGCGCGCAGGACCTCTACGCTCATCACGCCATCGCTGAACGCGATTTGCAGGCGGCCGAGTCGGCAGAGATACAGGCGCAAGCCGACCAGCAGGCCGCAGAGCAATCGCTGAAGATTCTTGGCATTCCGCGTCCTGACACGCTGATCGAGAACCCCACTTCGCCTGAGGTCCCGGTGCTTGCGCCAATCGCGGGCGAGGCCGTTGAACGGTTGGTGGCGCCGGGCCAGGTGCTTCAGGCCGGGCAAACGCAGTGCTTCACCATCTCCAACATGGCAACAGTTTGGGTGCTGGCCAATGTTTATGAAAATCAACTGGCTTATGTCCACGTGGGCGATCCGGTCACGATTAAGACAGATTCTTATCCAGACATTTTTCACGGACGAATTTCTTTCATGGGCGCCGCGCTCGATCCCACCTCCCGAACACTACAAGCCAGAATAGACACCAAAAATCCTGAAGGCCGCCTGAAGAAAGATATGTACGTAACGGCCACGGTGGTTGCAGGCAAAATCGATAACGCGTTGCTGGTGCCGGATGCGGCAGTGCTCCGCGATGCCGAGAACGAGCCGTTCGTATATGTAGCTGTGGCGCAAGATCAGTTCTCTCGACGGCCGGTAAAGCTGGGCCAAAGCAGTGACGGCAAAACGCAGATTCTTACCGGACTGCAATCCGGAGAGCGAGTTGCCGGAGACGGCAGCTTGTTCCTGCAGTTTGCGAGTTCTCAATAAAGACGATGCAAGCGAATGACTTAATGCAGGTGAGGTCCTTCGAGCTTTGCTCTCAGGATTTCGGCAGAAGGCTTCCGCTCATGCCTTCTAAGCGCCTCAAGTTTGGAGCGTAGCGACAAGAGTTGAAGCCGCGAGGGCCGGATTGTCCGAGCGGCATGATGCAGGGCAGAAAGGTTCAAGTGGGGGCACGATTTATAAGCGGTTTGGAGCGTAGCGACAAGAATTCTTGAAAGACAAATAGCCGCGAGGGCCGGATTACCCGAGCGGCGCGATGAAGGGCTGAGAGATGTTTGAGTTGAGAAGAATCTAGAAGCGGTTTGGAGCGTAGCGACAAAAACAAAATGATTCACAAACTGGTACAAGCCGCTTTGCGGCAGCGCTTTCTGGTGCTGATGCTTACCGTGCTGCTGATCATTGCCGGCGTAATTTCTTTCAAGCGCATGCCGGTGGACGCATACCCGGACCTTGCTCCGCCTACGGTTGAGCTAATCACGCAGTGGCCGGGACACGCCGCGGAAGAAGTAGAGCGCCTTATCACTCTTCCGCTGGAAGTGGAAATGTCCGGCGCGCCCAAGATGGTGGTAATGCGCTCCATCTCGCTCTACGGCCTTTCCGATATCAGGCTGACGTTCGATGAGGGCACGGACAATTACTTTGCGCGGCAAGAAATCTTCCAGAGAATTGCCGACGCTGAGTTGCCTTCCGGCATAACACCCAGCATGGCGCCGTTGTTCAGCCCGAGCGGACTTGTCTATCGCTACGTGCTGCAAAGCCCTGATCGCACTCCGCAGGAACTAAAGACGATTGAAGACTGGGTGGTTGAGCGCGCTTACAAATCCGTTCCCGGCGTGGCCGACGATTCCGGCCTGGGCGGCACGGTCATGCAGTACCAGGTGCTGCTCGATCCCGCGCGACTCTACGCTTATCACCTCACGGTACCGCAGGTGGTCACGGCGCTTTCAGTGAACAACTCCAATGCGGGCGGAGGCTTTTACTCACAGGGAGGACAGTTCTATTACGTCCGTGGCCTGGGCCTGGTGCAGAATACCAGCGACATCGGCAATATTGTGATTGCCAGCAATAAGGGCACTCCCATTCGTATTCACGACGTCGGTGACGTTACCATTGGCAATGCTCCCCGCCTGGGAAGCTTTGGTTTCCAAACACATAACGAGAACCATGACGACGCCGTGGAAGGCGTGATCTTGATGCGTCGCGATGAGCAGACGCAAACCGTGTTGAAGGCGGTGCAACAGAAAACGGATGACTTGAACAACTCTATTTTGCCGCGTGACGTAAAGGTGCGGCCTTTTTATGATCGCAGTGATCTTGTTCAGGTCACCACGCGGACGGTCGAGGGAAATCTTTTCCGCGGAATGGTTCTTGTTCTGCTGGTGTTGTTGTTTTTCCTTGCCAGCATTCGCGCCGCGATTATTGTGGCGCTTACGATTCCCCTGGGATTGCTGTTCGCCTTCATCGTGTTGCATGCGCATGATGTTTCGGCCAATCTGCTTTCCATCGGCGCAATTGATTTCGGCATCATCATTGACGGCACGGTCGTGATGGTGGAAAACATCTATCGCGAACTGGCGCTGCGGCAAGGCCAGCCATACAAGCTCAATGAAGTGATTCTGGCGGCGGCCAAAGACGTTGATCGTCCCATCTTTTACTCAGTCGCTGTCATCATCGCCGGTTATCTACCTATCTACGCGCTGAGCGGGCCTTCCGGCAAGCTGTTCCATCCCATGGCGGACACGATGTCCTTTGCCCTGATTGGCGCGCTGATTCTCACTCTCACGCTGGTCCCGGTGCTGGCTTCTTATATGTTCACCAAGGGCGTGAAGGAACCAAAGAACCGCGCGTTTGATTGGATCAAGAAAATCTATACGCGGCAGCTTGACTGGTGCCTTGACAATCGGCAGCTCACGCTGCTGATTGCTGTGTTGATTTTTGCCGCGACACTCTGTCTTGTGCCTTTCATCGGCGGCGAATTCATGCCTCACCTCGACGAAGGCGCGCTGTGGGTGCGCGCAACCATGCCTTACACGATTTCGTTTGAGGAATCGAGCAAGATCGTGCCGCAGGTCCGCAACATCCTGATTTCATACCCGCAGGTCACGGTGGTGGGCTCTGAGCATGGCCGCCCCGATGATGGCACCGACCCGACCGGCTTTTTCAATGCTGAATTTTATGTGGGGTTGAAGCCGTATGATGATTCGTCTTGGAGAGGGAAGCTCGACACCAAGGAAAAGCTGATTGCTGACATCGACAAACGGTTGGAAGCTTTTCCCGGAATTATTTTCAACTACACCCAGCCGGCTGAGGACGCAGTGGATGAAGCCCTTACAGGACTGAAAAGTTCTCTGGCGGTAAAGATTTACGGCCCCGATCTTGATGTGCTGGAAAAAAAAGCCGTGGAAATCAAGAAGACGCTGGAGAATGTGCGCGGCTTTTCTGACTTGACGGTGGTCCACGAGCTGGGCCAGCCGAGCCTGAATATCAATGTTGATCGCGAAAAGATTGCGCGCTATGGCATCAACGTGGCGGACGTGGAAGCCGTGATCCAGGCCGCCGTCGGCGGGCAGGCCGCTACGCAGGTGGTGCAGGGAGAAAAGCTTTTTGATCTTGTGGTCCGCATGCAGCCGCAGTTCCGCAGCAGCGCGCAGGAAATTGGCAACCTGCTGGTGGGCACTCCGGACGGCCAGCAGATTCCCATCAGCCAGATGGCGGAAATCAAGCAGGGCAACGGCGCGTCATTTATTTACCGTGAAAACAACCGGCGCTATATAGGCGTGCAATACAGCATTGAGAACCGCGACCTGCAACGGGCTGTGGAAGACGGCCAGGCCGCGGTCAAAAAGAATGTTTCTATACCTGGTGGTTATCAGATTGCGTGGGGCGGCGAATACGATCAGTTCATCGTCGCCAAAGAGCAGCTTACGGTCATTGGCCCGCTGGCTGTTATGTTGATCTTCTTCATTCTGTTTGCGCTGTACGGCAATTTCAAATTTCCCATGGCCATTGCCCTGGACGTGATCATGACCGAGCCGGTGGGTGCGCTCATTGCGCTCAAGCTCACGCATACGCCATTCAGCGTGTCTTCTGTGCTGGGGCTGTTGGCTTTGATGGGAGTTTCAGTCGAGACGGGCGTGATCCTGATTTCTTATATCAACAAGCTCCGGCTGGAAGGCATGGATATACATACCGCAACGCGTGAGGCGGCGTTGCTGCGGCTTCGTCCGATCATGATGACCGCGCTTGTGGCCTGTCTCGGCCTGTTGCCAGCAGCACTCTCCACAGGCATTGGCTCAGACACGCAGAAGCCTTTTGCCATCGTGATTGTGGCTGGACTCCTTTCGCGGCTGGTCCTTGGCTTCTTTATCAACCCGGTGCTTTATCGCACGGTCGCGCGCGAAGGCGACGTACTGCAGGTTTGATCGGAATTCTGTAATTGGTTTTATTTGTTATGAAACAAAAACAAGGCAACATCGCTCGTTGGATCCCGCCATGGCTGGTTATTGCCTGCCTGGTGCTCGTGCTGGGTTCAGCAGCGGCGCAGGCGTTGCACTTCCATCCTGACGGGATGGAAACTGACGCCCGGCACTGCAGTGTGTGTCCGCTGTTGCACTCGGCAGTTCGTGTGGCAGGAACTTGCCATATGAACGTTATTCTTCGGCAGACCGGCGTTCTTAAACCGCTGCTGAAGAGGGAACGTAAGACAGAATTACATTCCTCCCCGTATTCCTCACGTCCTCCCCCAGCCGCATAGCTTTTCCAAAAGCCAAATCTGATCCCCAAACACTCTTCACCTACAAGCATTGGAGGAGCTATGCGTATTTCTATGAAGGCAGTCCTGTTTTTCTCTTCGCTCATATTTGTTAGCGTCATGTTTTTATTCTGCTATCAGGCATCCGCCCAGACCAGCAATTCCGGAACGATTCAGGGAGTAGTGACCGATCCCAGCAATGCAGTGATTGCCGGTGCAAAGGTCGAGATTCACAATCCTGTCAGCGGCTATGACAGAACGGTCACTACAGACGGTACGGGAAGGTTCAGCGTGCCTAACGTACCATTTAATCCTTACCACCTCACCGTTACCGGCAAAGGATTCGCACCCTACTCGGAAGACGTGGATGTGCGTTCCATCGTGCCATTGAACCTCAGCGTCGGCTTGAAAGTGACGGGGTCCACTGAGACCGTCACGGTTGAGGCCGGCGGGGCCGATCTGGTGGAGTCAGACACTACCTTCCACACGGACGTAGATCGGGATCTCTTTGACAAGGTGCCACTGGAGAGCGCGTCCTCGTCTGTCAGTTCGCTAGTCACGCTCGTCACGCCGGGAATCGCCGCCGATTCCAATGGACTTTTCCATGGGCTTGGCGATCACGCAGAAAACTCTTTCTCGGTCGACGGGCAGCCAATCACCGATCAGCAAAGCAAAATTTTCTCCAATCAGATACCTGCCGATTCCATTCAGTCTCTGGAAGTGATAGACGGCGCGCCACCGGCGGAATTCGGCGAAAAAGCAAGCGTTGTGATTAACGTTACGACACGTTCCGGCCAGGGCGTGACTACGCCACACGGCGCATTCACTACCTCATACGGTAGTTTTGGCACTGCCACGGCCGGATTTAATCTGGCTTATGGAAATGACAAATGGGGGAACTTCATATCCTTAAACGGATTGAATAGCGGTCGCTTTCTTGATCCGCCAGAGTTCACCGTGATGCATGCCAAGGGAAATGAACAAAATATATTTGATCGCGTAGATTTTCAGCTCTCTCAGGCCAATTCTCTGCACCTGAACCTGGGCTTGACCCGCTCGTGGTTCCAAACGCCGAATACGTTTGATCAGCAAAATGCGACTGCATGGTCTGGTCTTGTCGTCGACAATGGCGGCCTTGGTCCTAATGGTCTTCCTGTCGGACCGGCAGACCAGCGCTCTCAGATCAGGACTTTCAATATTGCTCCAACATGGACCCATATTCTGAATACCAACACCGTCCTGACAGTCGGTGCGTTCGTGCGGCATGACCAGTTCAACTACTATCCCAGTGGCAATCCGTTTGCCGATCTTGCACCCGGCCTGCAGCAGGAGACATTGACTCAGGACCGAAGGCTCACTAACACTGGAGTTCGCTCCGATATTTCCTACGTCAAAGGCATCCATAACCTGAAGGCGGGCGCCACGTATCAGAACACTTTCCTCACTGAGAAAGACCGCTTTGGCATCGTGGATCCTACTTTGAACGCAGTCTGCCTCAACGGGGACGGAAGCCCCAACACTGACCCCTCAGTGACTGACCCAGGACAATGCGGAGGGCCGGTGAATCCCGGCGGATCGGCGAATCCAGACTTCAACAGTGATCTCCTGCCCGTTGACCTGACGCGTGGCGGCAGCCTGTTTCCCTTTACTGGCCATACGGACATCAAGCTACTCTCGATGTATTTGCAGGATGCCATTACGACAGGGCCCTGGACTTTCAACCTTGGTCTTCGCGGCGATATTTACCACGGTCTTGTTTCGCACAGTGAGGCCGAGCCCCGCCTTGGCATTGCCTACAACGTGAAAAGAACGAATACCGTGTTTCGCGCTTCCTATGCGCGAGTGCTGGAAACGCCATTTAATGAGAACCTGATTCTATCCAGCACAGGATGCGCCAATCCGGTGCTGAATCCGCTTCTGGTTTGTGCCTCCAACGCGGTCACGCCGTTCACTCCTGGATGGCGAAATGAGTTCCACGCCGGTCTGCAGCAGGCATTCGGGAAATACCTGGTCTTCTCGGGTGAGTACGTGTGGAAGTACACTCACAACGCGTATGATTTCGGGGTTTTCGGTGCAACTCCGCTGACTTTCCCGATTGAATGGCATAACTCCAAGATTCCCGGTGTTGCCGGGCGAGTCAGTGTGCCTGACTTCCATGGCTTTACTGCACTATTCGTTTTCTCCAGTGTGCAGGCTCGCTTCTTTACCCCACAGATTGGCGGGGCCGGTGCGGTCCCTGCGGCTATTGGCGCATTCCGCATCGACCATGACGAAAA
Source organism: Candidatus Angelobacter sp. (assembly GCA_036496525.1). Taxonomy (GTDB): domain Bacteria; phylum Acidobacteriota; class Terriglobia; order Terriglobales; family Acidobacteriaceae; genus Angelobacter. Next base: position 14,304 of record DASXKZ010000341.1, read on the forward strand.
GTTTAATGAGACCACGCACTTGCAGTATCAGATCGGCAAGCGCGGCCCCTGGGTCGGTTTTAACTGGCGTTATGACAGCGGCCTGGTGGCAGGCGCTGTGCCCTTTGCTACAGATTCCACAACGCCCGTCGACCTGACAGGACTTACCGCAGACCAGCAGATTCAGGCGGGCTTGTTCTGCGGCAATGTTTTCCCAACGCTCGCGTCGCCGTTGACGTCCTGCGCGCCATCACAGTTTGGGGCCACGCGGGTAAGCATTCCGGCGCCTGGGACCGAGGATGACGATCACAACCCACCGCGAATCTCTCCTCGTAGTCTTTTCGATTTGGCGGTTGGACATGACAACCTGTTCCATGGAGATCGGTACAAATGGAGCTTGCAAGGA
>DASXKZ010000342.1:0-3373 GCA_036496525.1 Candidatus Angelobacter sp.
CGGTCTCATCGCAGTCTGAGAACTCACTTTCGTCAACAAACTCATCAACCTCGGGATCATTGGGCATTAAGGCTTCTCCAGTTTCGCCTATACTGCGCTCGCGCCGGTTGCACGTCAAGTTGTGCAAACATAATTTGTGTGGAAAACCGTCACTATGAGACCTTAAAGGGCCGGACATTTATCTCTAAATAGCTGGCGCGTCTATGTTGTTTGATTTCCTTATCGCCGTCCAAAGTTGAATTGACTCGATGCCGGAGCGTTGAGTGCTGTGGAATAGCTAAAGCTCTTTGATGGCTGGCCATAACTTGGACTTCAACAAAAATGTCGCTACCCAGCAGAGGCAACCCTGCTCTAAGAGGAGCAGCATCTCACCTTGTGTCCCGTAGTGTTCCTGTTCCTCGGAAAAGAGTTCTACCATGTTCGTCAAGTCCTCTGTGCGTCTTTTCCTTAGCGGAGTTATATTTACCGCTGCCATTGCTTGCAATGCCGCCTCGAAAGCGGCGCCATCAGCTAAACCCTATTTTGAAGAAAACCGCGGGCAGACCGACGGCCACGTTCGCTTTCTGCAACGCGGTCCTGACTACATCGTATTCTTCACGGCCGATAGCACGGTGCTGAAGGTCCAGAAAAGAGATCGCAAGTCCACAAGAATTTACCAGGCCGCTCTTCGCATGGCGTGGGAAAACGCCCGCCCCCAAAGCATTCTTCCTGGGGGGTTGCAGCCCGGACAGGTAAACTACCTGAGCCTCAAATCCGGAAACATCACCGGCATCCGGACCTATGATGAGTTGACCTATAACGAGCTTTATCCCGGCATCGATCTTGTCTATTACTCCAGTCAAGGCGAACTTGAGCACGACCTGCGGGTTGCGCCGGGCGCCGATCCCGCCAGGATTATTCTCCGATTCAAAGGAGCGGATTCGCTGGCGCTCTCTTCCGATGGGACGCTGACGGCCAAAGCGGGACCTTTCCAGTTTCATCAGCTGGCGCCAGTTGCGTATCAGGTGATTAACGGCAGGCGCAAAGCTGTAGCCGCGCGTTACGCTCTGCTCGGCAACTCACGTGTGAGTTTCCAGATTGGCAGTTATGATCATGACCACCAACTAGTCATCGATCCGGTTCTCCGCTATTCCACCTTTATTGGCGGAGCAAATGCCATTGACTTTAATGGAAACTCCACGGCATCCACGACATTCGTAACCAGCATGACAATTGATAAGCAGGGGAATGCATACATCGCCGGGACGACCACCGCAACTGATTATCCTACGACCGTGGGCGCCTTTTCCCGCAATGCCGGTTCCGACTGCGAGCCCGGTCTCGGCTGCGCCAGTTCGTCAGGATTTGTGACCAAGTTGAATCCCTCAGGCTCAGCACTGGTTTATTCAACCTACATCAACAGTGCCTCGAACGGCGTGGGAATCGACGCTCTGGCAGTAGACGCTTTTGGTAACGCCTATATCACCTCGAGAAATGGCTGCGCCGATTGCCAGGAAACACCCATCGTAGTAGACAAACTCAATACCGCGGGCTCCGCCCTCGATTACAGCTTCTCCTTTGGCGGAAGTTGCGGAGAGGGTTTCACCATCGGAAATACCATCGCAGTGAATGCCGCAGGAGAGGCTTACGTGGCTGGCCATTCTAACGACACTTGCCTGCCGACCACCCCGAATGCATTCGAGACCACCTTTCCCGGTACCTGCTGCGAAATCGGCTATATAGTGCATATAGACGCCAGCGGATCCACCGTCCTCAATGCGACCTACTTCGGATCAACTACAACCCCACCCAGCGGTGCCGAGGAAGACCGGATCGCCGACCTGAAGCTCGATGCATCCGGCAATGTCTATGTAACTGGTACCACGAATAATCCTTCGACGTTGCCTCAAGACGCCAGCTTCGGCCAGGGATTCACCGATGACAGCGGCAATGTTGATGCAGGCTTCGCCGCCAAGCTCGATCCCACATTATCTTCGCTTGTGTTTTCAACGGTGCTTGGAGGAGCTCTGCCAACTGGACTGGCGCTGGATTCCTCCAACGATCCCTACTTAACCGGCAGCACCCGCAGCCAGGGCTTTCCCACCACCCCGGGGGCTTTTCAGACCAGCTTCAATGCAAGCAACTGTCCTTTTCTCGGAACCGATTTTCCATGCTCCCATGGATTTGTCACTAAGCTGAACTCCAGCGGGTCGGCCCTGGTGTTTTCGAGTTTCCTGGAAGGTTCATCGCCTGACGCAGGAACTTCCATCGATGTCGATTCCAGCGGAAATGCCTACGTCACAGGAGTCACCACATCGGCCGACTTTCCGGTGACCAGAGGCGCACTGTTGAAACACTATCCCGGCGGAACATGCGCCGGCGCGCCCTGCAATGCCGGGTTTGTGACCGTGATTCTGAGTAGTGGTAGCGGTCTTTTCGCTTCCAGTTATTTAGGCGGTCATGGCGATGATGAGCCGGTAAAGATTGTCGTGGATTCCACACAGAATGCCTATGTAGGCGGGTGGACCAGCTCCAATAACTTTCCAATCACGCCCAGATCATTCCAGCAATCTTTGAGTGGGATATCAGATGCGTTTGTCTCGAAGATCGCTTTCGCGAGCAACTGAACATCTCCAGGCTGCGCTGATCAAGCGCCACTGAACCAAGGGGTGGAGACCCAGAGTCCTCCGCCCCTCAACCCCGTGCTTTTTGGGCATGCTGGGGAATCGTGTTGAACGAGCCCGGAATGTCTGGCAACGCGATTCGCAGGGCCGCTTCAAATATGCCCTGCGCTGTTGCTAGTAATCATCATCCACTTGCCTCATTTGGCGCATGCGTCGCCTCAGCATATGCTCTGCTGCCAATTTGCGCCTCTCCACCCTCTATCCTCTAACGCGTCTTTAGTCATCTTCCGCAGGCGATCACGCAAACTTTCTTGTAGTTCCAATGCTTCTGCCTCACAATCGGTGGCAAGCAACAGTGCACTTACATGGGGGCGAATCGACAGCAAACATCTTTCAACAATGGGACTTGCGTCCGTTTGAGCTGAATACAATCTCGCAGTCTCATGCCACCGAGTTTGGTTTACCCGACTAATGAGTTCAGTAAGTAGTCTTTCCTCCTTAATGTGCACTGATGCCATATATTCTTGGAATGTCCGATGAATAAAGCCGTAGATGCCACTCTCTTTTTGCATCAGCGCACCACTTGAGTCCTCTACCATATGCAAGAAGGCTACTTGCTGAATTGACTGATGGTGTAGACTCCCTGACCACCGCCGTCGATGCTCCAAAAAGAGTTTCCGCTTTCAAAGCCGGCATTCGACAATTGATTGCTTCCTCCTGGGGGCCCCAAGAAAGTGTCATCGATGTACATTGTGGCAGGTCCGCCGTAA
>DASXKZ010000343.1:0-1589 GCA_036496525.1 Candidatus Angelobacter sp.
CAAAAGATTTCTGCCGAATGGCAAATGGCCGGATTCCGTCTCCAATTGGGTCATCCTCCTCAGCTTTGATCAGGACGGCCGTTTAATTCCTGGGAGCTCGAGACGGATCGACGAACACCTGATGCCGGGCGGCTCTCAGTAGTTAGGCTTAATTTCCGTGCAGAAAGTTTCGTTATGCTAGAGTCGGTGGGACCGGTGGGCTATGTGATTAGAAAACTAAACCAAGTGCGCGAGAACAGCTCTTCCTCCCAGTCCCGTTTTGAAGCGATTGAAATTCTCGAAGCGGTGATACTCGCCCTTGTTGCCGTGGCTACAGCTTGGAGCGGGTACCAGGCGGCGCAGTGGGCCGGAAGGCGCGCGGAGCAATATGCCCAAGCGAGCCGACTCCGAGTTACTGCCGAAGGTCTTGCCACCCTGGCAGGACAGGAGCGGATTTACGACAGCGATACCTTCAATAGTTGGCTTGCTGCGAAGCTGGATGGTAAGGAGAAGGCGGCGGAGTTCTTCGAACGACGCTTTCGCGACGAATACCGACCGGCCTTCACAGCCTGGTCGAGGACGGATCCTTTCAACAACGCGCAAGCGCCACCCGGTCCTATCTTCATGCCCGAGTATCACAATGCGAAGCACGAGCAGTTTCTTGGTTTGAATAAAAAAGCTGGAGAGGTAGCCGACCAAGGTACAAAATCCGGAGAGACCGGAGACCAGTACGTACGCATCACGGTTCTCCTGGCTACCGTGCTTTTAATCACGGCGATCGGACAGCGCTTTCATTTCAAAACCGTGCGTGTCGTTTTTATGATTCTTGCCTGCTTGTTGCTCGGCCTGCCAGTGTTGCAACTGCTCATGCTTCCTCGCATCTGACGAGCATTCTGAGTGTGGCTTATTTGGTCAGCGCCAAAGGCGGACTGGCGCTGAATGGTTGCGACTTTGGCGCGAGACCGATACGCCGTTGCTTCAGTTCGGAAGATTCTGGCGCCGCGCAGCATTTCTGTCGCCAAGACGTCTCCGTCCGAACGTCGTTGCATTAGAGCCCCGTAAGGCAAGGCCTAGTACGACCAAAGTCCAACTGTTCGGCAAAACGCGCACGGGCAAAAATGCGCGTTGGATGGCATTACTTCGTGCAGGTCCAAGGGCGAACCGGTGGGATGCGTGCGTGCGAGTGGCTGTCGATAGCAAATCAAAAACAAAGCAAACTGGAAAGAAATGAAAAACATACCAATCACATTCAATACGATCAGCGTCATCGCCCTGTTGGCGTTAACGGTCGGTTGCGCCACAACAAGCAGCACCCAGAACAAAGAGAGCATGCTGGTGGCGTCCGGCTTTAAGGTCATCACCCCCAAGACGACTGCGCAGCAACAAAAGCTCCAACAGCTTCCGCCGGGCCATGTGGCCATGATCAACAGGAATGGGAGAACGTACTACATTTTCCCGGACGCGGCTCATAACCAGGCCTATGTCGGTGGACCAAAGGAGTACCAGGCTTACCAACAACTCCGCGCCGCAAATAACATTGCGAACGAGAATCTCGAGACCGCTGAAATGTACCAGGATGCGCAGATGCAGTGGGGTGCATGGGGCGGGTG
>DASXKZ010000344.1:0-51188 GCA_036496525.1 Candidatus Angelobacter sp.
CGATCCTGAGGTTTACGGGTTCCAATCCCCGGACGCCTCTCTTGCGGGCAGCCGCAGCCTGCCTGACGACTCCAGTGCCAAAATCAATGAGATATGCAGTACTGTTGACGACTATGGCTGTGGATGGTCCGGAACGCTCCGGGTCCGGCGCAGGGGTTCCTGTACCAAGTAGTACGATCTGCGTCCTGGATGTTACTTTGCTTTGCGCCGATGCGAAGGTGCACCAGACAAAGAGAAACAAGACCGTTAATCCCATGGCTCTGTTTTTTTGCCGACCTATACTCATGGCGTGTGTCCTCGCTTTGAGCCTGGTTGCTTTGCTACAGACGTGTGAAGTAGAAGCCCGCACCCCATCTTTTTTTGCTGATTGGTGCGGGCTTTTGACAAGTTCAGATCACCTCGGTCATTGCTCAAACGCCAGCTGTCACAACTCTAGGGGATGACAATCACCTTGCCTTTCATGCCCAGATTGCCATGAATGACGCAGATATAAGGAAACTCTCCGGGGTTGGGAAATGTCACTCGGAATCGCGTAACACCTAGCGGTGGCGCGGGAAGAGAAACTTGATCTTGCGGCGCCGCGCCAATCACCCCGGAGTGCACGTTGTCAGCATTGGAATTGACTATGCCGTGCAAAGCTCCGTCAGTATCCTTGGTCACGTTGATGGACGGAACAGGGTTCAAAGGCGGGATGCCGAAAGTGATAGTGTGCCTTGCTAACGGGTCAAAATTGGTCCATTCAACGCTTTCACCCGCATGGATTACTTTTGTTGGTTCCATGAAGCGCGCCACGATCAGAGTCTGAAAGCCTCCGCCGTTGGCCGTAACCTCACCAACGCCGGCCATGACGGTATTCATGTCCGAGTGTTCGTGACCTGAATCGTCGGAGCGTCCGCGATCGTGGTCGCCATCATGACCGTCGTCAGAGAGAAGCGCTTTGCGCTGCTCGGCCGCCTGATCATCATAAAAGTCCTGCTGATGCGGAAGAGGCTCTGCGAGATCGAGAACATGCACTACGCCAGTCATGTTTGCATGGACCAGACAGACGAGTTTGAAGTTACCGGCAGTGGGAAAAGTGATGGTAAAGCTTTGTCCCTTGGCCAGAGCGGGCGTGCTGATGCAAGTGGTGCCATTGAAGCTGCCGGAATCGCCAGCCGCAAACCCAGGACAACCCACTTGAAAAGCCAGCCGTGTCTGGCCCGGCTTTTGAAAAGTCACCGTATGGACCTCGTTGGCATCGAATGTCCAGGTGACGCTGTCACCTGTGTGAATCCAGAGTTCGTTGGGAAGAAAAGCCAGGGCCTGACGTCCCAGGGATTCACTCTGCGCTCCCACAGTCGCCCGCCATTGGGCCTGTGCTATTTGGGGAAGGACCAGCACACTGAGGACGAACATCGAACGGAAGATGCCCGAGCGGAAGATCCCCGAAAGTCGAACCAAATTGAAACTATTCATGTCATCTCCTTGTGAATTTCGCTCTGGTGTCGCGGCGGCATGCCCACTGATGCCAGGAGCGAACGCCTGATCCTGACCGCAGGACTGCAATCCGATCAATGGAGGCCTTCTGTTTTAGTTGTGATTGACTTCTGATTGTCTGTACACTGATGAAACCGAAAGCATTAGCCCCAGACGACCACCCGTGACAAGGACTGCCATTGGAGGCTCTGCCGCTTGCTGGTGGAGGGTTCTTCAGTGGATTCAAAGCCCGGCGCGGGAACCATAGTCCGATTCGCGAGCTTTGAACTCAATCTGCAGACAGGTGAACTGCGCGAGGATGGAGCGGCCATCCGGCTTCAACCCCAACCCACTCTCATCTTGACGCTTTTAGCCAGCCGGCCCGGAACCCTGGTTACGCGCGAAGAGATTCAGCAGAGAATCTGGGGAGCTGAGACGTTCGTTGACTTTGACACGGGCCTGAATAGCGCCATCCGCCAAATCCGGCATGCGTTGAAAGATGACACAGGTGCGCCTCATTTCATTGAGACGGTGCCGCGCCGCGGTTACCGGTTTCTGGCCTCGCTGGAAAAAATCGGAAACAACGCCGGGGAGCAGAACCTTGCCTCTTCCCCGAATTCAACTGTTCTGACTCATACGCAGCAACTTGAGATCAAGCCACGACCGTGGTGGCGCTTCAGGTGGCGACTCGTAGGTGGCGGAGTTGCGCTGGCAGCCTTGCTGGTTGCCACTATATGGTTCACCCTGTTGCGAGGGAACGGCGAGGCGATCGACTCGGTGGCTGTCTTGCCGTTTGTGAACGCCAGCACTGATCCGGACGCGGAATACCTCAGCGACGGGATTACCGAAACTCTCATCGGGCAGCTGTCTCAAATACCCCGGCTGAAGGTCATGGCGCGGAGTACAGTCTTCCGGTATAAGGGCAGCAATCTTGATCCGCAAAAGATCGGGCGTGACCTCAATGTCCGCGCGGTTTTGACAGGGAGAGTCTTGCAGCGCGGGGAAACGTTGACCATCAGTATGGAATTGATGGACGTCAGCGATGGCTCGCAGCTGTGGGGCAGACAGTACAACCGCAAGCTTGTGGACACCCTCGCTGTGCAGGAAGATATCGCCCGTGAAGTCACTGACAAGCTGCGTCTGCGGTTGGCAAGTGCGGAAGAAAAACGGCTGGCCGCACATGCCACAGAGAATGCTGAAGCATATCAGCTTTATCTGAAGGGGCGATACTACTGGAACAAACGAACACCGGAGGCGATACAAAAAGCTATCGAGTCGTTTCACCAGGCAATCGAAAAAGACCCGGGTTACGCTCTGGCTTATGCGGGGCTGGCTGATTGCTACCATGTGCCGGCGAATCCACTGTTTCCGAAAGAAAGAATGCTGCTCGCCAAGGCCGCAGCCACCAAGGCCCTGCAATTGGATGACACGCTGGTTGAAGCCCACACCACATTGGCCCGCGTACTCTTTGCATACGATTGGGATTGGCTGGCCGCGGAGAAAAAATTCAAGCGCGCGCTTGAGCTGAATCCGCGCTATGCGCCGGCTCACCAATGGTATGGAGGGTACCTGAGTTCAACTGGCCGGTTCCTGGAGGCCGACGCAGAAAAGAAACGAGCGTTGGAACTGGAGCCGCTGTCACTCGTTATCAACTTTGAGATGGGATTGGCCTTCTATTTTTCCCGAAGCTACGACCAGGCGATTGATCAATTCCAGAAGACCCTGGAATTGGACGCGAACTTCCCCCCGCCCTACGCATTCCTCGCAGCCGCTTATGAGCAAAAAGGCATGTTTAAGGAAGCCATAACTGCGTCTCAAAAAGCGGTCACCGTTACGCAAGGCCCAGCCAGGGCACTGGCCATGGCCGGCCTCGCCCACATCTATGCTATGTCCGGCAGGAAGGCCGAAGCTCACAAGGTACTCGCGGAGTTGCAGAGCTTATCCGAACATAGCTATGTCCCTGCCACTGACACGGCCCTGATCTATGCAGGCCTGGGTGAGAAGGATAAGTCTTTTGCGCAACTGGATAAGGCGTATGAGGAGCACTCGTTCACTCTGAGTAATCTCAAAGTAGAGCCGCGGTTCGATCCTCTGCATTCCGATCCCCGCTTCGCTGATTTGCTGCGTCGCATCGGTCTCGTGCAGTAGTAGAGGCGCTTTTGTAGGCGACTGAGCCCGCAGTTAAAATCCCGAACGAAGCCGGGGGCTCAGCGACCCCACTCCAAAACTTGAAAGCCCTCAGATGCTTTCACAACCTGAGGGCCACATGCGATGCCAAGCGCTGGTTCGATGTCTTATGTCCCGGCTATTTTGATCCCAATAATGCCGCAGCGATTTTCTGCGCGTCGAAGGTGAAGCCGAATCTGCCTTCGACATGCGATTCTTGAATGAGGTCGGCCCGGCTGGCATAGGTGACTGAAAGTGGCATGCTGACGCCGGACTTTTGACCCAGAGGAATGGTCAGTTTGAGCTGTCCTTTGTATACAGGGCTCGTATTTGTGAGCCACGTTCCGTTTCCAGCAAAACTCAAAAGCACCGGCTGAGTAAGCTTGGGGTCCTCAGTAACCCTGAATTGAAGCTCAGCTGCGGCCGTAGCGCCATTGGAATCAGGAGCAAAGCTTTTTCCGTCCTGGATATCCAAGCCGGCATTTGCCGTCAGATTAAGGCGTGAATGAAGGCCCCAATCCAGCACCATGGTTACTTTGTGTTCATTGAAGCCTTGTGAATTGCGGATCTCCGCAGTGTAGTTAATCGACCATTGCTGGTTCTTTTTGATGCTGTCCACGGCGTTTGCCGTAACATCGTCAAGGCTGGCGAAGGATGTGATGCGAGCATCAATGATGTTGTTGACAGTTTGCTCTTCGGCGCTGGTTAGATTCGCAAACCGTTGATCGGCTCCGTTTACGACCGTCAGAATGGCGGTCTGGATTCCCGCGCGGTCGGCAGCCGCCCTTGTCATTGCATTCTTTACGTTATCGAATGCCGTTTTGTTGGCCGGAGAAGTAATGTCCCGATGATCAAGAAGCAATAGCTTAATGCCGGCGATGGTTCCTGTTTGTGTTTTGTGTGGGTCTTGGGCCGGCTGCGTGGCGCTGGAATCGGGAATATCTCTTCCCAGAGTGAAGTACACGCGGCGCCATTGCCGGTGGGTGGCATAAAAGGCAGGATCCAAAGGGTCATGATAGTTCGCAGCTGCGTATAACGCGTATGCTGAAGTCGTGACCGTGACGCTATTAGTGTCATTGTTGACGTCGCCGGTGTTCAGCTTCGCTAGATGCAAGGCAAGATTGAAAAGATCTGACGCAGAGCTCTGGTCAACAAGTGACGTGGTCTGGCTGGCTGCTGAAGGGGCCTCTTCCTGTTTGGTGCCATTTGTCGCGTTGGCCTTAAGGGCAACTTTTCCCGCAGCTGCAGTCTTTCGTTCGTCGATCTTACACGTAAGCCATTGCCCGAAGTCGCTTGAGCCGGCGCAGTTCGTTTGCCCCAGGCAGGGCATGACGCTGAGTACAAACAGTGCTATAAATTGCAGGTTCTTCCTCATTCCCGTTCCTTTCACTCAGTTCCAGGTCACTGTTAAAGTTTCCATGGCTACGTCATTCGGTATTTGGCTTTTGTAGTTGATGTTCTGGAGCGTCTTGATAACTTGATCATTTTGATCATGTAGTTCAATCTGCAGTGTGTAGGCTATTGCTCCCAGAAATGACATCGATACAGTGAAGCTATCGAGAGGTATGGTGTCGGTAGCAAAATCGGTAGCGCTGGCATTGGCTGGCAAGGTCTTCCAAAGCTTCCATGTATAAACCTGCTTCGGATGGCCTTGGAATTTGTCCGCAGACGTGATTGGCGTCTGGTTTTGGTGTTGGCATGTAAACACGAAAGACGGCATGCCGCCCTGAACGGTGACTTTGTATGCCAAATGCTCACCTGCCGGACCATTGGCGGTTGCCGTTGCGTTGAAAGTTGTTACTGTTCTTGTACCACCTTGGCCGAAGTCTGCCACAACTCCCCCCTTTTGCAATTCCGACTCTCAAAAAAGCCTTAAACTCAAAAACAATCTGCGCTTACTTTCGTCCGCAATCAGGGAAAACGTAGATTGCGCACCCAACCCTTTGCCGCCACAGGAGAATAGTGCGGAACTACGCTATGCTGTTTCAATAGAGGAACCAAACAGGTAACTGGCGCCTCTTGAATGCGAATATATCGATTTAAGTTATTTATACAAAAAGTGATAGAGCTATTCCGGTTGCGTAAACTATGTTGAGGCGCAAGCGGCGTCTGGCCGGAATCCCCGCAAGCCCAATTTTGGCGTGTGGAGTGGCTGAGTCCGCTGGCGAAATCCTGAGTGAGTGGAGCGAGTCGAAAGACCTAACGTGACGAGGTCCAAATGTGGAAGGCCCTCGAATCCTCTCGAATCCAAGGGCCACATGAGATACCAGACCTATAAGCCGAATTCTGTACAGCATTGCTGCCGTTGACGGTCATTCCTCTAGGCCGGTCATTACTGATCGGCTCAAGCGACCTACCCGGAAGTTTGACGCCTCGAGCCGAGACGTATTCTGAATATTGCTACTCAGAATTCCTTCCCTATTTGGTCTTGCTCCGTGTGGGGTTTGCCATGCCCTGAGCATTACTGCGCAGGCGGTGCGCTCTTACCGCACCTTTTCACCCTTACCGCAACAGTCGAAGATCTCAGGCCCGGCGGGCTTGCGCCTGCTTGGCCTTTGCGTCCGGCTCAAAAGCGGATCGGTTTACACCGTTCACTTATGTGCGGCGGTATATTTTCTGTGGCACTTTCCGTCGAGCCACTTCAGCGCCGCGCCGAAACGCGCCACTCAAGCACCCTCCCGGACGTTATCCGGCACACTGCTCTGTGGAGTTCGGACTTTCCTCTCTTCCAGCCGCGCAGCCCGGGAAAACCCGGCGTCCGCAGCCGGAACAGCGACCATCCGGCCTGACATCCACAGCCATATTATAAGATGAATTTGGGCAGCAAAGGATTTTTGGTTCCCGCAGCGCCAGCGGCCTGAAGCGCCGGGCAGCCGCCTGATAGGAAGAATCTCAAGGAGCCACCAAATTGTATAACCCGCACCAGCCCACACCGGACGAGCAAAAAGCCATCACCAAATACACTGATGTGATGAACAAGGTGCTTGACCAGTTCCGCAGCCCAGACTGGGACGAGAAGATCGATGCGACCATTGATCATCCCACGGTGAGCACCTTTGGCGACCGTCCTATGGATATTGATCAGCTGCTCCAGCGCACTTATGAGGTCCGCAAAGACTCAAAGCGCTATAAGACGCTCGTCCTGCCGCGGCTCCAGAAACTGCCCACGATCAAGGACATATCAAAACGGCAGCTTGAGGCCGCGCAGATTGAAGACCTGCAGCATCTCCAGGTGCAGTGCCACTTCAACATGCTGGTTGTCCCCATGATTACCGGCCCCGATCCAAAAATTGACCCCAAAATTCCCGGTGCCACTTTTGTGCACCTGGACCGCAATAATCCCTTCAGCCATGGCGTGGCTTATGTTTTATTTTTCAGCGGCAGCAAGAACGGCCGCTGGGAAGAAGTGAATGACGTGTATCGGAACTTCTTTGTTCACAAGCCGGATACGCCGTTCATTGAAAACGTTGAAGTCCGGATCTTTGGCCCTGAAGACCGCATCAAGGAGCTGCTGCGCAAGATCGACTGGCGGCAGGTGAATAACGCCCTGACAATGTAATGCATCGAACTTAGGGCACCCTCTGATGAAATTTTTGTCTAGGATCAGCGGCTATCCGCGTCTAATATCGATTTGTAAAGTATTATTAAGGCGCTAAGAAACAGTTTAGAATGAACGAAGATCGCGGGCGGCAATGTTGAACTTTCTTCCAGGACTTCCAGGATTGACAGCGGCTGGGCTGGCCGTATGCGGCATGGGGTTTTACCTGCTCTGCCTGTGGAGCGCCCGAACTTTCCTTCGCTCGCGCCAACACCAAGCCTCTGCCAGTGCGCCGCCGGTGAGCATTCTTAAGCCGTTGCGCGGTGTTGATCCGCAGATGTATGAGAGCTTCCGCAGCCACTGCGTGCAGGATTACCCGGAGTACGAAATCATCTTCGGCGTCAGTGAGCCGGACGATCCCGCCGTGGAAGCGGTAGAGCGTTTGATCCGCGAATTTCCCGGCTGCAAAATCCGCTTGCTGGTGTGCCCTGAAGTGCTGGGTAACAATCGCAAAACCAGCAACCTGGTGCAGATGCTGGGCTCCGCGCAGTATGACCACATTCTTATCAATGACAGCGATATTTACGTTACGCCAGACTATCTTCGCCGCGTGATGGCCCCTTTTGCCAGCCCGAAGGTTGGCATGGTTACCTGCCCATATCGCGGTATTGCCGCAGACACGCTGGGCTCAAAGCTGGAATCTATCGGCATCAGCACGGATTTTATCGCCGGCGTGCTGGTGGCCCGGCAGATTGAAGGCGGAATCCATTTTGCTCTCGGCTCCACGCTGGCCATGTCGCGCACCGCGCTTGAGGCCATCGGCGGCCTGCGCCCGCTGGTTGATTATCTGGCTGACGATTTTGAGCTGGGCTTTCGCATTGCTAAAGCAGGGTATGAAGTCGTGCTGGCGGATGTTGTTGTTGAAACCCATCTGCCGGCCTACAGCTTCCGCGGATTTTTTGAGCACCAGATGCGGTGGGCCCGCAGCACACGCGATTCCCGCCGCCTGGGTTATGTAGGCTTGCTGCTCACCTTCGGTCTGCCCTGGGCGATTTTTGCTGTGCTGCTCGCGCCCTTTGCCTGGTGGTCGTGGGCCACGTTGGCTGCGGCTGCTGCATTGCGCGCTGCCGTGGCAATCAAGGTAGGAGTTGGCGTGGTGCATGATCGAGCTGTTTGGCGGCATTTGTGGCTGGTGCCAATCAGAGACCTGGTAGCTTTCGCCGTGTGGTTTGCCAGCTTTGCCGATCACACCGTTCATTGGCGCGGCGAAGTTTTCATTCTTGAGAATGGCAAGATTCGTCCGGCACATCCGCGCGCGCCTGAGCATGTTAGCGCGGCCAAGACTGACCGGGACAAAGTTTCGGTCCATTCCTAAGTTGAGCCGTCTTGCGGGCGTTTGAGCCCGCAGGCGAAATCCCGAGCGCAGTGAGGGACCTCCGACATAACCGCATGAGCGCCGCAGGCGAGACACCCGAAAAGGAAAATACGTCTTTTACATGTGTTCGCGACAAAGCGCGTTATTACCAATTATCACCTTGCCGCCCCACTTCGCCAGCACACAAGCTTTATCCCGGGCAACATAATCAGGAAGGTGCTCTTTCTGCGGACACTCTTCTGCTGGTATTCGATCAGGGCTGGACTTGGCGTCGGTTAGAAGAAAAACCAGTTTGTCTCCGCGCCACAGCTTTTCAAAAGAAGCATCGTCATCAAAGATCGGCGGCGCGTCAGGGAATTTTGATCCATACCAGATGTTGTTGCAGCGTCCGTTCAGGATTCTGATCTGATGCCGCGTGTAATAATTCACGCTGGAAGCAGCTTCATAATCGCCATTGTCTTCAATGATCGCGCCGGGCTTCCAATTCCGCTCGATGGCATCTGCCAGCGTCTTTGACGTAAGTACCGGAGAGAAAATCACGAGCCCCTGATGGGTCGCATACAGAAGCGCCACAGTCATTGCGGTCAGCGCCATATTGGCGGCAAACGCTCTGCTTCTGCGCCGCAACACCAGATTCAAAATCGTTCCAAGGGCAAAAGCGATCCCGGTTGCCAGCAACGGGACCTTGAACGCTCCCATCGCTTGCGGCGTGAGGTCGAGGAAATGTCCAAAAGAAAGCGCGTAATCCTGTGGATTTTTTTTAAGCAGTTCGGCGATGTCATAGTTCGGTGGCGGAGTTTTAACTTGCCACGCCAGCACCACGCAGACCACACATACAGCAATGCCAGCCACTGCCAACACGATTGAAGAAATTTTTCCGCTGCGCCGCTCAGGGCTACTCTGCGCTGAGGCCGACTCGCGCGCCAGCCAGCCGCCCAGCAGCAAGGCCACTCCGGGCAATCCGGGCAGCACGTAATATTCCTGCCGGCTGGAAAAGCTGAAGAAAAGCAGAATCACCAGCGGCCACAGAGCAAATATCAGGGATGCGCGCTGCTGCGCGCTCAATATCCATTGTGGACCGCCGCCGCGGGCGATTTTAGATTCGGCATTGTGCCTTTGGCGCAGCGCCGCCAATCTCACCGGCACCCTGCGTACCGCCTGCACGATGAATGCTGTCCATGGCATCAGCCAGACCAGCATCAACCCCCAGAAAAGCCAGAGCGGGACCGTGTCATAGTCGGCTGGGAAGCGCTTTTTCAGGAAGCGCAGGAAATGTTCGTTGACAAAATAGAACCAGAAAAATCCGCGTGCCTCACCTTGCGCCGGATTGCGCAAGCCAGCCAGTAAATGCCACGGTGCGGCGATCAGCAGAAAGATCAGAAAACTTGAAAACAATCTCAGCCGCAGCAGGTGGCGCAGATTTTTTGTGAGCAGCAGATAAATCAAAATCGTCCCAACTGGAAAGACCAGCCCAATCAATCCCTTGGTCAGGACGTTCAGTGCCATCGTTGCTGCCAATCCCCAGCAGACCCCAAGTGACGGCTGCTCTCCTCGTTCGCTTTGCTCAAGCGATGTGAGAAAGAAATCGAATCCCAACGCCAGCCACAGCGCTACCAGCATTTCCGGGATCATGAACCGCGTATAAATGAACGGCCCAAATCCTGTGGCCAGCGCCAGCGCGGCGTAAAGACCTCCTTCATCGCCATAAAATCTGCGCCCGGTTCGATAGACGACGATCAGCAACGCCAGCATGCCCAGCGCAATAGGCAATCGTGCTGACCAGTCATGTACGCCAAACAGTTTGTAACTCGCCGCCACGCACCAATACATGAGAGGTGCTTTCTCCAGGTAGCGAAAGCCGTCATTGATTTTCAGTGTGACCCAGTCGTTATGCTCCACCATCTCGCGTGCAGCTTCTGCGTGGACGGTGTCGGCATCGTCCATCAGCGGCGGCTGAAAGAGGCTGCCGAGATAGACAACCGCCCACACCAAGACAATCAAACCAATGAAAACCTGGCTCCGGCGCGCGCTAGAGCTGGTAACAAACAGTCCGGATGAATCGTGTATGGCAATCTGGGTCGGCATGAATTCATCATTATATGAGCTGCTTGTTTTTGAGAAGAATCATGTCTCTAAGCCGAACCATGAAAGACTCACGAGATGGCACTGGGAGTGCGTGCCATCGTAAAAAATCCGGTACTCGGCTAATCCTGGGATTGGGCCCAGCACCAAAAATCCCGCGCTTCACCTGTGCAAGTAAATGCGCACTATTTCCCTAGCTTCTTTTCGTAACGAATTTTCTTTCACTATCACTATTCATTCATTGCCGGGCTGCGTCTTCGCGTATATGCTCGGCGGCATCATTTGAGCAGCAAATGGAGGGTACTGCGATGAGCAATCGCTTCACGCGTCGCCGTTTCATTGTCACCGCCGGGGCTGCTGCCTCGACTGTGCTGGGCTCCTCAATCTTCAACCTGGAATCAGTCTGGGCCGCGCCGGTGCGCCGCAATCTTGGCGGCATGTCGGCCAGCGATCCTGTTCTGGTTTCCTACCGCAAGGCCATCAAGGCCATGAAAGCTCTTCCCACGTCCAACCCGCTGAGTTGGACCTATCAGGCCGCCATTCATGGCACAACTCTTGCGGGTTCACATCCCGCGTGGAACACCTGCGAGCACGGAACCCATTTCTTCTGGTGCTGGCACCGCATGTATCTCTACTGGTTTGAAAGGATCATCCGCAAGATGTCCGGCGATCCCGGCTGGGCTCTGCCGTTCTGGGACTACCACGATCCCGCACAGCGCACCCTGCCACCGCCATTCCGCGTCTCTGGCAGCGAACTCTTTGTCCCCAACCCCAACCGCCCGACTGCATGGAACTCCGGAAGCGCCTCCTTCCCCGCCGGTCACGTCGATCCCTCAGCGGGCCTGGCTGCGCTCGATTACTTCATCGCGCAAGGCGACATTGAAAGCAATCCCCACGACAACGTCCATGTCGACATCGGGGGCTGGATGGGCGATATCTCAGAAGCAGCCCAGGACCCGGTCTTCTTCGTACATCACTCCAACATCGACCGTTACTGGAATCTCTGGCTGGCCCAGGGCGGCGGACGCCACGATCCCCTGACCGATGCCACCTGGAAGGGCCATACCTCCCTCTTCTTCGACGAAAACGGCAAAGAAGTGAAGATGACCTGCTGCGATGTGCTGCGCTGCGCCGAGCAGTTGAACTACACTTATGAAGGGGAACCTCCTGAGGTAAAGGAGTATTGCCTGAAATTCATCTTTCCATGGTGGCTGCTGGTCGTGCAGGTGCTGATCCAATGGCCTGGCCCTCCGGTTGAACTGGGCGAGCGCGAGGTCACGGTTCCCATCGACATCTCGCAAATCCGCGAGCGTATCCCCGCCCTCCTGCAGAACAAAAATGAAAGCCTGGTGATTGAACTTGACAATGTTGTGGCTGACCGCGAACCCGGCGTGGTTTGGGAAATCTACTTGGGCGCCCCGCCGAACACCGCGTTGAAAGCTGAGGGCCCGCACTTCCTGGGCACGGTCTCACTCTTCAGCAGAGGCGTGCGTTCGCATGCTCACGGCGAATTCCAGCCGCAGCACTTCACCTTCAACGCCACCCGTGCGATTGAAGCCGCGCTGCGCACCAAACAGGAGAAGCTGCCGCTGGTCTTTGTACCCACCGGTCCTCTTATTGACGGCAAGCCTTCGCAGCCCAAGGTGCAGTCGCCAGTGCGCATCGGGGCCATCAACGTTTCTGTCGGGCGCAATGAGGAACGCAAGAGCGATGCTCCCATTGTGCCGGAACGGGAGCCAAACAAGCCTAAATAGAAGGAACCAAGAGGCAAGCCGCGAATTTCACGAAGAAACGCCAATCAATTGAAGTTGAAAATGATTCGCGCTTTTCGGTGAATTCGCGGCTCTAATTTTTTGATCTACATTGCTAACAATCAGATTCATGCCATGCCCCGAAGAAAGTTTTTTCTTAATCTTGCATTCCGAGTTTTTTTCAGCCTTCTGCGACCTCCGAGTTTCTCTGTGTCCTCTGTGTTGAGCTTTTGATTTTGACTTTTGCTTTAAGTTTTCTCCGTGTCTCCGTGGTAGGTTTTGCCCTTTCCGATTCCGGCGATAGGATCACCTGGAAGTCGTCACTTTTGAAGACTGGAGCTGCCGCTGAGCCACGTAGCGAGTCCCATCAACGTGATGACCAGCAAGACAACCAGCGCCGCGGTAATACGGTAATAGCGCCGCGCGTTGGCTGGTTCGCCGGCTTGATCGGTCCAGAACACGCCCACAAGCGCATGGCGATGGTGCCACAGAACGGCCAGCATGGAAGCGAAGATAAATGTCGACGTGCACATTGCTCCCCAGCCGATCACATAAAACACATTGATCATTACGATGTTCGTCATGACCGGCAACATCAGGGCCGCGCCCAGCAGAGCGGTCTTGCGGAACAACAGCAGCGCCCCGCCGGCAAGCTCCACCATTCCGAGAATGACCTCATATGTATGGGAATAACCGTAATAGAACCAGGCAAGCTGATAGCCGCTGAGCGATCCAGCCGGTCGCAAAGCCATCGCTGCGGGCACGTGGAACTGCCTGCCCACCAGCTTGGTCGATGCATAGACAAGAAGCAGGAATGCGGAAAGATAGCGCAACCAATCGAGATATTTAGGATAAGGGAATTCAGCCTCAGACATGGGAACTCGCCTTTTTTGTAATCCAGCTTCGCACGATTGCCTTTTTCTTGATCGCGAGCTGCTAGGGTGACTCCGTGGGCAATGAATTATTACGTGCAATAGTATAAATAGTGACCTCAAGCGCAGAAGTTAGAATAGTTCTCTCAACTGATGCCCCACCTTTTCGCCAACACGCGGCAAAAAGGTTGATTGGATAACTGTGCACCCAGGAGATCGCTTATGACTGGAGATCCGACCTCGTCAGGCGAGAAGCGATATCGCTTTCAGCGATGGGCTTTCCCAGTCGCCATACTCGTTAGCATTCTTGCAGGGAGTCAAGTTTTTCACGCTTCTCTGTGGAAGCGGATTTGTTTTGAGGTTTTGATTTGCTTTTGTGTCGTTCTTTTGTTCGGCGCTATACGATTCAAGAAACCTCGAAGACAAAGCAACATCGATTAGGAAACCTGTGTGGGCGGGTCGGGTGGCCAGCGCCTTCGCGGGCGCCCACCTCAACGGTCCTTGACCACAAATCGCCTTCTGAAAGTTGCAGTGCTGCCGCCCGGCAGCTCCCGATTTTCAAGCCTCACTGCGATGTGCCTCCGCATCCTAATAAAAAGACACAATCAATAAGGAGCAGCTATGCCTCATTACGGCATTCTTCATGATCACAAAATGGAAAACGTGGACGATCTGCGCGGAGCAGACGTTTACGGCGTGAACGACGAGAAGCTGGGAACAATCGATGACGTGATCTTCGACCATTCCAGCGGAGATATTCGCTACATCGTGCTCAGGACCGGAGGCCTGCTTTCCCGCAAGAAAGTCATGGTACCGGCGAACCGCGTTGAACCTTACGGAAACCATGACGACAAGTTTTATGCTGAACTGGACAAAGAACGCCTGGAGATGCTGCCTGAATTCAAGGAAGAGACAATGAAGGCGCAGGGCGACTGGTCCACGTATGAGCAGGATTATGAGAAGCGCTGGAACGATGGCGCCGTTATGTACAACAAGAACACGGGCCGGATCATTACGCCGCCGCATGAAGAAGAGATAGCAGGCTCCATGATTGGCGGCCACAGCGCGCCTGCTTCCGGCAGGAGACTGGATCTGAAGCCTGAGAAGGTGGGCAAGGAAGATGACCTGCTGGGCGTTGCGTCCGGGGTAAACAAGACAACGCTGCGGCCGAAGAAACCTTCCATCGGCGGGAAAGAAGACGTTGAGATGATGCGGCGCGGTCAGCGTGAAGCTGCCGAGCGTGAAAGACAGACGCGCGAGGTGATGAACCCGGTAGGCGAGGAACTGGAATTTCAACGGGAAGAACCTGGCAGCCGGGCGGTCCGCTCAGAAACTATTGGCGAGCCCGGCGTTTATAAACTCGACCCGATCGTGGAAACTGAGCAGGGCGCAGGCCCAACGGAACGGCTGGCTGATCTAGACCGTGGACGAAGATGGAATGATTTCCAGCAGAACTTGCGTTCCCGCCGCGACAGGATTGTGGTGGATTGCCCCGATTGCGCGTCACAGAAGAAAGTAGCTTGATTTAACCATGTAGAACGAATGAAAAAGGCCACCTGCGACGGTGGCCTTTTTATTTGGTTCCACAAAATCACACTGTAACTCTCGCGGAACCACGAAAGGTTTTCCTCCGTGTTCCTTCGTGTCCTCTGTGGTAAAAGGTTTTGTTCTACTTCAATTCCGGAAAATCCTCTTCCCTGAATTCTTCCTGTCGCTGCGCAGTTTGCGCCCGCTCAGCCTCCGCCGCCCTTAACTGGACGCGCCGAATCTTCCCGGAAATGGTCTTTGGCAGATCGACAAATTCCAGCCGCCGCACACGCTTGTATGGCGCCAGCACTTTGCGGCTATGCTGGAAGATCGAAAGCGCTGTTTCTCGCGAAGGCTGGCATCCGGCACGCAGCGTGATAAATGCTTTTACCAGCGTATGCCGCAACGGATCGGGCGTGGGGACCACGGCGCACTCCACAACGTCCGGGTGCTCAATCAGCGCGCTCTCAACTTCAAACGGGCTGATGCGATAGTCGGAGGCTTTGAAGACGTCATCGGCGCGGCCGACAAATGTGAGGTAGCCTTCGCTGTCGCGCTGCACCACGTCCCCGGTGTGATAGACGGGGCCTTCCAGCGGAATCAGATTGCCATCGTCACCCTGATAGCCGGGCATCAGCGCGGCAGGCGGGGGATCGAGCGGCAGGCACAGCTCGCCTTCTTCCGCATCCTTGTTGTCAGGATCGAGCAGGCGCACGTGATAGCCGGGAAGCGGACGGCCCATAGCGCCAACCTTGAGCTTCTGTCCCGGAGGATTTCCGACCTGCGCCGTGGTCTCAGTCTGTCCGTAGCCGTCGCGAATCGTGAGGCCCCAGGCAGTGCGTACCTGTTCAATCACCTCTGGGTTCAGCGGCTCACCGGCGCTGGCCAGTTCGCGCAACTTAACTTTCCAGTCAGCAAGGTTCTCTGTAATCAACATGCGCCAGACAGTGGGCGGCGCGCAGAACGTGGTCACGCCGCAGCCGGTAATGGCGTCCAGCAGGCCACGTGCGCTGAACCGCGATTGGTTGATCACAAAGACAGTGGCTTCGGCGTTCCAGGGCGCAAAGAAGCAGCTCCACGCGTGCTTGGCCCAGCCGGGTGACGAGAGGTTGCAGTGAACATCTCCGGGCGTGATGCCGATCCAATACATGGTGGAAAGATGGCCCACCGGATAGCTGGTGTGGCTGTGCATCACCAGCTTGGGCTTGGCCGTGGTGCCTGAAGTGAAATAAAGCTGCAGCGGATCGTTGGCGCGGGTCTCGCCGTCGGGCTGAAACGCGGCGGGCGATGAGTAGCCTTGCTCGTATTCATGCCAGCCCTTTGCCTTGCCGCCAATGGCGATGCGCGTACAACTTCCGCAGGCAGCTTCAATTTTTGGCGCAAGCTCTGCGGCGCAGACAATATGCTTTACGCGACCGCGGGCAATGCGGTCTGCCACATCATTCGCCGTGAGCAACGTTGTAGCGGGAATAATGACCGCACCCAGCTTGATCATGGCCAGCATGGTCTCCCACAGCGGAGGAATGTTCCCCAGCATGAGTAATACGCGGTCGCCACGACGCACGCCGAGTCCGCGAAAATAATTGGCGACACGGCTCGAGCGTTCAGAGAGTTCCGCGAACGTCAGCTTGTCCTGCCGGCCATCTTCATAAGCCACCCACAGCGCCGTCTGGGTGCGGCGCGAGTCGGCGGCAATCTGGTCAAACCAGTCCAGCGCCCAGTTAAAGCGATCAAGCTTTGGCCACTGGAAGCCTGCGTAAGCCGTGGCGTAATCATCGCGATGGGTGAAGAGAAAATCGCGGGCGGAGCGGAAGGATTGCGTTGCTTCGGAGGGCATGGTGGTTACAAATTCTAGAACATTTCAGCGAACTGACGAGCGCGCCTTGGACAAAGAAACTATCTGACTTCTTTAGGGTGGGTTGCCTCAAAATCGCGTATAACCAGATTCCTGATCATTGAGGTTGCCCGGACTCCATGAATGAACAGCAGAACGGCTACTGGCATGAAGATCGTAGTTAACGAAAACGGATCTTTCCGGACAAAAATGACGGTCTGAACAATTCCGAGGATCAATGCAAGGACCGCCCACGGATATTGCACATCCCAAATACGCCACGCAGCGATTCCAAATAAAATGCAGCAGCTTACAGTTATCAGATTGAAGCCGTCGCCCAATGAAAGCGCATTGAACGCGCTTAGCGTACCCGCAAATATCGCGGCAAGCCTCGCAGTATGTATTGCGGGGCCCAGTTCTTTTAATTCAGGCCAGATCACCATTCCATTCCTTACCTTGAGTCCCCCGTTTGCGTCGCCCCAAGAGACGTTATATTACACGGCTTGAACAGGCTTTTACGCATGAAATCGGATTGGGATCAGCCGAGGAGGGTAGGTCTGAATTTCTTCTGCCACAACAGGTGACAAGAGGGTTTAGCCAAATCAGAACCGCCTACTATAATCCAGCCGTGCGCAAAGCCTTTTTGATCTACAACCCGGCATCCGGTCGCAGACGCGCCAAGCGCACGCAGGACATTGCGCGCGTTGAGCAAGTTCTGCGGACGGCTGGCGTGCAGGTTGAGACTTGCGCCACGACGCATGCTGGCAGCGCGGTCCAGCAAGTACAGGAAGCCTGCGGGAGAGGATTTGACACGATAATCGCCTGCGGGGGTGATGGCACCGCAAACGAGGCGCTCAACGGCATCATGCTGGCTTCATCAGATGTAGCGTTGGGCTTGCTTCCGCTGGGCAGCGGTAACCTGCTGGCATCCGACTTGGGACTGCCCTCAGATCCGGTGGAAGCGGCAAAGAAACTGTTGACGTATCAGCCGCGTGAGTTTCGTCCCGGGCTGGTGTGCTCGCAGGGAGCAAATGGGCCGGAGAAGCGATATTTTCTGGTTGCGGCCGGTGTGGGAGCGGATGCAGAGTTGATGTATCGCACAGAAGTGAAAGCCAAAGAGTTCTGGGGGCGGAACGCATACTTTCTTGAGATGGCGCGCATGGCGTTCAAGCGCCGTTATCCCATGTTTCATGTGGAGTGGGAAGATGAACAGGGAAACCGCAATCAGGGCGCGGCCATGCTGGCGATGTGTGTACGTGCCGGAAAATTCCCCGGGTTGCTAAGCCTGGTGAACCTAGGCACAAGCCTTTTGCGCAATGATTTTTGCCTGTTGTTGTTTCGGACCAACAAAATCCGGCGCTTCTTCTCCTACTTTGCCAGCGTGGCTACGGGACGCAACTGGAAAGTTGAAAGCGTGGATGCCATCCATACAAAGTGGTTTCGCTGCACGTCCATTCCGGGCATGCGTGCTGTGCATTCCCAGGCCGATGGCGAGTTGCTGGGTGTGCTTCCGGCGGAGCTAACAATCGCAGACAAGCCAGTAAAGCTCTTGATGGAATGATGCTTCTGAGTTCAGTCCGCTGCTGAAGATTCCAGGGGTTCCCAGTGCGCGATCACACAACCATCGGGCTCAACCATGGATGAATATTTCACGGGAACCTTTTTGCCGGAGCGATGCCGAAGCGTAATTCTGCCGGCCTGCCTTCCTTCCGCCACAAACTGCTGAAAGAGTGGAGCCGCCACATGTGTTGAGCCATCCACAACGTCATCAATGCGAAGTTCCAGCAGCATGGCGCGGTCATAGCCGAGCAATTCGCACACAGGATCGGTGGCGAATGTGTAGTTGCGGTTGAGGTCCGCCACCACAACATATTTTCCATCGGCGCCGGGAGCGTGGTGAGTGCGGGCGTGGCGCATGGCTTCAATGCGCTTCAGAGTGTCAAGCACAGGCTTTACGCCGGTCCGTGAATCCACGGCCAGGTCAACATAAGGGTTGCCCAGCGAACCGCTATGGTGCAGGACGAGCACGCCATTGTTGGGATTGCTTTGCTTGGCTTTTTTGGCCAGTGTCTTGCGATCGGCAAAAGACAGGGTGTGATTCAGTATCATCACGTCAAAGTCAGTGTTTTCAATATGCTCATAAATCTCTTCTTTTGAAGCTGCGGCCACCACGCGGTAGCCCGAGTCGCGAAAAACCTCGCGCTGCATGGCAAGTACAGAATCCCTGTGGCGAGAGCACAGCAGCAGCCGGGTATCGGACTTTTGAGCTAAATTCATGAGCAGAATACCTCTTATTATCCATATTGTTAATCAATTCGACAACACGTCGGAGCGCGATAAAAACTGGCCTGGGCGCAGTGGCAAGGCGTTAGGGCGAAGGGGCCAGCCATGTTTAGAATGCTAGTTTGCTTTTGAGGTATTGCTTTGGACCCTGTCACGCACATGCTGACCGGCGCCTGCGTGAGCCGCGCCGGACTGAATCGAAAAACCGCATTGGCAACGCTCACGCTCACGCTGGCGTTTGAAGCACCTGACATTGATTCGGCTGCCTACTTCTGGGGCGGGATTACCGGTTTGCAGCACCACCGTGGCATCACGCATAGCCTGGTTGGCGCACCATTTATGGCTGCTGGGGTAACCGCGCTAGTCTATGGCATCCATCGCTGGAGAAGTTCCCGCCAAAAGGCCGGTACTGAAGGCGCTTCAGTCGGCACGTCTCCAAAACTGCTGCCGAATTGGAAGTTGCTGTATGCCTACGCGCTGCTGGGAACGCTGGTGCACCTGTTCCAGGACTTCACCAACAATTATGGCGTGCGCCCGTTCGCGCCGTTCAGTGAAAAATGGTACGCATGGGACATTGTTTTTATCGTCGATCCCATTATGTTGCTGGCGATGTTTCTGGCCCTGGTGGTTCCCGCGCTTATGGCATTGATCACCGAGGAAATTGGCTCGCGCAAGCCGCGATTTCGCGGACGGGGGGCCGCGATTCTCGCCTTGCTCTGCGTGGCCGCAGTGATCCTGGTGCGCGGCATCGAACACCGTAGAGCGGTGACCGCCCTAAATTCGCGCACATATCGTAATCAAGAGCCCGTCCGCGCATCTGCCTTTCCCCAGCCCATTAATCCTTTCTCGTGGAACGGCGTGGTGGAGACGCAGGGTTTCTTCGAGATGGCGCCGGTGGATTCCGGCTCAGGGGATGTCGATCCGCAAAACATGGCCGTTGTGCGCTTCAAACCAGAAGAGACGCCGGTGACGCTCGCGGCCAAGAAGTCCCGGCTGGGACACGTCTATCTGGACTGGGCACGCTATCCGCTGGTGACTACTGAGAAGCTGGAGGGCGGAAGATATCAGGTGCAGTTTGAAGACTTGCGGTTTGAGAGCGCAGAAAGCATTGCCCAGCACCAAGGCCCCATTCTTGCCGGCTATGTGGTGCTTGACCCGCAACTCAGGGTAGAAGAGATGTTTACGGGGAGGCCGCCCAATCGGAAATAGCCTGCAGTCTTGACGTTAGAGTTTCAACCCGTCACAATACTTACTCTGAGGTGCGTATGCTCGCTTATCTGTTTGTGGTTCTTGCAGTGTTATTGCGCCTGGTAGCCGGTACCGGCGCGTTCGCCACGTTGGGTTTCAGCCTGGTGGGCGCTTCACTGCTGTTCTTTGGATCACGGATGTCGCGCAAGCACTTCTGGATTCCCGCCGCCTTGCTTATCGGCTCCGATGTGTACCTGAACCTCCGCGTTTATCAGATTCCGTTTGCGTTGGACCAGATCGTTATGTGGAGCTGGTATCTGGTTCCGTGCTTTATCGGGCTGTTCCTGCGCAATCGCATCAAGCCCTTGAACGTTCTGGGCGCGGGGCTGGGCACGGGCATTGGCTTCTTCCTGACCAGCAACTTCGCCGTATGGGCGTTTGGAAACATCGCCTATGCCAAGAACCTGGCTGGCTTGATTGAGTGCTACACCAAGGCGATTCCATTCTTCCGCAACGGCATCATCTCAGATGTAGTTTTCTCGCTGGTGTTCTTCGGGATCGGCGCGCTGGTGGCGCAGGGGCAGCATGAAGAAGCGGCAAGCAAGAGCGCGGCAGCGTAGTTTTCTGCAAACTCTTTAGCCGCAGATTTTCGCAGATAAACGCAGATAAAAAATTCGCCGAAGCCTATTCAGCCTCTGCTTCCTCTTCATGCTTAATCTCTTCAGCAATTTCTTTTGCCGGTTGGCGCAATAATCGATAGATGAAGTAACAAACCAGAATCAATCCAATGCCGATCATTACCAGCACGGACGGGTGCGTCTTGATCAGGAGCTTGGTTTCCGCCACGATTTCCGGGCCAAAGATGACCGTGAGAACGGAGAGCAGGCCAAAGCGCACCAGGCGTCCGCTGATAATGGCCAGCAGGAACGCAATGGGCTTCATCTCAAACACGCCGGCGGAAAAGACCAGCAGCTTAAAGGGGGTTGGCGGTGGCAGCATGGCCGGCACCATGAGGGCCAGAAATTCCTGGCGTTCAAAACGGTCGCGAATACGCTTGAGGCGGGCTTCATCAATGCGCTTGAGCAGGAACAGCTCGCCGCCGGCCCGTCCCAGGCCATAGGGGACAAGACTCCCTAAGGCCGAGCCTATCGATCCCGCCAGGCAATACAGCCACGCTTTATGTGGATTGGCATACACGTAGCCTGCGACTAAAGGGTCCATGGGGACGCCGAAAGCGGCAGAATCCAAAATGGAGATGATAAAGACGCCCCATGCCCCAAGGGTCTTAAGGGCGGCGAGCCAGGCAGTGTATTTGAGGAAAAATTTCGGGGCGGACAAGTTTGTATTGTAAAGCCCCTGGCTGCGCCACTGGAAGGCGGCAAACAGATAGAATGGCTAATGAGGTCTTGATTACTATGTCAGCCCAGCAGCAGCCTGCCACACCACCCAATCCGGTCCAGATATTCAACACGCTCCAGGGATACCAACGCGCCTTTGCCCTAAAAGCGGCCGTTGATCTGGAACTGTTTACGGTGATCGCCAAAGGCAACCGGACGGCGGTTGAGATTGCGAAGAGCTGCAATGCGGCGGAGCGAGGTGTACGCATCCTGAGCGACGCTTTGGTGGTAATGGGATTTCTGACCAAGAGCGGCAACAGTTATTCGCTCACGTCTGATACGGCTTTCTTTCTTGATAGCCGTTCACCCGCATATCTGGGCCTGGCATTCAAATTCCTGTTGCATCCGTCACAACTGGCCCACTTTGAGCATCTCACCGAAACGGTGCGCAGCGGCGGTGCATCCGATCATGACAGCCCGCTGGCTCCGAATGACCCGATCTGGATCGAATTTGCCAAAGGCATGCCGCCGATCATGATACCGGCGGCGCAGACTATGGCGGGCCTGCTGGCTGGAGAGCTAAGTTCCCGTCCGTCGGCCAAGATTCTGGACATTGCCGCCAGCCACGGCCTGTTTGGCATTACTGTGGCCCAGCGGCTCCCTAAAGCGCATATCTATGCCCTGGATTGGGCCAATGTGCTTGAGGTGGCCAGGGGCAATGCTGCGAGACAGGGACTAACCGACCGTTACCATCTGCTTCCCGGCAGCGCCTTTGAGGTGAATTACGGCACTGGATTTGATGCGGTTTTGATCACCAACCTGCTCCATCACTTTGATCCCACTGAGAATGAAAAATTGCTGAAAAAAGCCCATGCGGCCCTCAACCCCGGCGGACAGGTGTTAATCTTAGAGTTTGTGCCTAATGATGATCGTGTTTCACCACCGGGACCAGCAATGTTCAGTTTGACCATGCTGGGCAGCACTCCCAAAGGAGATGCATACACTCTGGCGGAGTATGCTGCAATGTGCCGCAATGCCGGATTTGAAGCGCCACGGCTGGTTCCGCTGGAACCGATGCCGCAGTCTCTGGTGGTGGCGCGAAAACCTGTTTGAGGCAGCGATGAACGGCTGTTCATTTGGGCGATTCGCAAGCGAATCGCCAGGCGCTGATACCGGCAGCGGGGGAGTAAAAACTGGCCGCTGCCCTTTACACGGCATTTTTAGAGCAATTACACTAACCGGTTTGACATGTATGCAGGGGAGCCTCTATGCCGGGAGTCGAGGACAAGGTAAAACAGATTATTGTGGACCAGTTGGGCGTCGAGGCTGGAGACGTGACCGCGTCGTCGTCATTTGTGGATGATCTTGGCGCCGATTCGCTGGACCGCGTGGAATTGATCATGGCGCTGGAGGAAACTTTTGGGATTGAAATTCCGGATGAAGACGCGGAAAAAATTGTGACCGTGCAGAATGCCGTTGATTACATCCAGAAGAATGCAAAGTCAGTAAAGCAGTAGGAGACCCAGGAATTTTCAAGCAGACATTTTTTAGCAAAAACGTTTGAGCACACAATAGAAGGAGACACTAAGCCTATGGCAGCAGCCGTTGAAGATAAAGTGAAACAAATTATTGTTGAACAGCTGGGAGTGGATGAAGGCGAAGTTACGCCCAATGCCTCCTTCGTGGACGATCTGGGCGCAGATTCACTGGACACAGTGGAACTGGTGATGGCATTTGAAGAGGCCTTTGACATTGAGATTCCTGATGAGGACGCGGAAAAGATCCGCACGGTAAAAGACGCGGTTGATTACATTGAAAAGCACGCGAAAGGCGGCAAGTGATTGGCCAGGCGGGTTGTTGTAACGGGCATGGGGCTGATCTGCGCTGTGGGGCAGACCAGCACTGAGGTCTGGCAGAACATTGTTGCCGGAAAAAGTGGCGTCAGCAAAATTACCAGGTTTGATTCCACGCAGTTCGCCTGCCAGATTGCGGCGGAAGTCAAAGACTTTGATCCTCTAAAATACATCGAGAAAAAAGAAGTCAAGAAGATGGGACGCTTCATCCACTTTGCCATGGCGGCGGCAGATGAAGCGATGAAGACGTCAGAGCTCAAGATCACGCCGGAAAACGCCACGCGAGTAGGCGTACACATTGGCTCTGGCGTAGGCGGTTTCGACGTAATTGAGCGCGAGCATGCCGAATTGATGAAAGGCGGCCCGCGCAAGATATCTCCGTTCTTTATTCCGGCTGCGATCGTGAACCTGGCGGCCGGACACGTAAGTATCCGCTATGGAGCGAAAGGGCCGAACGAGGCCACAGCCACCGCCTGCACCACCAGCGCACACGCCATTGGAGATGCTTACAAGATCATTCAGCGCTGCGATGCGGACGTGATGATTGCCGGCGGATCAGAAGCGGCCATCACGCCGATGGGCGTTGGCGGATTTGCCGCCATGCGCGCGCTTTCCACCCGCAATGACGATCCGGAAACAGCCAGCCGGCCATGGGACCGTGACCGCGACGGCTTTGTGATTGGCGAAGGCGCAGGCATTCTGGTGCTGGAAGATCTGGAGTCCGCGCAGAAGCGAGGAGCAAAGATTCTGGCTGAGATCATAGGCTATGGCATGAGCGCAGATGCCTACCACATTACCCAGCCCGCCGAAGAAGGCGAAGGCGGCTGGCGCGTGATGACCACCGCTATCCACGACGCAAAGCTCAGTCCATCAGACATCGATTATGTGAATGCCCACGGAACGTCCACACCGATTGGCGACGCGCTGGAAACCATGGCCATTAAACGAACATTTGGCGCAGACACAAAAATTCCCGTGAGTTCCACAAAGTCCATGACAGGGCATTTGCTGGGTGGCGCGGGCGGACTGGAAGCAGGCATCACGATCCTGGCGCTGCGAGACCAGGTTCTTCCGCCTACCATCAATCTTGCCAATCCTGATCCTGCATGCGATCTGGACTACGTGCCGAACGTAGCGCGCAAAGCGCAGCTGAATATTGCGCTTTCTAATTCGTTTGGTTTCGGCGGGACCAATGGATCACTGATCTTCAAAAGGTGGGAAGAGTAAGATTCTCACCACTGATTTACACTGATCACACTGATAGAGCCGGTCTCATTGCAGAGACCGGTTTCATCCATCTACGGCTAACTCATGTCACGTTTCCGCCGGCAACTCTCGACCTTGTGCCTTCTGCTTTCGGCAACGCTTTCTGTCTTCGCCCTTCCCGCAACAAAATGGACTGCGCAATGGGAGCCCACAAAGTTGGTAAATGGCTCCCCGGTGCTTTTTCGGGTGGCTGCTCCGTTGCAGTTGACTGAATTGAACGGAAATTTTCTGGGACAGGAATTCTCTTTTCGCTCCAGCAAGGCATGCCATTGCTGGTATGCATTTGCTGGCGTAAGCCTGGCCACCAAGCCGGGCACATACACGTTGCGCGTTGAGGGCAAAGGCACGGGAGGGAAGGAGACCGCGATGAGTTACCTGGTGCGTGTGAGCGCGGCGCATTATCCTTTCAGCACTATCAAAGTTGCGCCTGCCTTTGTTGAGCCGCCCAAAGAAGTGCAGCCGCAAATTCAAGCGGCGGATGCCGCGAAAAAGCAGGCATTCTCCACAAGTTACCCGGATCCGTTGTGGTCAGGACCGTTTCAGCGTCCGGCACAGACCGAGACTTCCGGCGTCTTTGGTAGCGCGCGTGTCTACAATGGTGTGAAAAAAAGCCAGCATTTGGGTTTGGATTTCCGCGCCAATACCGGCACACCGGTCCATGCCACGAACGCAGGAACAGTAATCCTGGCGAGGGCGCTCTATTTCGAAGGAAACTGCGTGATGCTGGACCATGGCCAGGGATTGGTGACGGTTTACATGCATCTCTCCGAATTCAAGGTCAAAGAAGGCGATAAGGTGGCGGCGGGGCAGCTGATCGCCTTAAGTGGCGGAACCGGCCGTTCTACTGGACCCCACCTGCATTTTGCTGTGCGTTGGCGCGGCGAATATCTTGATCCGCGGACGCTGCTGGAACTGCGCCCGCCCAGTAGCTAACGCGGAGCGCGGTTTGGTAAACGCTGAATTATTCCTCGGCGGGGATGATTGCTTTCGGCCAAAAAAAGCGTGACCAAAGGCCACGCTCGAGCTGAGGAGAGAACGCCGTTTTAGATAGGATCAGAGCCGAATTTCAAGCCCTGTAAAGTTTTTTGCGCTTCCTGAAGGGCTTTCTGGATTTCTGGTGATTCCAGCAGCCTTGTTCCTTCTCCCGCCATATCCAGAATAGCCATGTTGCCTTTGAGAGAAGCCATGTCTTCATCGAGCGACATGAATTGATCGGTATCCAAGTCCTGCACCATGTCTTCCACGTTGGCCAGAGAAGCCTGCAACTCGTCGGTATCAAGATTCAGGAAAGATGAATCGCGCGATCCACGGTCCGGCAACGTTACCGTAAGGGTTTGCTCGTGCTTGTCCCGCATCACTATCAGCGTCATTTTCCCGCCGGTACGATGGTTGCGCAGAATGTGGCTCAAGTCGCTGCGGTCGGTGAGCTTTTCGTTATCGGCCTTCACGATCACGTCGCCGGCTTTCAGGCCGGCTTTTTCCGCCGCGCTGTTTTTTTCCACTGAACGAACCAGAACGCCTTCACCGTCTTTCACACCAAAATAATCACCCAGCTGTCGCGTCAGGCTCTCCGTCTGGACTCCAAGCACGGAAGAGTAAGTCTGAATCTGGAACGGCAGGTCCATGCTGTTGCGGGGGAAATCAGGAGGCCGTGGGGTGGGGACAACAACACGCGGAAAAGCCTGCGCTACTACCGTGCCGTGGTCAGCCAGTTGGACATTGATCTTCATGGGCGCGCCATCACGGCTGATGCCGAGCGTGACAGTGCGTCCGGGCGGCACTTCGCGAATAAGACGGCGAATCTGTTCTTCGCTTTCAACCGCCGCGCCGTTGAAATCGAGAATTACATCGTGCTCGCGAAGGCCCGCTTTTCCAGCGGGAGCATCAGCGTCTACCATTGTGATTTCTACTCCGCGTTCTTCTTTCAGCTTGAGCGCAGCCATGCGGTCCGTGGTCACGTCGCGGATATCAACCCCCAGATACGAACGTCCAGCGGGGGCGTAAAAGTAGCCTTGAACCGGACGAGAAAGCGATTCTGGTTGCGGTGTGGGCGCGGGCTGGGCTGCAATCAGCGGCAGCGCCAGGCCGGTGAGCAACAGCGCGACTGTTTTTTTCTGAATCATAAGGATTGCTCCAAAATGTCTTCTTATGGTCTTGCTTCTCTTTTGATCTCGATATTCCCTGCTGTTGTGTGGACGTGCAGCAGCGGACCGCCGCCGTTCAGGTTTCCTTCAGCATAAAACTCGCGCGGTCCCATTGTGGCCGACGACTGAGTAATCTTCAGCTCGCCAAATTCACTGCGGATGCCATAGCTCCGCGCCGACTCCACCGCCGCGCGCACGTTCACGCCCAGGCCTTCCGGCACAAACACGATAATGTCACCCATCTGGGTTTCCAGCTTTGAGTCAGTAAACGGTGCGCCGCCCGAAGCCAGCTTGGCCATAATAGCGCCTGCGCCGGTCTCCGCGCGCACGCCGCCCCGGGCCGGGCCAATATGTATACTTCCGCCGGCCGTCTCGATTTCCGCTGCCCCGGCTATGTCATTCAGCTCAATGTTGCCGCCGCCGGTTTCGGCCTTGATTTTGCCATCGCACTTTGTCACCTGGATCGACCCGCCAGCCGTCTGCAGCGTCATCCATTTGGCCCAGCCGATGTTCAGGTTCCCGCCGCCGGATCTCGCGGTGACGTGGCCTGCAGCCGACACCAATCGAATGCTTCCGCCGCCGGTCGATGCTTCAACGTCATTCCCTACTTTGCCGATATCAATATTTCCGCCGCCGCTGGAAACCGCGATTATGCCGGTAATGCCGTCCAGTTGAATTCCGCCGCCGCCCGTCTTTGCCTCGACGCGCCCAGACAAGTTCTTTGCCGCCACCGCGCCGCCTTCCGTCTGCAAACGGACAAGCTGCGTTTGCGCCGGCACTTTAATATCAAAATCAATCGAGCCCTGGTTTGATCCTTCGCAGTCCGCCTGTAGCACCACTGCGTCACCGGAGCTGAACGTGGTGAACTTCATGTGGCCCAGTTCGCGGCGCGCGCGATCTTCACGGACGGCGTGGACATGCTCACGAATTGTGTACGTGACATTGTTCTGCTGCGCGCCCTCGATATGAATCGATCCACTGCTCGACTTCACTTTCACGATCTTGCCGGCGGAAAATGTTCCCGAGACTTCCTGGATCCATTCATTACCCTGCGCGCGGTATAGGCGCGGGCTCTGCGCGACCGCGGCGGAGAAAAAACCAGCCGCCAAAATCACGGTCGCGAGTTGTAGGCTCTTCTTCATTGTTGCTCGTTTCCTAACTACTCACTACTAAGTACCGCTCTTCAATCCAGATGCGGCATGCTTGCCAAATATCTCTTTGACTCTTCCCGGATAAACTTGTTCGGGTCGCGGTCTGCCAGTACCGTTAAAGCAGAGCGCACGCTGGTATCGGCTTTCACCGCGTCCAGCAGGCTGATGGCTTCCTGCCGCACGCCGGCATTGTTGTCATGCAGCAAAGCTTCTACGATTGCATCGCGCACGTGAACATCATCGCGGACATACCCTTTCAGCGCGTCTAGTGATTTCAAGCGCACGCCCGGATTCTTGTCATAGCGCAAAGCTTCAATCAATACCTCGCGCACCGCGTTGTCTTCAGATCCGTGTCTCAGAACGTCAATTGAATCCAGCGCGACCGCGGGATTACGTGTGTTGCGCGCCGCCAGCACAAGCAATTGCCGTATGCGCGGATCATCGCTCGATCCGCTCAATATTTGCGGCTGTAATGTGTTGTATTTGATCTGGACCTGATTGGAATTTGCTGCGGGAGCAATAGATTCAATGTTGGCGATGTTCGCTTCCGTAGCTGGTACTTCAATGGTCCCACCGCTGCCATTTGCGGTGATAGGAGCTTTCTTGTTCTCCATCATCTTGTAGGTGGTTCCAACGCCGCCCACAAAGCCAAGAATCAGCAGCGCAGCAGTCATGGCCGGAGCCAGCTTGATCTGGTGGAACCATCCCGTAGCGTCAAAGATGAACGAGCTGAAAATGTTGCGCGACTGCTCCGCATGCTCCAGAGCTTCCTGCAATTGCATTCGATTTGCCGCCAAAAAATTCGGTGAAACTTCTTTCACCGGAGCCGCAGCCATGCTGTCTTTGAATTCAAGCGCCTGCTCAAGTTCGCGCCTGCATCCCAGGCAGTGCCTTACATGCTGTTCATACTCGAACTTGGCATCATCGGCCAGCTCGCCGTAGATGAATAAAACAACGTTTTCTTTCGTCCAATCGCAATTCATAACTTTTTCCAGTATTTGGTACTTAGTATTTGGTACTTAGCTAAAACTCCGCGGTTCTTTTTGCTCCGCCGCTCTTTTATTAACTTCGGTGCCCGTATCTAAAACGTCAAAACCGTATTGCCACATACATGCTGCCTGCATCTTCCAAACAAAGCTAAATACCAATTACTAATTACCAATTGCTTCCTTTTTGCATCTTCCAAACAAGCCAACTGCCAAGAGCCAAAAGCCGCTCTTTGGCTAATTCCTGCCTTTCTCACCTCATCGGGCCCAACGCCCCCCGCAACTTCTGCGTCGCCCTGAACAGCGTGTTCTTGGCTGTCTCTTCCGTGGTGTTCAGCATCTCGCCAATCGTCCGCAGCCGTAAGCCCTGATAATGTTTCAACTCAAAGACCATGCGCTCGCGCGGAGTCAGCTTCGTAAGCGCCTGGTTGATCTTTGCCCCCAGCTCGCGACGCATCAAGTCACGCTCCGGGTTTGCGCCCGCGCGGTCATCGGACACGCGTTCCAACACATCTACAGGCTGCCCACTTGAATCCATCACCATCTGCGGATCTTCTTTGCGCGTCTGCCGTTTGCGCAGATGGTCCAGGCACAGATTGGTCACAATACGATAGATCCAGGTGTAGAACGAGCACTCAAACCGAAAATTTCCAATATGCCGATAAGCTTTGAGAAAGGCTTCCTGATAGATGTCATGGGCGTCGGCATCCGATCCAGTCAGGTGCATGGCCAGGCGCAGGACGGCCTGGTCGTACTGGCGCACCAGTGTCTCGAAAGCTGTGCGGTCTCCGCGCTGAGCGGCGCGTATCAGCTCACTGTCGTTAATTCGACTTAGGGCTTGACTCACCATCTCTCCGGAAGAATGGGAGCTTCTTGTACCACCGCTCGCGCCAACCGTCACCCCTAGAATTGCTGAGTCGGCCGGCATCTATTCTGTCCTCTGTAATCCTCTCTCCTTGCAATTACTTGGACGCAGCCAACGGCGATACGTAAGCTGAGAGTATCCCATTTTCGGACACTTGGGAAATCCCTGTGACGACCCGCAACCTCCGTGGGATCAGCAGCTTCAAGGCCCCAAATCTGCCCACTCCAGGGTGCAGTCCGGTTCCGATCTGGAACTGCCTGGCTTTCAATTTTTTGGCAATTGTCCGATTTTGGCGATATTGGCAATCTGTTCTGATCTTCCCCTCTGTGGTTCTCTGTGTCCTCCCATGAATAATGTCTACTCAAAAATTGTTTTGACCGGGTTTTAGGCGGCCAGCATAACGCCTCAGAACCTGCTCCTATTCATGCCATCTCCGTGGCGGATGTTTTTGGGTTGCGGTTCCGCCGCGCTGCGTTTATCAGCGAAATCTGCGGCTATACCTTGTTTATGACAGGCACACTCTCCATGTCATAATCTTCACGCATGACTCCACCGGCCCCAGACTGGACGTCCGCCGAATCCCGCTATCGCATTAACGTCCTCGCCGCCGAACTCCGCGCAGCCATCACCGGCGAAGTCCGCTTTGACGATGGCACTCGAGCTCTCTATGCCGTGGATGGATCGAACTATCGCCAAGTGCCCATCGGGGTAGTGATTCCGAAAACGATTGAAGAAGTTATCCAGACCGTTGCCACCGCCCGCAAGCATGGTGCGCCATTGCTTCCGCGAGGCGGCGGCACCAGCCTCTCCGGACAGTCCTGCAACGTTGCGGTGATCGTTGATTTTTCCAAATACCTGAATCAGATTATTGAAATCAATCCCGCTGAAAAATATGCCTGGGTGCAGCCGGGTTGCGTGCTGGACAAGCTGCGCAATCACGCCAATGAATTCAATCTCACCTTTGGCCCTGATCCGTCCACGCATGAATACTGCAACCTGGGGGGGATGATCGGCAACAATTCCTGCGGCGTGCATTCCGTCATGGCCGGCCGCACCGTGGACAACGTGTTGGAGCTCGACATCCTTACCTATGACGGCGAGCGCATGCGTGTTGGCCCCACGTCAGACGCGGAATTTCAAGAGATCGTTCGCGCGAGCGGCCGTCGCGCAGAAATTTATTCGCGCTTGCGCGCTCTGCGCGATCAATATGCCGATCTCATTCGCAGCCGCTACCCCAACATCCCGCGCCGTGTCTCCGGCTATAGCCTCGATGAGCTTCTTCCTCAGCGTGGATTCAACGTCGCCAAATCATTGGTGGGCGCGGAAGGCACTTGCGTAATAACACTTGCCGCCAAAGTCCGACTAGTCGACTGGCCCAAAAAACGCACCACGGTTGTGCTTGGCTATAAAGACGTTTACGCCGCGGCGGACAACGTCCCGGAAGTTTGCAAGTCGAAGCCTATCGGCCTTGAAGGCATGGATGACGTTCTGATTTCCAACATGAAGAAGAAGGGCCTTCATCCCAAAAGCATTGCCATGCTGCCGGAAGGCAAAGGCTGGTTGCTGTGCGAGTTCGGCGGCGAAACCAAAGACGAGTCCAATGCCAAGGCGCGCGCCCTGATGGAAACTCTCAGCCGCCAGCCCGATCCGCCTAACATGAAGCTGTTTATCGACGAACAGGAAACGCTTCTTGTCTGGAAGGCCCGTGAGTCAGGGCTGGGTGCAACGTCGCAGGTGCCGGGCGAGCCGGAAGCCTGGGAAGGCTGGGAAGACGCGGCGGTATCGCCTGAAAAACTGGGCGAGTATCTACGCGCGCTACATCGTCTGCTGGCAAAGTATGGCTACCACTGCGCGCTCTACGGCCACTTTGGCGATGCCTGCGTTCACATGCGCATTGACTTTGATATGGTCACGGAAAAAGGCATCAAGGATTTCCGCGCTTTCGTGGAAGAAGCCGCTGACATGGTTGTAGCCATGGGCGGGTCGCTCTCCGGCGAGCATGGCGACGGCCAGGCGCGCGGCGAACTTCTGGTAAGAATGTTCGGTCCTGAATTGATGGAGGCCTTTCGCGAATTCAAGCGCATCTGGGACCCCGCCTGGAAAATGAATCCGGGCAAAAAGGTTGACGCCAATCCCCTCGACGAAAATTTGCGTCTCGGCGCCACCTACCGGCCCGCCCCGGTGAAAACATATTTTTCATTTCCAGAAGACCACGGGCACTTTCCAGAGACCACATTGCGCTGCGTCGGCGTGAGCAAGTGCCGCAAGGATGACAATGGCACGATGTGTCCCAGCTACATGGCCACACGCGAAGAGAAACATTCCACGCGTGGCCGCGCGCGCCTGCTCTTTGAAATGCTGCGCGGTGAAACGCTCAAAGACGGCTGGAAGAACGAGTATCTGAAAGACGCGCTCGATCTTTGTCTTGCCTGTAAGGCCTGCAAGAGCGAATGCCCAATCAACGTGGACATGGCCACCTATAAAGCTGAATTTCTGGCGCACTACTATGAAGACCGCTCGCGTCCCCGCGCCGCATACTCCATGGGCCTGATTCAGCGCTGGGCCGGCATGGCTCGCATCGCGCCGTGGCTGGTGAATTTTCTCGGACGTGCGCCTGGGACATCTCATTTGACGAAGTGGTTTGGCGGCATCTCGCAGAAGCGAAATATGCCTGCGTTTGCCGCAGAGACGTTTACTACCTGGTTCCGCAAACGCCCACTATGCAATGCTGATCGGCCGCCGGTCATTCTCTGGCCGGATACGTTCAGCAACAACTTCCATCCTGAGATCGCCAGGGCAGCGGTGGAGGTCCTGGAACACGCGGGCTATCAGGTAAGGATTCCCCAGCAGTCACTCTGCTGCGGTCGTCCTCTATA
This sequence comes from Candidatus Angelobacter sp., assembly GCA_036496525.1. Taxonomy (GTDB): domain Bacteria; phylum Acidobacteriota; class Terriglobia; order Terriglobales; family Acidobacteriaceae; genus Angelobacter. The sequence continues at coordinate 32,550 of DASXKZ010000344.1, forward strand.
TGACTTCGGCATGCTCGATCAGGCCAAAGCCACGCTGGAGCAAACATTGGCTGCTTTGCGCAACGACATCGAGGCCAACACGCCGATCATCGGCTTGGAACCAAGCTGTATCTCCGTCTTTCGCGACGAGATGACAAATCTGCTGGGCAAAAATGTTGAAGCCCAGAAGCTTAAGAGCCAGACCTATCTGCTCAGCGAATTTCTCATCAATAAAGCTGACTATCGCCCGCCGCAACTCAAGCGCAAAGCCATTGTTCATGCCCATTGCCATCACAAATCGGTTCTCAAATTTGATTCTGAATCTGAATTGCTGAAGCGCACCGGTCTCGATTTCCATGTACTCGATTCCGGCTGCTGCGGCATGGCAGGATCTTTTGGCTTTGAAGCCGATAAATACGATGTCTCAGTCAATATCGGCGAGCGCGTCCTGCTGCCCGCGGTGCGTAACGCCGCCGTAGACACGCTCATCATCACCGACGGCTTTAGCTGTTACCAGCAGATTGAAAGCCTCACCGGGCGCAAAGCCCTGCACATCACTGAGGTCTTGCAGATGGCAATTCGAGACGGCGCCGGGAGGCAGGCGGAAAAAGACTCGCCGCAGATTTACGCAGATGTTCGCAGATAAAAGATGGAACAAGTTGCGAGTTAAATAGATAAAATGGCCGCGAGCTAACCTGCAAAGATGCAGGCTATCCCTGGTTTTTAATTTCGTGTTCTTTCGCAAAATTCGCGGCCAATTTTTTTGATCTGCGTTGATCAGCGTAAATCTGCGGCTAAACTTGTTTCCTAAGCCGGCTTCTCCACCTGGTTATATCGGCGCGCCGCACGCTTGCCCAGTGCGGTCAATGGCGATCGCGTTACCGCCGACTGGCTTTCATGGCCAGCTTTTTTCTCCGTGTTCCCGGCAGCGTCCGGCAAAAGTCGATTCACCTGCGCCAGCACTTCTTGCGTCAGCCCTGGTGCAACGCCATGGATTCCCGCCAGCAACTTCGCTTGCCAGCTGATGATCAGCTCTGCGCGGTTGGCGCAAGTCGCATTCACGATCTTTTCCGCCGCGCGGCGCACGGAAATGGACGCCAACGGATTCGTGCCGCTCACGGCGAACCAGCCAAACTCAGCTTCATGTTTGCCTTTGAATTGCGCGTTCAGGTGCGAGCCGGTGCGCATGAGTCCCGGAACAACGGTGAGTACGTGGACGCCAAACCGTTTCAGCTCAGCATGCAGACCCTCAGAAAAGCCAGTCACGGCAAACTTGGCGCAGCCGTAAGGAATCAGGTGAGGAATGCTGACCTTACCGCCGATGGAAGAAATGTTCACGATCTTGCCCGTCCCGCGAGCCAACATCTGCGGCAGCAGGGCCAGCGTGGGATGGACCGTTCCCCAGAACATCACGTCCATCGCTTCCTGAAAGTCTTTTAGTTCCTGCGAAAGGATCGGGCCCACGGAAATCACACCGGCATTGTTGACCAACACATCAATGCCGCCCATGTGGCGGGTTACGGAGCTGATCAGGTTATCCACTTCCTCCGGTTTGCTCACGTCACACGGGACGGCGCAAACCACAGCGCCCAGATCTTCCAGTTGCTGCCGCGCGCGTGCCAGCTCCTGTTCGTCGCGGGCGCAAATTGCGATCTTGGCTCCAAACTGCGCGAACTCTTCTGCCAGCGCCAGTCCAAGTCCGCGCGATCCGCCGGTGATCAGCACTGTTTGCCCACGCAGCTCACGCAGGCGATGCTCACGAAACGACTTCAGCCCGCGCCGCGCAACCAAGATCGCTCCTATGCCCGCTGCCGCGCCTGCCATGAGCGTCCCTGCAGCGGCCCCGCCAAGAATGACTTTTGTCCGATTTTTCATTGCTTCGTCCTATCCGGCTTTTCAGCTTGCAATTTGAAACTCTTTTTCCGGCGCTAAAGCGGGAACGCTGATCCTGAGTTTTTCTCCCAGAGCAAGAAAGCGTTCCTGCCACTGGCGCGATGCCGGATCGTCTCTACGGGCGATCTCGGGAAAGACTTTATCCAGAATGGAGTAATAAATATTCTGCGCGTGCCAGCAATCGACAGAAAATGGCATCATGGGATAAAGGCTTGTGAGCACGTTAGCTCGTTCAAGCGTTTCACTGTCCAACGGGTTCTGCTGCAAGCGCCGCAAGATTCGCGTCAGGCTATTGCCGGCCGCATACCTCACACCGGCTTCATCCACCTGCACGCCTTCTCGCTTCACCATTTCCATGAGCATGGCAATTCGGACAAAATCCACCGGATCGTTTTCAAAGGTGTGCTTGAGGTCGCTGTTGAGAACAAATTCTGCGGTAAAGCGTAAAACGTCCGGGACAGGCTGGCCCATCTCTTTCAGAAAGCGCATCAGCGATCCATGCTTCTCATAAATCTCATGATAGCTGGCCTCGGCGTCTCCGAGCGTGCGGGAAAGAACAATGTCCAGAATTCTCTTTTGCTCGTCCTTGAACAAGGCCTGGAACGAGTACGGCATGCCGTCAAATTCATCGTCGAGCAAGCGCAGCAGTTCGCCAAAGTCGCCGGTGGAAAAAGCCGCCATGCTCTCAGCCACCAGCATGTCGTAATCCTCTTTGTCCTCAAGCTCGCGCACACCGGCGTGCAGCACCTGATCGCCCAGGTACACCGCGGCAAACCTCAAGTCGCGCGATTCACGAGTGATGCGCGAGGTCACGCGAGAAATGCCCAGCGCCAGCCTGGCCATCCCGGCTTCGGCATGCTGATAGTCCAGCCCTTTCACCGAATAGCAATACTGCGGGACCACGTGATGGCCATTAAACATTGAGCTGATGGCAAAATGCGCTCCCACTTTGCGCAGATCGACAAATGCCGGCGCAATCCAGCGGTTATAGATGGATGCGCCATTGCCCAACTCAGGCAGGTTGCTGTGGGCCAGGGCAAGCCGCCGCAGAAACTCCGGCTCCGCATCCACGTTGCCGGTCTCGCGCGCTAACTGGATCACTCGGCCGGCATACTGCAGCACCTGCATGGTTTCAATCCCGCTCAGCTCGTCAAAAAACCAGCCGCAACTGGTGTACATCAGCATGGCGTGCCGCTGCATCTCCAGCAGCTTAAGAGCATCCACGGTTTCGGCCGGCTTCAACTGGTGACGGGAATGCTTTTCAAAAAACAGCCACAGTGAATCCGGTGAGCGGTCCAGCACAACATCTATATAGTCATCGCGTGCCGCCCAGGCATCGTGCAGCAGGTCACCGGCCTTGTTCTCAAACAAATCCGCAACGCAATCGCGCAGGTAATTCAATGCTTCACGAAGCGGCCCGCGCCATTGCTGGTTCCATCCAGCACGTCCGGAATTGCAGCCGCAATCGCTGCGCCAGCGCTCCACGCCGTGAGCACAACTCCACGAAGTGTTTTCAATGATCTGCACTTCATGCGTCGGCGGATACATTTCCAGGAACTCGCCGTAATTCGTGAGCCGCATGGAAGAATCGGCTTCAATCCTGTCGAGCGCGTATGCCAGAGCCATATCGCCGTGGCGATGATGGTGGCCGTACGTTTCGCCGTCGGTGGCAATGTGCATCAACTGCGGCCAGTCGCGACGGTCAGAGAAGCCGCTCTTCAGCCGGTTCGCAAACTGCTCTCCGCTATTCAGGAGCTGTTCAAAGGCGACGGCGCGGGAAATAGGCCCATCATAAAAGAAGAGGTTGATTCGTTTTCCTGAAGGCAGCTTGGCCAGATAAGCGCGAGTGGGATCGATACGCGCTCCGCTCACGTCTTTCCAACTGCGTCCACCAATCTTGCGCACTCTCCCCGCCTGATGCGGCGCCAGGATCGTGAACTCGATCCCGTGCTCAGCCAGGGTTTCCAGCGTTTCCACATCTACAGCGGCTTCCGCCAGCCACATGCCTTCCGGCGACCGCCCAAACCGATGTTCAAAATCTCGAATGCCCCAGACGATCTGAGTTGTCTTATCGCGTCCATTGGCCAGCGGCAGGATTATATGGTTGTAAGCCTGCGCCAGCGCCGATCCATGCCCGGAAAATTTCTCCTCGCTTTTCTTGTCCGATTCAAGGATCGCTTGATAGGTTTCCGGGGCGTTGCCTTCCAGCCAGGAGAGAAGCGTGGGGCCAAAGTTATAGCTGATGCGCGAATAATTGTTTGCGATCCGCCGGATATATCCGGCTTCATCAAGAATGCGCGAGGCGCCGTTGGGTGCGTAGCACTCGGCGGTGATCCGCTCGTTCCAATCATGATAAGGATAAGCAGAGTCCTGGCGTTCCACCGCTTCCAGCCAGGGATTTTCCCGTGGCGGTTGGTAGAAGTGCGCGTGAATACAGATACAGCGTTCCATCAGCAAGGCCGGCCATGCCTCAATAAGAAATGCACATACTCGCAAGCTTTGATGTGAAACATCTTCCGGATGGTGCCTAACCGCTGGTAAATAGAGCTGAGCAAATCATCCCTTTTGGGACAGCCTTCCCCCCGGACATTGCTCAAGAAAGCCATGTCTCTGCTCAACGTGAGTACCCGCATGCACAAACCGGCAGCAGCTCCTCTCTGTAGTTTTGGCCTTAAGCATGCATAAGTAAAAGGCATCTGTTCCATTCCAGTTCCCCTTATGGCCAGAACATCCCAAGGAATTGAGGTATGGGAAATGTCTGTTTCTTATCTGCGAAAGTATTGTTTCGGATTAGCTGTCATAACAGTTTTGGCCTTCGGTATGCCAAAGGCGCACGCTCAGGTCTGGGTCGGTTCTACCGGGACAGTAGATCCCAACAGCACAAACCTGGTGAAGTACATTGATGGACGAGTTGAGTTGCGCAATGATGCGCCGGTCGGTTCCGTGGCTTTCATCCGTTACAACGTCCTGCCTGTGCGCGACCTGGCTCAGGACCTTAGTAGCATTGAATTTCGGGTTTTTGCCGCTCGCTTTCTCGATGATGGGGCAGGGCATGTTTTCCTCTCGCTCAAGCAGGTGAACTTGAGCACCGGCGTCACCACCACCCTGATGACCTTTGACAGCAATGCGTCTGCTGCCAGCGCCTCGTATCAGGAAGGGGAAACGCAGGGAAACCCCACATTCAACTTCACCTGGGCCGATTCTGAAGGCTTTGATCCCAATGACAGTGTTTATTACGTTGAAGCGCAACTCAGCCGCAACGCCGCTGGCGGCAGGCCGGGCTGGCAGGATTTTCCATCAAGACGATCATTCCGTAGCGTTGAAAGATATTCCAAAGGCATTCACTAAGAAAATATCGTTTAGGAATCAAAGCGGCTCCTCAAGTGAGGGGCCGTTTTTTCTAAACGCGATTCAGGTGGAGCAACACTTTCGTTATCTCTCGTAGCAAGACAGAAAATTCAGCAGAACTTCTCAGGCGATTCGCCGATTTTTTTGAACGCCAAAATATTTTTTACTTTTGTGGCGGTGAAGGGTAGCTGAAATACTCAACTCTTGTTTATAATCATCAGTTTTCATCAGTGATATTGATCACGGATGATTCCTGGGGGCTGCCGCCGCGCGTCGACTAAGCAGCGCGACAGTGTTCACGGACAAAAAATTTTATTCAATGGCACAGATCTTTCACCGCAGTGCAAATACTCTGGCTCGCGCCAGCATCCTGGGAGTAGTACTCCTGCTCTCGGCTGTAGGCGCGGCGCTTATGAAATTTCAGCGCTCTCCATACGTCACGGCACAGCATATAGCGCCGGAACAGCCAGTGCCGTTCAGCCATCAGCACCATGCTGCCGGCCTGGGGCTGGATTGCCGCTATTGCCACACCTCTGTGGAGGATTCAAGCTTTGCCGGAATTCCTCCCACCAAGACATGCATGAACTGCCATGCGCAGATATGGACCAATGAACCCATGCTCCAGCCTGTGCGCTATAGCTTTTCCAGCGGCCAGTCATTGCAGTGGACGCGCGTGCACGACCTCCCCGATTTTGTCTATTTCAATCACAGCATTCACATCAATAAAGGCGTTGGCTGCTATAGCTGTCACGGCCATGTGGATGAGATGCCGCTGATGTATGAGGAAAACACGCTGCAGATGGAGTGGTGTCTGGACTGCCATCGCGAGCCGGAGAAATATCTGCGGCCCAGGGAGCAGGTATTCAACATGAAATATCAGCAGCCCAACAGCGAGCATGCGGTGGAAGTTGACGGAAAATCCTATACCAGCCAGTTTGAGCTGGGTAAAGCATTGCGGCAAAAATATCACCTGCGTACGACGCAGGACATAACCAGTTGCTCCACCTGCCACCGATAGGGTGGAAACAAATGGAAACGAATGCCTAATAACAGCGATATAAAACCCAATCTGATTTCTCCCAGCGAGATCAAGCCGGCCAGCCTGGAGCTGGAAGCCGTGCGCAAAAAGCTGGCTGACGCCAAAGGGCCAAAGTACTGGCGTACCTTGGAAGAGCTTGCCGACCAGAAAGCATTTGGTGAGTTGCTGGAGCGCGAGTTTCCGCGCCAGGCGTCTGAGTGGGTCGATCCTGTCTCGCGGCGCGGCTTTCTCAAGCTGGCTGGAGCGTCCATGGCCCTTGCCGGACTTGCAGGTTGCACGCGGCAGCCGCTGGAGCAGATCCTGCCTTATGTTCGCCAGCCGGAAGAGCTGATTCCTGGAAAACCAATTTTCTACGCTACGGCCATGCCTTTTCATGGTCATGCGCTGCCTTTGCTGGTTGAGACACACGAATTTCGTCCAACGAAAATTGAAGGTAATCCGTTACACGCGGCAAGCTTGGGTGCCACTGATCTTTTTGCCCAGGCCTCCATCCTGAATCTTTATGATCCTGACCGCTCCACCACGCTGACCTATATGGGCGAACTTCGCTCATGGGGCGACTTTGCCATGGCAGTGAACAGCAAGATCAATGGATCCACTGACCATCCAGAGGACGGACTTAAGGCAAAGCAGGGCGCGGGCCTGCGCTTCCTTACCGGTGCCATCAGTTCGCCAACTTTCGGCTGGCAGATGAAGGCTGTGCAGCAGGCCTTCCCGCAGTCAAGGTGGCACCGTTGGGACCCTGTCAATCGCGACAACATGCGCGCGGGGTCCAAGCTGGCTTTTGGCGGATACTACGATCCGATTTACAAGTTTGAAAATGCGGCTGTTGTGCTCTCGCTGGATGCGGACTTCCTTTCTGGCGCATGGTTCCCCGGATTTGTGCGCTACGCGCGCGACTTTATGCGTGGGCGCAAGCTGGAAAATAGCGACCAGATGAATCGCCTGTATGTAGCGGAGAGCGCGCCTTCCACCACTGGAGCCAAGGCCGATCATCGACTGGTTCTGCGTCCTTCACAAGTGGAGACCGTCGCTCGTGCGCTGGCGGCAAAAGTCGGTGCAGGCGGAGGAGCGGCAGGGAGTCTCTCCGCTGAACAGCAAAAGTTTGTTGACGACGTCGCTGCCGACCTGACGGAGCACAAAGGCAAGTGCCTGGTTGTTCCGGGTGAGTTCCAGTCGCCTGCGGTATATGCGCTGGCGCAAGCCATGAATAGCGCGCTCGGCAATGTTGGCCAGACCGTTTCGTACATTGATCCGGTTGAAGTTGACGCCGTGGAGCACTTGCAGTCGATCAAAGAATTGATTGCCGATATGAACGCCGGCAAGGTGGATACGCTGGTGATTATCGGCGGCGATCCTGCGTATAACGCGCCTGTCGACCTCAATTTTGTTGGTGCGTTGGACAAGGTCAATCTGCGCATACAGTTCTCCGGCTACAAAAATGAAACCACTGACCACATGCACTGGCATGTGCCGGAAGCGCATTACCTTGAAGCCTGGAGCGATGCACGCTCTTATGACGGGACAGCTAGCGTGATCCAGCCCATGATCATGCCCCTTTATGACGGCAGGAACGGTCATGAAGCGCTGGCCATGTTTACTGACCAGGTGGGCACGTCGTCACATGATTTGGTGCAGACATACTGGAAATCGCAGCATCCCACGGCTGACTTTGAAGCGTTCTGGCGAACTTCAGTCCATGATGGCTTTGTCGCCAACACCGCTTCGCCGGTGAAGCAGCTCAGCGCCAAGGCTGGATCGCTGCCTGCTCCGGTCGCCGTAGCTGCCGGCGCGATCGAAGTCTCGTTCCGTCCTGATCCCACTATCTACGACGGAATGTTTATCAATAATGCCTGGCTGCAAGAGACTCCGAAGCCCCTGAGCCGCAACACCTGGGACAACGTGGCGATGATCAGCCCAGCGATGGCAACGGCTTGGAAGCTCAATCAGTTGAGCGACGATAATGATCACCAGTCGGATGCGCAAAGGATCATCGAGATTATTGTCCCAGATGGCAGCAAAGTGGCAGCTCCTTACTGGCCACAGCCGGGTCATCCTGATAATGCGGTTACGCTCTTTCTCGGTTATGGTCAATCCAAGACGGGACGCGTAGGTACCGGCACGGGTTACAACGCCTACAAAGTCCGTCCCAGCGGGACTCAGTACATTGCCGGCGGCGCAAAGATCAATGTGACAAACCGCTACTGGGACATTGCCGTCACGCAAGGCCACTTCAGCATGGACGATCGTGAGCCGGTCAAGGTGGCGACGCTGGAAGAGTTCATCAAGAACAAGAATTTCGCTCACGAAAATCCTGATGAAGAACCGAAAGACAACGGCGACAAGCAGGAATCGCTCTACCCCAATTACAAGACTAAGGAAAGCTTCTATCAGAAATACGCCTGGGGCATGTCGATTGATCTGAATTCCTGTGTTGGCTGCCAGGCTTGTGCGGTGGCCTGCCAGGCGGAGAACAACATCTCTGTTGTCGGTAAAGAACAGGTGCAGCGCGGACGTGAGATGCAGTGGATTCGCATCGACTCGTATTATGAAGGCGATCCCGCCAATCCCAGTGTCTACTTCCAGCCTGTTCCGTGCATGCAGTGCGAAGACGCGCCGTGCGAGCCGGTATGTCCGGTGGGAGCAACCACGCATTCAACAGAAGGCCTGAATGACATGGTCTATAACCGCTGCGTGGGTACGCGGTACTGCTCCAACAACTGTCCGTACAAAGTCCGGCGGTTTAATTTCTTCCTGTTTGCCGATTACGACACGCCCAGCCTGAAGCTTGGCCGCAATCCTGACGTTACTGTGCGCAGCCGTGGCGTAATGGAAAAATGCACGTACTGCGTGCAGCGCATCACCCAGGCGCGCATCGCTTCAGAAAAAGAAGACCGGCAAATCAAGGATGGAGAAATTAAGACGGCCTGCCAGCAGGTATGTCCCACTGAGGCAATTACATTCGGCGACATCAATAACAAGAACAGCGCCGTGGCAAAGTTAAAGAGCAGTCCGCGCAGGTATGACTTGCTGGCGGAATTGAATACGCGCCCGCGCACCACGTATGTGGCGGCGGTGCGAAACCCCAACCCCAAACTAGCGTCTGGCACGGAGAACACATAAGAGATGGCTGCACCAGACATTCTGCCGCCTAAAGGTGTAAGGCCGCCCATTATTGGGCCAGGCCAGACCTTTGGCACCATAACAGACCGCATTGCCGGGATTGTGCTAACCAAGCACACTCCTATCTTCTGGGTAGCGATTGTGGCTATTTCCCTGGCGCTTTTCGGCATGTTGCAAACCGCCATTGGCTACCTGCTGGTCAAAGGCGTGGGAATCTGGGGCATCACCATCCCCATCGGATGGGGCTTCGCCATTGTGAACTTTGTGTGGTGGATCGGTATCGGTCACGCGGGCACGCTGATTTCCGCCATTCTTCTGTTGTTCAAGCAGACCTGGCGTACCTCGATCAACCGCTTTGCTGAGGCCATGACGATTTTTGCCGTCATGCAGGCCGGCTTGTTCCCGCTGATTCACACCGGGCGTCCCTGGCTGGCAGCCTACTGGCTGTTTCCGATTCCGCTCACCATGGGCGTCTGGCCGCAGTTCCGCAGTCCGCTGATCTGGGACGTATTCGCGGTTTCAACCTATTTCACCGCATCATTCCTGTTCTGGGGCATTGGACTCATTCCTGACTTTGCTACGCTGCGCGATTCCGCCAAGACGCTGGTTGTCCGGCGCATCTATGGCATGTTGGCGATGGGCTGGCGCGGATCAGCCAAACATTGGAACCGTTACGAGACCGCTTACATGCTTCTGGCCGGTCTCTGCACTCCGCTGGTTCTCTCTGTGCATAGCGTGGTGTCTCTGGATTTCGCGGTATCGGTTGTGCCCGGATGGCACACCACGTTCTTCCCGCCATACTTCGTTGCGGGCGCAATTTATTCCGGCTTTGCCATGGTGCTGATGCTGGCGATACCGTTCCGCTATCTCTATGGCATGCAGGATTTCATCACGCTGCGCCATCTCCAGAACTGCGGCAAGCTGATGCTGGCAACAGGCCAGATTGTGGCCTATTCCTACGGGATGGAAATGTTTATCGGCTGGTACAGCCAGGACAAGTATGAAGTAGCCATGGTGAATAACCGGCTGCACGGGCCATACTCGCACTATTACTACATGCTCATCCTCTGCAACATCTTGATTCCACAATCACTCTGGTTAAACAAGGTTCGTTCCACGCCGTGGATCTTGTTTCTGGTTTCCGTGGTGGTGAATACCGGCATGTGGCTTGAGCGGTTCGTGATTGTGGTAATGAGCCTCCAGCGCGATTACGTTCCCAGCTCCTGGGGTATGTACTGGTACACCAAGTGGGACATGATGATTTTCGTTGGGACCATGGGGTTCTTTACCTTGCTCTTCTTTATCTTTATCCGGCTTATGCCGGCGATTTCCATCTTTGAAATGCGGAACCTGATCCCGCAGTCCAAGGTGAAAGAATAATGACAGCTGCACCTATTTACGGATTGATGGCGGAATTTGAAACGCCTACGGAACTGGTAGAAGCGGCCAAGGGCGCCTATGCTGCGGGCTACCGCAAAATGGATGCGTATACTCCATATCCGCTGGAGGAAGCCGCGGAAGCCATCGGCGCGCACCACAATCGTGTTCCATTGGTTGTGCTGGTGGGCGCCATGCTCGGCATGATCGGCGGATACTCGCTGGAATACTGGGTTTCTGCTGTGGCTTACCCCATCAATGTGGGCGGCAAGCCGTTCCATTCCTGGCCGGCATTTATTCCCGTAACGTTTGAATGCGCAGTGCTGGGCGCGTGCCTGGCGGCAGTGTTTGGCATGCTGGCCTTGAATGGCCTGCCGCAACCGTACCATCCAGTGTTCAACTCGCCGAATTTTGTGCGTGCCAGCCGTGATCGGTTCTTCCTGTGCATTGAATCGCAGGACCCCCGGTTCAGCCCGTCTGACACGCGGAAATTGCTGGAAAGTTACAAGCCTGAAGAGATCACGGAGGTGCCGTATTAATCGTCCGGCACAAATCCGCGTTGCATGGCTGCTGTTTGCCGCCGCAGGCATGGCCGTTCTTGCCGGTTGCCGGCAGGACATGCATAACCAACCCAAGTTTATTCCGCTTAGATCGAGTGAGTTCTACTCCGATCGCAGATCTGCGCGCTATCCCGTACCCGGCACCATCCCGCAACTGGATGACAAGAACGTGGACAAGGAACAGCTCGATCCCAACAGTTATTTTCTCTCCGGCAAACACGGCAATACCTATGGCAATGAGCTTCCCATGGGTACGGATTCAAAAACAGTTGCAGCAACACTGGAGCGCGGCCAGGAGCGCTACAGCATTTATTGCCAGCCTTGCCATTCAAAGTTGGGTGACGGAAATGGCATGATTGTGCAGCGTGGTTACAAGCGTCCGCCATCTTTCCACGTGCAGCGGCTCAAGAACGCGCCGCTCGGCTGGTTTTATGATGTGATAAGCAATGGCTTTGGCGGCATGCCGGACTACGCCGCTCAGGTAAAACCGGCTGACCGCTGGGCAATCGCCGCTTATATTCGCGCGTTACAGTTAAGCCAAAATGCGCAAGAAAGCGATGTGGCTGCCGCCGATCGCGATAAATTAACCAAGCCGACAGAGGAAAGGATCAGAATTCCAGATACATCTATCAAGTCGCCCGCGGTAACAACACCAACGACGCCAGTGCCTGGCACAACGCCGAAGGGGGCCCAGCGATGAGCCAAACCCTGGTCCGTGTTACACCTCAGGATTTCGCGCCTCCGGCAGTCATTGACCGCATGCGCTCGCGTTCGCTCGTTGTTGGCGTTGTCTTCAGCGTTATCGCTCTTGGGCTCACGCTCGGCCTCGGCCAGTGGGATTTATTCCTGCGTTCATGGTTATTTGCGTTCATGTTCTGGCTGGGTTTGACCACGGGTTCACTGGCGCTGCTCTGCCTGCAATACACCAGCGGCGGCAATTGGGGCCGCCTGGGACGCAGAATCTGGGAAGCAGGCGCAAGCAATTGGTGGCTGATGTTCCTGTTCTGGCTCCCGATAGCAATCGGCATGAGGCGTCTCTATGTCTGGACCCATATATGGGACGATCCCTCCAAGAGCGCGCAGCTGCTGGCCCACTACGGCGCAGACAAAATCCATTATTATCTGAATACTCCGTTCTTCCTCGTCCGTGGAGTGATCTACTTTGCCGGCTGGGCGATTCTTTACTATTTCCTGAACCGCTGGTCGGTCCGCGAAGAGGCCGGCACTACGACTCCTGCGCAGTTCGTTCGCATCCAGAACCTGAGCGGCTTCGGCATCGTGTTCTTTGGCTTCAGCATCACCTTCGCCGCCACTGACTGGACCATGTCGCTCTATCCGGAGTGGTGGTCAACAGTCTGGGGCATGCTGTTCATGGTGGGCCAGGTGCTCACCACGTTCTGCTTTACTATCTGGCTATTTACGCGGCTTGCTCAGATTGAACCGGTCTCGCGCATTTTCAAGGTCGATTACCTGCATGACTTCGGCAAGCTCATGTTTGCCTTCGTCGTGTTGTGGGCTTATCTCTCGTTCTCGCAGTGGCTGATCATTTGGTCAGGCAATATGCTCTCGGAGATTCGCTGGTATTTGATGCGCCTGGAGCACGGCTGGCAATATTTTGGGACGCTCCTGATCTTTGTCCACTTTGTGTTCCCGTTCGCCCTTTTGCTCTCGCGCAGCCTGAAGCGGCATGCCGGGCGCATTGTTACCGTGTGTTTTCTGTTGTTGTTCATGCGGCTGGTGGATCTGTTCTGGCTCACGGCACCCAACTTTTATCCGGGCGCCCCGGCTGGGATGACCACCGCGAATGCCCCATCGGTCGGGCTGGCCGGCTTCCACCTGCTGGATGCGGCCATGTATGTCATCTGCCCCATCGCGATGGGTGGAATCTGGCTGTTCTTTTTCTATCTGCGGCTGAGCAAACGTTCGCTCATGCCGGTAAATGACCCTGGTTTTGTCCAGATGTTGGAATCGAAACATGGATAACAAATTTGAAACTCAATCCGGCGGGCACATTAAGGAAGGCCATCAGGAAAGCGACATAAGCGTTAAGGGCGTCGTGTGGTCAGGCATAGTTCTGGCTGTTGGCGGCATCATTGCCTTTGCATTGATGCTTGGCATGATCCATGGCCTGGAAGCATACGAGAAAAGCCACGAAGCCAAGCTCACGCCGATGGAGCAGCAGTTACAACAGGAGCGCGAGCCGCTGGCAGAAGGTCTGGGAAAAGTGGTTCCCACCAGCGAAGGCGAAATCAAGCCAGCGCCGGACTGGTTTGAGCGTGGTAAAACGGACGCGCATCTCAGCCGCACCATCAAAGCTCCTCGCCTGCAGTATGACGACGAGCACGATATGCAGCTCTTCCGCGGCTCAGAAGAGCAATGGCTCAGTTCCACGGGAAAGTCCGCCGATGGAAGCATTCATATACCAGTTAGCCGCGCCATGGAAATACTGGCGCAACGCGGTTTGCCGCAAGTAAGCGGGCCATTTCAGCCCGCAAACGTGGGAGCGCCCAGCGCTGCTTATCCCTCAGGAGCCGCCGAAGGCGGCCAGACGAGCCGCGCGACGCCCACAGCAGGAGCAAAGAAGTGAAGTACGGCAGTACAATTCGGAAGGCGTTGGCTGTCATTGCCATGGCAGCTTGCGCTTCGGTTTCAGCGTGGTCTCAGGCTGCGCCCAAGCTTCAACCGGGCGATTCTGTGTCCAACACGAAGCCATCGATTCTTGACAACGTAGGGCTCGACCAACGCCTGAACCAGCAAGTTCCGTTCAATCTGGTTTTCAATGACGAACACGGGCAGGCAATCCAGTTGCAACAGTATTTCGGGCAAAAGCCAGTTATTTTGATGCTGGTGTACTACCAGTGCCCGATGCTGTGTACGCAAGTATTGAGCGGATTTACCGGAGCGATGCTTGGAATCCGTAAGTTCGATATCGGCCGCGAATTTAATGTAATTACCGTCAGCATTGATCCCCGCGACAAGCCTTCAGACGCAGTGGCCATGAAGGACCGATACATCAAGCGTTATCGCCGCCCAACTGCCGCTGAAGGCTGGCATTTTCTGACCGGCCAAAAAGATCAGATCGATGCACTGGCCCAGGCCGTAGGTTTCCGTTATGCCTGGGACCCGGAGATTCAGCAATACGCACATGCCAGCGGCATTATGCTTCTCACGCCGCAAGGTCGTATCGCCCAGTACTATTACGGAATCGAATACGCTCCGCGCGATATCCAGCTCGGGCTGGTGGAAGCGTCAAAAGGGAAGATTGGGAACGTGGTGGACCAGGTCCTTCTTTACTGTTACCACTATGATCCCCGGCAAGGCCGGTACGGTGCTGCAATCTTCAACGTTTTGCGTTTGAGTGCCCTCGCCACGGTTCTGGCGCTGGGTGGTTTCATGTTGGTCATGTTTCGCCGTGATTCGCTCGCTGCCCGCAAGGGTGGCTTAACCAGGACAGCCGAATAGATGCAACTGAACTTTCCCATTTTTCCGGAGCAGGCCTCGAGCATGGCGGGGCAGGTGGACGCGCTCTACCTGTTCCTGGTGCTCCTCACTACTTTTTTCTCCCTGCTCATCGCTATTCTGATCCTCTTCTTTGCCATCAAGTACAGGAGGACACCGGAGCGGCAAGCGCAACAGATCCACGGCTCCACGCTGCTGGAGATCATCTGGACGGTGATTCCGCTCGGCATCTCGATGGTGATTTTTGTCTGGGGTGCGGTCATTTATTACCACATGGAGCGTCCACCCTCTAACCCGCTGGAAATCTATGGAGTAGGCAAGCAGTGGATGTGGAAGTTCCAGCATCCGGGCGGACAGCGCGAAATCAACACCTTGCACGTGCCAACAGGACGCGACGTAAAAGTCACCTTGATTTCACAGGACGTGATTCACAGCTTTTTCGTCCCGGCATTCCGCGTAAAGCAGGACGTGCTGCCGAACCGCTACGTCTTTACCTGGTTCAAAGCCACGCAGCCGGGGACCTACCATCTCTTCTGCTCGCAATATTGCGGCACCAAGCATTCAGGCATGGTCGGGCAGGTAGTGGTCATGACGCCTGAGGATTACGCTACATGGCTGGCCAGTGGCAAAGCTGAAGGCTCACTGGCGTCATTGGGAGAAAAAGCATTCCAGCAATATGGCTGCACAACATGCCATCGACCCGATTCGGGCGCGCGGGGCCCGAACCTTGAAGGCGTCTATGGCCGTCCGATCCGCCTTACCGACAATCGTGTGGTGCTGGCGGACGACAATTACATTCGCGAATCCATTCTTGAACCCAACGCCAAAGTAGTTTCGGGATTCCAGTCCATTATGCCGACGTTCCGCGGCGTGGTGAGCGAAGACGAAATCATTGCAATTACCGAATACATCAAGCACCTGGCGCCGCAGCTAGCGAACCCGCTGAACAACCGCACATCGCCCACGGAAATCCGTGACAGTGAAGTGCCGAACATTCAGCAGCAAAATCGGCAACCGGCGCAGCAAACCCCGCAGGGAACGAGGCCTGCAAATCCATCTGGGAAGAAACCATGAGTACCGCAACGCAGATCATCAAGCCAGTGATGCCCGAAAAACATTTTCTGAACGACAATTACGGAATCAGATCGTGGCTGCTGACCAAGGACCACAAGCGGATCGCGATCCTGTATCTGTTTTCCATCACGGTCTTTTTTCTTGTCGGTGGTCTCTTTGCGTCCTTGATCCGGCTGCACCTGCTCACGCCGAACGGCGAGTTGTTTGAGGCTGATACCTATAACAAACTGTTCACCATGCACGGCGTGAACATGGTGTTCTTTTTCCTGATTCCATCCGTGCCTGCGGTGCTGGGCAATTTCCTGGTGCCCATTATGGTTGGCACCAAAGATCTGGCCTTCCCCAAGATCAACCTGTTGAGCTGGTACCTCTACATTGCCGGCGGCACATTTTCCATGGCGGCCATGGTTTCCGGCGGCGTGGATTCCGGATGGACTTTCTACGCTCCGCTCAGCTCTGGCTATCTGAAAACGCACGTCGTTATGCTGGCTGTAGGCGTGATTATCGCCGGATTCTCTTCGATCTTTACCGGCCTGAACTTCATTGTTACGGTACACCGCATGCGCGCTCCCGGCATGACCTGGGGCAGGCTACCGCTCTTTGTGTGGTCAAACTATGCGGCCAGCCTGATCATGATTCTGGGAACGCCGGTGATTGCGATCACCCTGATTCTGCTGGCGCTGGAGCGCGGATTCCATATCGGCATTTTTGATCCGAAACTCGGCGGCGATCCAGTGCTGTTCCAGCACATGTTCTGGTTTTACTCGCACCCTGCCGTTTACATCATGATTCTGCCCGGCATGGGAGTAATCAGCGAAATTGTCCCTTGCTTCTCCCGCAAGCGCGTTTTTGGATACTCTTTCGTTGCGTTTTCCAGCATCGCAATCGCGGTCTTCGGTTTTGTGGTATGGGCGCACCACATGTTTGTGGCTGGTATCTCGGTTTATTCGGCGCTGGTGTTTTCGCTGCTGAGTTACGCGGTGGCCATCCCTTCAGCGGTCAAGGTCTTTAACTGGACCGCTACCATGTATAAGGGTTCAATCGAGATGAGCACCCCGATGCTCTATGCCATGGCGTTTATCGGGCTGTTTACCATTGGCGGCTTGACCGGACTGTTTTTGGCCGCGCTTGGCCTGGACATCCATATTCACGATACTTACTTTGTCATCGCGCACTTCCATTATGTAATGGTGGGCGGCATGGTCACGGCATATCTGGGAGGACTCCATTTCTGGTGGCCCAAAATTACAGGAAAGATGTACCCTGAAGCGCCGGCAAAGCTGGCCGCCCTGATCACGTTTATAGGATTCAACCTGACGTTCTTCCCCCAGTTCATTCTTGGTTACATGGGCATGCCGCGCCGCTATTGGGCATATCCGCCTGAGTTCCAGGTGCTCAACGTTCTCTCCAGCGCGGGCGCTTCAGTGCTGGCGGTGGGCTTCCTTCTGCCGTTGCTGTATTTTGCATGGTCACTGAAGTACGGCGAAGTGGCTGGCGATAACCCGTGGCAGGCCACCGGCTTGGAATGGGAAACCAGTTCGCCGCCCCCAACGCACAATTTCCATCACATTCCCATCGTCACTAAAGACCCGTATGCGTACGGAGAAGATGCGGAGGTCACCGTTGTCCACTAGCCAGACAACCACTACCGAGCATCATCCGGCGCTGGCGCACCAGTTTGACAGCATGGAGCAGCAACAGGAAGCCTCCACGTTTGGAATGTGGGTCTTTCTGTTGACTGAAATCATGATGTTCGGCGGCCTGTTTACCGCCTATCTGATTTATCGTCTCAAGTACTATCCGGCGTTCGTCGCCGGGAGCACCAGCATCAGCGTTTCTTGGGGATTTGCCAACACTCTTGTCCTGATCGGCAGCAGCTTCACCATGGCCATGGCGGTTTGGTCTGCGCAGACGGGAAGGCGCAGGTCGCAGGTGTGGTTCCTGATCGGCACCATGATCCTGGGCGCGGCCTTCCTGGGCGTAAAGGCCAAGGAGTATTACGACAAGTGGGACGAATGCCATATCCCTGGTATTGGCAACCAAATTATCGGTAAGGCCTTTAACACCTGGGGCGGATGCAGCACTAAAGACCCGAAATTAGGGAACATCGCTCAAGAGATCATCGAGCGCGCCGAAAAAGACCACGAGGAAATGCCGTTGTCCGCAGCGCAGCAAACGGCCAAGCAGACTGAAATTTTCTTCTCCTTCTACTTTGCCATGACCGGCCTGCACGCGTTCCATATGGTGATTGGACTGGGATTGCTGGCGTGGCTGCTGTTACGCGCCAAAAGTGGAGAGTTCGGCCCAGCTTATTACACGCCGGTGGAGTTGGGCGGGCTGTACTGGCACTTTGTCGATATTGTGTGGATTTTCCTGTTCCCGCTGCTGTACCTGATCAGCAGGCACGCGCACGGGATATGAGGTCTTAAGAAGAGAACATGGCCCAAAACTCTGAACTCGAGCATAAACACCCGACGCCCGGCCTTTACTTGGTTATCCTCACGGCGCTTATTATCGGCACCTGCGCCACCTGGGGCATTGCTTTTGTTGATCTGGGCATTTGGAACCCGGTTGTGGCGCTCGTCATCGCTGTGACCAAGGCTGTGCTGGTCATTCTCTTCTTTATGCATGTAATTTACAGCAACAAACTCACCAAGCTGACGGTTGCCGCCGGCTTCTTCTGGCTTCTGATCATGATCACCATGAGTTTGAGCGATTACCTGACGCGGACGTTTTTGCCGCGGTAACGTTTCTGAAACTTAAACCACAAAGGACACGAAGGATCAC
>DASXKZ010000345.1:0-29182 GCA_036496525.1 Candidatus Angelobacter sp.
GCAACTCGATTTGGTCTTCTAGAAGCAGATGGATGGATATCAGCAAGAGCGCCAGCGTGAAATCCAAATAAATGCCGAGATTTGCGAGCAGCAGATAGCTAATCACCATCGGCAATATCATTACAATTATCAGCATCCGTCGTACCACTTTGCGGTTGGTGGATCTGAACCCAACATAGGCCAGGGCGGCGAGCAAAACATCAAAACCGATTGCGACCCACCGCGGTAAACCAGGGTTGAAGTTGGAACTCAATAAGGCTTCAACATAGTTTGCGTGCATGTACGCTCCGGGGATGGAGCCTACAGGGCTATCGAAACTATCGATTGGAGGCCCAGTATTCTTGCTGTATTGATGCCACGTCCCGCCAATGATTACTATGCGGTCAGTGCAGAGCTTCTGCTCGTCTTTGTCGGTGAGGAGCTTTGCCCCTGATATAGATAGAAACTCGCGTCGCGGCCAGAAACTGCCGTACACAAATTCATCGTGAGCCTGTGCTCTCGATATCCGCCGATCCTCCTTGGTCTTATCTTCCCAATGCGCCTTCTCTTCAAAGCTGTAAGCAATTGCCTGTGCAAAAGAAAGGTACGGCTTAGGCCCGCTTTTCCCATCCTCCCGCCCTTTCATAACGAGAGGGATTTGCCGATGGTCGAGTGGGATGTTAATGTGTCCTAAAAAGAGATTCACAGGAAGATCGCCGTCTGCATATATGTTGACCTCTCTTCGCCAATCGCCTCCCTCTGGTTTCAAGCCGATGCTCAGAATTACGGGTTTGCCTTGTTGCGCAATTTCACGCAATTTGCCCAGCAAATAAGCATTGTCAGATGCCCTGATCGGATCATCCCCAACTATTCCCGATGGGCTCTTGAGTTGAAAGTCAATGGCTACTGCGGACGCACCATTATCGGCCGCTGTTTTTGCGAGATTCGCCAGAAAGACTCGATTTGTGGGCTGAATTCCCGAGACTGGTGGATTCCAAAATGCTTCATCATCGACTTCAATGACCGCCACTCTCTGCACGCCCATCTTGTGGGGCAAGAGAAAAGAAAATAACTGGTGCGTGCTCAGCTGAATTTTAGTGAGGAAGGGAATACTTCGCTGATTGTCTTCAAGAAAATACGCAGCCATGCCGACCACAACCAACATAACGAGAGTCGTGGGCCGAAGAAGCGACTTCAAGGCTTGCTTCATGGCGACCTTACCGCCAAGGGGGAAGGCAAATATAACACAATGCATACTCGCGTTTTTGTTTTTTTATTTGATAGGAGTTGCTTAAGGTTTTGGGACTAAGGGAAATGAGCTGTCTCGCGATTGTGAGCGATTGTTGCTAAGAGCTTGTGTTCTAGAATCGGGGGGATGTCACCGCCACTCTCAGCTATTCGCGTCATTGATTTTGGCCGTTTCATTGCCGGGCCGTATTGCGCCATGCTGCTGGGGGATATGGGCGCGGACGTGATTCGCGTCGATCGCCGCCAGGGCAGCGAAGACCGGTACATCGCGGCCATCACTGAAAGCGGCGAGGGCGGAGGGTTTCTCTCGCTCAATCGCAACAAGCGGAATCTGACGCTGGACACGTCAAAGCCGGAGTCAGCGGAAGTCATTCGACGTCTGGTGAAAGGCGCAGACGTGATTGTGGCAAACCTGCCGAACAACGTGCTGAAGAGCATGCGGCTGGATTACGATTCCCTGAAGGCGATCAAGGCGGACATTATTCTTGCCCGCATTTCAACGTTTGGTCCCGATGGGCCATATGCGAATCGCGTGGGCTTTGACACGGTGGCGCAGGCCATGTCCGGCGCCATGGGCCTTACAGGGTTTCCCGGTGCGCCGGTGCGTGACATTGTCCCGTTTGAAGATTACGGCACCGCGCTGCATACGGCTTTCGGGGTGATGGTGGCACTGTATCATCGCGCGCAAACAGGCGAGGGACAGATCGTGGACGGTTCTCTGTTGGCGACGGGAATCACGTATGTTCAGGGCTTGCTGGCGGAGCGGTCAGTGCTGGGCATTGAACGGCGTCAACTGGGAAATACAAGTTTTTATGCAGCTCCGTCTGACGCTTACCAAACCAAAGACGGTTGGATCGTGATCTCAGCCGTAGGCAATGACATGTTTGCCCGCTGGGCGCGGCTGGTGGGACGCGAGGATTTCATCGGCGATCCGCGCTTTGGCAGCGACCAGCTTCGCGCTGACAATCGCGCGGCAATCACTGAGGCGATGAACGCGTGGCTGGCGACCCGAACGACGGAACAAGCCATCGGCGAACTGGAAAAAGCCCGTGTCCCCGCGGGACCGGTACTCGACTTACAGCAGGTGCTGGATGATCCGCAGGTGAAGGCGCGAGAGCTGCTGCGTTATGTGGATCACCCAGGTGCACCGAAGCCTGTTCCGCTGGCGGACACCGCAGTTCGATTGTCGGCAACCCCGGGCGGGATTCGCATGCGAGCAGCCGCTCTGGGTGAGCACACGGATGAAGTGCTAAGGGAGATCGGATATAGGGACGAGGAGATTACGGCGTTACACATGGCGGAAGTGATATGACGGGTTAGCGTTAGTGTCTACAGGCCTTTGGACGCAAGGCTGAAGCCTCAGCAAGCCAAAATCGTGCCTGGCTGCACTATTGGTCAAATTCTTTTCGACTCACGAAAGATTT
This sequence comes from Candidatus Angelobacter sp., assembly GCA_036496525.1. GTDB lineage: Bacteria > Acidobacteriota > Terriglobia > Terriglobales > Acidobacteriaceae > Angelobacter. Next base: position 2,652 of record DASXKZ010000345.1, read on the forward strand.
ATCTCCCGCAGCCGAGGGCACCTCCACCCCAGTGCGCGCAAAACCGGCGCGCTCTGGGGACCCCGACGGCTACGCTCCACGATCCTTGTAGTATGGAGAGCCTTATCGGACGCAAAAAATAAAGTTGGGAAAAAATGTCCCGGAGAGTTGAAAAACGCACACTAGTAAGTAGAGGGAGAATTCCGTTATTGGCTTTTAGCCATTAGCGCTTAACCTTTGATTTTTTAGCTTCCGTCGGTCGAGTCGTCCAAAATATGTTCAAACCCACAGGTGAGGGCGGCTTTAGTGGGTTGTTTCAGAAATAGCTTACAGTAGAGCAAAAGCTGAGCTTAAGAAAACCGTGATGATGGATGGCGCCTAAGAGAGAAGGCCGAGGTATTGTGAGAACTCCCTGATGCTGTATGGATAGAAAAGAAAATCCTCGGGATCCTTCGACTTCGCGCTCAAGAGTCTCGGTTTAAAAAAGGCGCAGTGGCGCTCGCCTCATCAGGATGACAGAGATAAACATTTTGGCTGAACATAAGCTCAGGGTGTTGTGAAGGTATTTCTGAGACACCACACTAACGCCTTTCCCTGTTGATCGCGGTGCACCGCAGCGTTCCATTCTGATTGGCGATGTCGCCATTGCACTTGTTGGCATCGCGCAAGAAGGTGTTGCGCCAACGGTCCTTGCCGTCATTGCAGGTGGCGGAGAGCATACTTCCTTGCAACTTCACGTCTTTACAGGTGGCGATGTATGAACCCGGCGGAAGCACGCCGCTGGCTTCACAGTTCAAAATGCCGTTGATATTGGCTACGCCCTCCGCGCAGCGATTTGCGTCCTTGAGCGAGGTGGGCAGCTCACGGCCATCAAGGCTCTTGCAGACAGCATGCAGCGTTGTGCCTTTCATTTTGATATCTTTGCAGCTATCGGTGTAAGACCCGGCCGGCTGAGAAGGCGCGGCAGCCTGGCTTTCTCCAACGCATTCGAGCTTGCCATTTTTGTTGGCAATTTCTGAGCACTTTTCATACTGGGATAGTTTGGCGGACTGGGATTTGCCGATCGCGTCCTGGCACTTGGCGTAGAGAGTTCCTTTCTTTACGGAGATATCACTGCACGTCTTCTGGTAAGTACCCTCAGGGTTGGCTTGCTGCGCGGCGCTGAGGCCGGCTGTGCATCCCAGAAGAATCATAATCGCCAAAAAATTAAGAGTGCGGCTTGAACGCATGAGTTATCCCTTCATTACTGTTGTTCTTTGCCCAGTATAGTGGAGGTTCCAAGGCTGGCTGCGCGAATAATTTCGCCCACAGGACATGGACTTCTCATTTATAAACAAGGTTGGATGGAACGAACACACGCGTGACAACTTCTACCAGGCCGGAAGGCCCGTCCGCTCCTGCGGCGCATCCCGGAGTGGGACGGCATGCCTTTCTGGTGGCGGCAGGAATCTTCCTGAGCCGCATCGCCGGGCTGGTGCGTGACCGCATCTTTGCCTATTATTTTGGCATTACCTACGTGGCGGACGCGTTTAAGGCCGCGTTGCGCATCCCCAACACGCTGCAAAATCTTTTTGGCGAAGGCGTGTTATCGGCGTCGTTTATTCCCGTCTATGCCAAGCTGCTGGCCCAGAAAGATCGGGAAGAAGCAGGCCGGGTGGCAGGCGCTGTGTTCTCGCTGCTGGCGCTCATCACATCTGTGCTGGTGCTGGTTGGAGTGCTGGCTACGCCTTACATTATTGATGTAATCGCCTTTGGCTTTAAGGGCGAAACGCGAAGGCTGACAATTCAACTTGTGCGGATCTTATTTCCCGGCGTCGGACTGCTGGTAATGTCGGCCTGGTGCCTGGGTATCCTCAACAGTCATGGCAAGTTCTTTCTCTCTTACGTTTCACCGGTGCTCTGGAATGCGGCGTTCATTGTGGCCATGGTGACTTTCCGGCGAAATGATATGTCTCACCTGGCGGTTTATACCGCATGGGGATCGGTAGTGGGAAGTGGCCTGCAATTTCTAGTTCAGCTTCCCATGGTGTTGCGACTCGCCCCAGAGCTGCGCATCTTCTTCCGTTCGCTTACGGAGAACGTGCGCGTCGTGATCAGGAACTTTGTTCCTGTCTTCTTCAGCCGCGGCGTGCTGCAATTAAGCGCCTATATCGATGGATTGCTGGCGAGCCTGCTGCCTGTTGGTGGCGTTTCCGCGCTGGCGAATGCCCAGACGCTTTACACATTGCCAGTGAGCTTGTTTGGCATGTCAATCTCAGCGGCTGAACTGCCGGCTATGTCGAGTACTTTGGGCACCGACGAGCAGGTAGCGACAACGCTGAGGCAACGCATCGCTGCCAGCACCAAACGAGTTGGTTTTTTTGTGGTGCCATCGGCGGTAGGCTTTATTGCGCTGGGGGACGTGATTACCGCAACCATCTACCAGACAGGAAAGTTTTCTCATGCCGACGCGGTAAAGGTCTGGACGATTCTGGCCGGATCCGGCGTTGGCTTGGTGGCTGCGACGGTCGGGCGGCTGTATTCGTCTGCTTATTACGCGCTGCGCGATACGCGAACGCCTGTCCGCTTTGCCATTGTTCGCGTGATTTTGACAACGGTGCTGGGATATTTCTGTTCGCGACCACTGCCGAAGTTGCTGGGCGTCGATCCGTTCTGGGGTGCTGCGGGACTGACTGCTTCTGCAGGGTTTGCTGCGTGGGTGGAGTTTGTGCTGCTGCGGCGGGGGATGAACCTGAAGATCGGGCGGAGCGAGTTTCCTGCTTCGTACTTTGCTCGACTCTGGATTTCAGCGGTGATCGCTGCGGCAGTGGCGTGGGCAGTGAAGCTGGCTCTACCTCCGCTAAAGCCGTGGATCTCCGGTGGGCTGATTCTTGTTCCTTATGGCGCTGCTTATCTGGGCTGCACGGCGCTGATGGGCATCGAACAGGCAGGCGGGTTAGTGAGACGGGTGATGAGAAGAGGCTAACCCCCCAAAAAACTTTTGCCGCAGATTTACGCAGACAAACGCAGATAAAAATGAAAACAAGAAGAGAGATCGTCGTCTAGGAATTGGGCGCCAGCGAGTAAAAGAACCCCATCCTGCGCCGAAAGAAAACCCACATCAGCGTCTATCTGCGCTGATCTGCGGCGAGAGCCCTACTCAATCACCCGCATATTGGCCCAGTCATACTGGAACTTGTGTCCGCAGTCCAGGCAGACGACGTAGTGTTCGCCGGCAGGAGTGGGGACGTCCCAGTCTGAGTTCACGGCACGACGCTTAGGGACAGCGGCTGCGGCAAAAGGCTGGGAAATCTTTTTGTGCGAACAGCGAATCGAGAGCAATTGGAGAATTTTATTGACCATTGGACTTCTTTTCTACTGAACCCCGTTCCCGAGTGCTTCCTGCAAGGAAGCACCCGGAGCCGGGCAAATGGGACTGCCTTCCCAAAGAAAAATTATGCAGTGGCCGTAGTCATGCGCGGCGAATCGGTGATGGAAGTGGCTTCCTTGGCGGCGCCATTCATCTCCTTCGCGCCGGGCTTCCGGATGTCAATCGAGCCCTTGAACCATGCGCCGTCTTCGATCGAAATTCTTTGGCAAACTACGTCGCCACCCAGTGACCCTTCATTTCTTATGTCGACCCGATCGCTGGCTGTCACGTTGCCTTTTACCTTGCCCAGGACCACAACTTCCTTGGCATTGATGTTGGCCTGGACCTGGCCATTGCGGCCAACCGTAACGCGGTTGCCGGGCAGGTTGACGGATCCTTCTACGCGGCCGTCGATGTAAAGCGATTCAGAGCCGGTCACTTCGCCTTTAATGACGAGTGATTTTCCGATGGTGGCTTGCTCCGTGTTGTTGAGAACGGCATTGCGAGGCGCCGCGACCGGCGTCGGCTCGCTAGGCTGAGTGGGGGTAGTGCTCATAACTGGTTTCTCCGGTTCCGCTGCGGGTTTTTGGTTCGGATTCGTCGGCGTTGTCGTGCTAGCAGGCTTCCACATTAGTTTCTACATCCTTTCGATTCTATGGTAATGCGCAGCCAGCTTCTCTTCGCCCGCTGCTGGTAAATACATATTGGCCGTTGGGGGGACAACCAAGTAAGGCGATGGCACGTTAATAACCAAACCTCGGTTACCACGCCAAACTCCAGAAACTCTGGTTTGGCCATGCCTTCACGCAGTGCCTGAACCACATCCGTCTCCCCGGACACTGCTTGACTGGTGTAAATATTCCTCCGTTGTTGGCATTTCTTATATCGGGCAAGCCCCTTAGAAGGAAAATCCTTTTCGCGCTAGGATAGGATTAAGAGGAATCGGTGATTTTTCGCAACCTCGCTCCTATTCCCACTAGCCGATTCCCCGATTGCGGTTACCAATTTACCATTAACCAAATTGCTAATGCCATGCTTTTAACCGATTCTTGTACTTAACCATTTGAATGCTGACCGAACAACAGATCCTCCATTACGTCTCTAAGCAGCCTAAGCACATGGCCGGCTTCAAACAGCTCATCCATGACATGGGCCTCAAGGGCAAGGACCGCCGCACCCTGCAACAGCTTCTCCGCGACATGACACGGCGGCGCAAGCTCATCGCCATTGGCAAAGAGCGCTGGGGTTTGCCGACCTCCGCCTCCAACCAGGACCTGGTCGTGGGCAGGTTACGTATGCATCGCGATGGCTACGGCTTCGTCATCCCCGAACCCGGTTCCCTTCCGGCGCGCGCCCAGGGCAAGCTGCAGGGCGATATCTTTATCCCTCCGCCCGAAGTCGGCAACGCTATGCATGGTGACCAGGTGCTGGTGGAAATGGGCCGTCTCCGGCATGACGGCAAGGCTGAAGGCCGGATCGTCCGCGTTATGGAGCGCGAACAGGAAACCGTGGTTGGCATCTTCCACTATGGCAGCGGTCGCAATTTCGTCGCGCCAATCGACGAAAAGCTGGCCATGGAAATCATCATCCCGCCGGGCATGGAGTACCCGCAGGCAGAAGATGAAGAAGCTGGACCATCCGAAGGCGACCGCGATACTCGTGTGGCACAGCCGCCCTCGGCTGTGGGTTTTCACCAGAATCCTGGACCGCAGGCGCCGGGGTCCCCAGCGCGTGCCGGGTTTGCGCGCGATGGGGTGGAGGCGCCCTCGCCTGCGCACCAGAAACTGGGTGCCCCATCCTTTGCGGCCCACAATCCCGCAGATGCAACGAATATTCACCCGCCGCAAAGGGTGGGTGGAAAAGCCCCGTCCCCCAAACACCCTACCCGCCAGTCTCCCCACCGCGTCCTCGGCGCAGAAGCCCAGCGCAAAAACTGGGACGACCTGGAAAACGTGGTCGTCGAAGTTGAAATCACCCAATGGCCATCTGCCACGCAGAGCCCGCGAGGTCGCGTTACGGAAATTCTCGGCTATGAAGACGACTTCGGTGTTGACGTGGAAATGATTATCCGCAAGCACCACATCCCGCACATCTTCCCGGCGGAAGTGCTGGAAGAAGCGCAGGAGATCAACCCGGTCGTTCCGCAAAAAGAAATTGCCGCGCGCCGCGACTTCCGCCACCTGCCCATTGTGACCATTGACGGTGAAACCGCCCGAGATTTTGACGATGCCGTGCTGGTCACGCGGCTCGATAACGGCAATTATGAGCTTCAGGTCCACATTGCAGATGTGGCTCAGTACGTTGACGATGGATCGGCCATTGATGAAGAAGCGCGCAAGCGCGGCACCTCAGTTTATTTTCCTGACCGCGCCGTTCCCATGCTGCCGCTGGAGCTTTCTACTGACATCTGCAGCCTTCGCCCTGACGTTGAACGCCTTGTGCTTTCCTGCATTATGGAAATCGATCCTCACGGTGAGGTCACCTATTACGAGCTGGCGGAAGGCGTGATCCGCTCCGCCCAGCGTATGACCTATACCGACGTAAACGCCATTATCGAAGCGCGTTCTGGAGCGCAGGCGCCCTCGCCTGCGGAGAAGAATATAGACCAAACAAGTGGAGGGATCCGTCGCCGTTACGGCGCGTTAGCCGAAAACTTTGATCTCATGTACGAGCTTGCCCAGATACTGAACCGCAAGCGCGTCAAGCGCGGGTCTATTGATTTCGACCTGCCTGAGCCGGTGATTGAGTTTGACGAGTTTGGCCTCATGAAGAGTGTTGAAGCGTCAGAACGTAACTGGGCGCATCGGCTGATTGAAGAATTCATGCTGGCCGCAAATGAGACAGTGGCGTCTCACCTGGAGCAGCGGGGCGCGCCCAGCCTGTACCGCATCCATGAAAAGCCGGACGCCAAGCGCATCTATGACTTTGAGACGATTGCCGCCAGCTTTGGCTATTCGCTCGGTGTCGGCGCGCTGCCAATCAAGCGCGTACAAACTCGTGGCGACAAACGGCATTACCAGGGCTCAGGCCGCCGTGCTCCTACCGTCGAACTGCCGGAAGAAGTACACATCACCCCACGCATGTACCAGAAGCTGGTGCAGAAGATTGCCGGCAAGCCTGAAGAACGAGTGCTCTCCTTCCTGATGCTGCGCTCACTCAAGCAGGCGCGCTATTCAGAAGTCAATGAAGGCCACTTCGCTCTGGCCGCGCCCACTTATACGCATTTCACCTCGCCCATCCGCCGCTACCCTGATCTGATCATCCATCGCATCCTGAAATGGGTGCTGCGGAATGACGAGAGTCATGTGGCACAGCCGCCCTCGGCTATGGCTAACTACAAGAATCGTGGACCGCAGGCGCCCTCGCCTGCGAGCGATACAGCCTCGTCGGGCAAGAGCCACTCCCCCGGAGAAAGCGGCGTCCCTCTCCGCTTCCGCGCTCAGCAATCGCATGAAGGCCATTCTCCCTGGTCTAAGCGCGCAGAAAAAGGTTCGTCAGCCCGACGCCGTTTGTCATCCACACCCATCGGCGGCCCTATCTCAGAGCCTGAACTGCATGAAATTGCTGAAAGCTCCAGCCAGTCAGAACGCGCAGCGGCAGAAGCTGAACGCGAACTGCTGGAGTGGAAGAAACTCAAATTCATGGAACAGCGCGTGGGTGAGGACTTTGACGGTCTGATCGTCAGCGTTACCAAATTCGGCATTTTCGTGGAGCTCACTGAGCTGTTCATTGAAGGCCTGGTGCCGCTCAACTCCTTCGAAGACGACAATTACTCCTACCACGAAAACACCCGCCAGATCATCGGAGCGCGATCAAAGAAGACCTATTCTATCGGCGACAAAGTTCGCGTGATCGTTGATCGCATTGACCACATGCAGAAGAAAGTCCAGTTCGCCATGATGGAAGAAAAGCCCAAACGCAGTGAAAAGCGCCACAAGAAGCGCGGATGAGAGCACAGTTCAAGCCATTCTATTGAAAAGAGAGGTTTCCTTCTCGCTAGAGCGCTTCCTGGGTTGCTGTATCCACTACACACCTTCGGTTAGCAATCCATCTCAGCTCCGCGACACGCCATCCTGAGGCACGCCACGCGAAACTGCAAAGTGTTTCCACACATTTTGTGCGAAGCCGAAGGATCGGCTCCGCTGAACCGTAGGGCTATCCAAGGCTGCTTAGATGATCGGCCGCCCTGAAGAACAGCGGAGCAGGGCCTTCGCCTCACATCCGGAGCATGCTATGGAATAAGAGCATGGTGCCCGGCTCAGGATGGTGCATTCATGAGCATAGAGATTGGTGATTCGGGATACAGCAATCCTGGAACCGCTTTGCGCCTGCTTTTTCTTTGTTTCTAATCACCGCTTCTTTCTTTGTTCCGATCAACCGCATCCTTCTTTGTTCCTAAAACCGCTTGTTTCTTCGGTACCCATTTCGCGATTCGCCCGCGGGAGCGAATGCGACTAAGGGCGAGAGCGAAATGGGTATCCACACATGGGTACGATGTGAAAAAGAAACATGCCACAAAGCCGGGAAGCGCCACCAAAAACGCTGATCTGCGGTCGTCTGCGTAAATCTGCGGCAAAGGCTTTTCTCCGCGTCTCCGCGCCTCCGCGGTGAATCCGCCCCCTCATCCCAACCTCTTCACCAACTCCTTCAACTCAATCACCGGCAACGGACACTCCGGCCAATTGTGCGACCAGCACACAATAATGTCTGCTTTGCTCGCGTCGTGAAAATGCTTCAGGAAATTTCGGCTCTCGTACTCAAATTCAATCCATACCCGCTGCCACCGCTCCAGCCCCACCTGCCGCAGCGCCTGGCAATCCGGGAACTCAGTCCGGATCAGCTCCACCACAAATCCCAGGTCTTTCGCCAGCAGTGCAAACAGAAACAGCACGCCCTGCTCGTTCGTCGGCCCGCAAGACATGTGCATCGTTGTCAGCGGAGGCCCATACACCGGACGATCCGGCAGCTCGTATGCGCCCGTGGCCTTTAAATCGACCGGCCTTTCCAGCATCCATGCAGACTCCGGTTCGCCCTTGTAATGCTCTTGAATCATGTTCATTACGTCCGCGTACTCGACATCCAGTTTCTGCTGCCGCGCATATTCATACATACCTCGCGGCATCTGCGCCCACCTCTTGAATCGCCCTGTCAGCGGACGCACACTGTACTTGCTCTCATGCTCATATTCCGTCATGGTTGGGAGCTTCTTCATCTTGCGCACGATCAACGCCCAGTCCCGGAACAGCTCGTCCATCGCCACCTCGAATCCCGAGCCCAGGCAGTTTAGCCCGCTCTCCTGCAGCGCTAGCGTATAGGTCCCGACGTACTTCCGGATCGCGCCCATCTTGATGGCCGGAAACGCGCTCGTAAACTCTGAGAATTTCGGCGGGCGTCCCAGCTTCTCGGCGGATTCCTTGATGGCGGCAATGATTTCCTCTTTGGCGATGGTCTTATTGGCGATGGTCTTGTTTTCGTTCGGCATGTTTTGCTCTCCAAATAAAAAAGCCACCCTGCTGGATGGCTGCTTCTGTTGTGAATTTGTGGAACAAAAAATCGTTGGGCGGAGCCCGGCCTTCATGGCCCGTCGAAGGCGGAAGTTTTGGCCGTTTGGATCAAGCCAAAAGCCAACGGCCAAGAGCCAACAGCCGAGTTTCCCCTCTACTTACTAGTGTCGAAAAGGCCCACCCTCCGGGACACTTTTTTTCAACTTTATTTTTGCCGCCTCCCGTAACCACTCCATCCCATTGCGATCAAAGCGTTTCCAGGCCGCCTGCATCGCCCTCCGCGACTCTTCGTCCGGCAGTAGCCCCATGGCCTGCTCGCGGCTCACCCCAGCGAGTCGACACCTGAGCACCTTCATCTCCCATTCATCCAGGCCGGCCGCTGCTGCCCACTTGTTCCAGTCGGGCCTTACCGAGGGACGCGCCTCAAGATCAAGCCCTTCAAAGCTCTCGTTCATCTCGCGGACTGTGGCTTTCCATTCCTCCCTCGGCGGCGTCACGATGGCCAGTTCGCGCGGCATCCCTGCAGCCATCCACTCCCGATAACTGTCATGCTCCTCGCTGGGGTCGCCGTAATCGCGTTCCCCTGCCGCTCCTGCTCGCCAGATTGCGTCTTCTCCTTTCGCGGCGTCGCGGCTGTCGTAGTGATGGCCAAGATACTCCAGGGCTTCCTCGCTGGAAACTTCCTCGCCTTCGCTCCGGCTGCCCCCAACCGAAACCAGATTACTGCTACTTTCATTCACCAACCCCATCTTCACCGCTTCACGCTTTGCCACCGTCTTTATGTACGTCCTCGGATTTTTCGCTGTTCTCCATCTTCCTTGCTGCACGGCCTCGCGGATTGCCAGAAAGTATTGCGGGCCAAGGCGCAATTCCTGCATGATCCACACCCAGACGGCGCTGGACTGTTCCACGCCGAGTTTGGCCGCCGTTTCCAGCGCACCCAGCCATTCCGCCTTGGTAGAAGACGCTCGACCCATATTCCCCTCCCAAAAGGCACGGAAACAGCTTATCACCGTAGGCGAACAAAAAGCAATAGTACTTGTATTTGATTTGCTTTACTCCAGCTCCAAACACTTAGGGATAAGCACGCTGGTCGTCTTGTTACAATATTTCCATGCCTCGTATGGTCAAATGCGCAAAGCTTGGACGCGAACTCCCCGGCCTGGATGAGCCCCCTTTCGATACCGAACTGGGACAGAAAATCTATGAAAACGTGAGCGCCGAAGCGTGGCGCATGTGGGCGGAGCACTCCAAGATGTTGCTCAATGAATATCGGCTTCAGCCCTGGAAGCCTGAGGCGCAGCAATTCCTCGTCGAACAGATGCAGCAGTATTTCTTTGGCGCAGGAGCGCAGCTGCCCAAAGAGTTTGTCCCGCCGCCCAAGTAGAACGTTCCCGCAAATCAAAAAGGGCAGAGTAACTCTGCCCTCCTGGTGTTTTCAGCTCGGGATGCAATTTACTGATAAACGATCTGAGGATTCCCGCCTTGAGGGCAGCAACTGGTATTGTAAGTGTATGTCCCTGTTGGCGCGCCCGGTAATATGGTGGCCGTTGAGCTTCCATTCACTGGAGGTGTTCCGGTCTTGGCCGGAATTGTAATTGAGCTTACTCCCAATAAGGTTTGCAGACTCATCGCGGTGCCATCGTCAGAAATGGTACAGGGTTTGTTTCTGTGGTTGGTAAAAGTGAGGGTAGAAGAACCGGGGCTGGCGGTTGCACCGGCGCACACGTCGAAGGTCGGGTTGACTGAATCGCCTACAGAGTCTCTATGTTTATGTTTCTTCATCGTACATCTCCTTATGTGTTCAGCCCAAAAGGCGGGCAGGCTACAGATCTACGGATATTTATGTTCCCGGGGTTTGGCCTGAGAAATCGACTTTCCACCCTCAAAGCTTCAATCCTGCTTTCCTTGCACCAGCGCTTGATAGCGAGGGTTATTGCGAAGATTATCCAGATCGGGTGATTCGCGAACCGTGGTGAGCGAATATCCGGCTTGCAGCGCCTTGCGCAGCCATTCCAGAGCGGTTCCCGTTTCGCCGAGTTGGTTATAGACCAGGGCCGCGCCGAATAGGATTTCTTTATCGGATTTGCCATGTAACAGCGCCTCGTCCAGATACTTGAGCGCTTGGGGCCGCTCTCCCAACATGGCGTGATAGTTCGCTACATCTTTCAGAACATCCGGCGCGTTAGGATTTACCTTAAGCGACTCCTCCCCTAAATTGATTGCGCGGCGATAGGCCTTTTCAGCTTCATCCCGGTTTCCAGCGAAGAAGTGGGCTTCGGCAAGATTGCCCCACAAAAGGTAATCACGATCATTCAGGTGCGTGGCTTCTGCGTAAGCCTTGGCCGCCTCAGTGAAGTTCCGCAGATGAAAATACGCTGTCCCCAGATTCGTGTACGTTCCAGGTGTGGCTCGAACTTGCAAAGACTTTTTCAGCGGCTGAATCGCCTCGGAATACTTGCCATCGGCCAGATAGGCCGCACCCATGTTCGCGTAGCCGCGAAAGCTGTCCGGCGTAAGCTCAGCCACTTTCTGGAACATGGCCGCGCATTTGTCGTATTGCGACTGCCTGCAGTAAAAGATGCCGAGCTGGTTGTACCCCTTCCAATATCGGGGACGCAGGTTGATGACCTGCTGATACGTCTTCTCCGCATCGTTAAGCTTGCCCAAGCGCTCATAAGCTGACGCCATGCCGGTGTAAGCTGCGTCACTGCTGGGATCAAGCTGGATTGCGCGCGTAAATTCATCCACGGCTTTCTCATAGTTTCCTGCGCCGTTTTCCAGCACGCCAAGGCAAACGTGCCCTGAAGCGCCGGCATTGCCCAGTTCAACCGCCTTGGAGCACGCCTGCCGCGCCTTGGGGATGAACTTCTTGTCCTTGCCCGACTCATATTTTGACCAGTACGCTGTCCCCAGGTCGGCCTCAGCCAGCCCATAATTCGGATCAAGTTCCAGCGCGCGTGTAAACAAAGTGATGGCGCTATCCATGCTCTCCGGGCCTTTTTCCAGATAGCCGCGGCCTTGTAGAAAATAGTTATAAGCATCCGGCAGGCCGGTGCCGTGCGATGCCAGTTCGCGCCGCTCTTCCGGCCGTAGTTCCATTCCCAGCGCAGACGCTACGCCCCCAGAGACCTGGTCCTCCAGCGCAAACGGATCGCTGATGGGAACATCCATGGTGTTCCCGCCCAGCGTGCGCCCGGTCTTTGCGTCGGCAAGCGTATAGGCCACGCGCACCAAATCAGCCGATCGCTGCAGGCTGATCTGCAATCCCAGCGTAGCGCCAAATTCCTGCCGCGCTTCTTCCATCTTGGTCACGTGCCGCGCGCGAAGTTCGCTGGAAGAAACCACCTGCAAGGAATGGTCAATGCCCAGCCGAGTCATTTTTGCGGTGAGCATTTCGCCAAGCCCATTGCCTAGCGCCGCCAGTTGCGCATCGCCTTCAGTGGTTGTCACCGGCAGTACGGCAAGCGTTTGCAACACAGGCGCGCCGGAAATCCCAAACGTCGATTTGCCCGCCGACGCTCCAACTCCCAGCCACTTTGCAATTGTGTGTCGCAGAGGAATTGCCGCGAGTAACAAAAGAAGCGCCGCTGCGCCTATCAACAACGTTCGCGTACCGATCTTAGGCTTGGGTTTGGTCGTGCCTCCTGCCCGGTTCGCCACGGAAGGTTGATCGCCACGCTGCACGGCCCGCAGATCTGCCGCAACATCTTCTGCCGTGGCATAGCGCGCTGCAGGATCTTTAGCCAGCATATGATGGATGATTGCATCCAGTCCCGGCGGAATCTTAGCCGTAGTAATGGTGCTCAGCGATGGGATGTCATCATGCAACACGCGGGCCACGGTGCCAATAAAACTATCTGTCTGGAATGGTTGCGGCCCGCCCAGCATTTCATAAAACACCAGCCCTAGAGAAAAGATATCGGCGCGGCCGTCATACGGCTTTTGCGTGAGCACCTCTGGGGCCATGTATGCAGGCGTGCCGCTGAGCGAGCCGGTCATGGTGGCAAGGCTGGCGGTGGGCGAATCGGAGCCGGTTTCCAGAGTAGGCCTTCTAGCTACGCCAAAATCCAGGATCTTCACCCGTCCCGCCGGAGTCAGCATCAGGTTCTCCGGCTTGATGTCCCCGTGAACGATATCTTTTTGATGGGCTGCGCCCAGTCCGTCAGCGCATTGAATGGCAATGTTCAGGAATGCCGGCAGGTCGGGCCGCTGGTGCGTGGCCGCGCGCAGGGTTGTGCCTTCAACGTATTCCATCACCAGCAAAAGTTCGTCGTGGTCTTCAATCACGTCATAAATGCTGGCGATGTTTGGATGGTTCAGTGCGGAAGCGCGCTGTGCTTCTTTCAACAGCCGTTTGCGGTCGCGATCATTTTCTTGCAGGCCGGGCGCCATCCGCTTGATGGCAACCACTCTTTGCAGAGTTGTGTCCTCCGCCAGATAGACCTGTCCCATGCCGCCGGCGCCCAGCGGCTTACCAATCAAAAATCGTCTCACTACTTTGCCCGTCAATGACCCGGGATCAGACGCGGCAGCGCCTGTTTGCGAAATGTCTGGCATGTTGAGGGCTCAATTTAATCGAAACCTGCGTTGCGCCAATTCTACTCGACTGCCCAACAGCCGGACACAAAATATATTGCTGTAACCACATCATTTACAGGGGACAGCTGCATGAAATTGCAGTGTTTATCAACTTGCTCAGGGCTTTGGCGGAAGATGGCTGGCGGCAGCTTAATGCGGGCCCAGAGTAGGTTAAGCCGACCTCGGTTCGTACGATCTCTTCTTCCGATAAAATCTGCTTCGCGGCTATATTTTCCGGGCAGCAGCGTTGCACTTATACAGATAGCTGCTCCAATTCGGGGTTGATTCTTTACCAAATTGACCCCGTAACTTTTCTTTCAGCCTGTTCTCGCATCGGAAAGAGGCGTGCAAGGCCGCAACTGGCCCGCTTCTTCAAATGTTATAATCAAGGCGCATTTCCGCTGTTATCACCCCTTTTTTCTCAGCAGCGGATTTCCTTACCGTCGGGACGTGGCTCAGCCTGGTAGAGCACTCGCTTGGGGTGCGAGGGGTCGGCAGTTCAAATCTGCCCGTCCCGACCATTTCTCTTCATTACTTTGCAAATGTATGTTTCGCGGTAATGCCTTGCTGCCCGACTGCGAGCACCCCAAGGCTATCGCGCCGTAGCGTAGCGCAGGCGCACAAATAAAAAGCGTGCGAGGGGCGCGTCACGCAAGTGACGCCTTGCGGCAGTTCAAATCTGCCCGTCCCGACCATTTCTGCTTCGCTCCTTACAAATGCATGTTTAGCGATAAGGCCTCGCTGCCGACCGCGAGCACCCCAAGGCTCGATGCGCCGTAGACAAAGAGTAGCATTCTGGTTCCTAAGCAACACCAAATAAAGGAGTTGGGATTTGCTGTGGCCCGCCACGTAATCGCGAAGCCACCGATAGCCGAATAACCTCGGGATCGGGACGGAGCACTTCAGCATTGCCAGCGCCCGTACGCAAGCGCTACTCTCTTGTTACTCATATTACTTGCAGTCATATCCGGTCGGAGGATACAGGCAAGATGGCCTCTCCTGTCGCGGTTGGGATTGATTTTGGAACAAGTAAGTCTTGCGTTGCCGTATTACAAAATGGCGTTCCGGTCGTCGTTACGGACCCTCGCGGTCGTCGAACTGAACCATCAATTGTGATGGTTGATCCTCAAGACCAATTGCATGTTGGATGGGATGCTCTCAATAACCCACTGAAGTACCGCAGCCAATCCTTTACAATCAGCTCAGTGAAGCGGTTGATGGGAACCTGCGGCGAAAGACAATGGGGCAGGCTCAAGACATTTCCACAAGAGATCTCCGCACTCTTAATCGCGCTGCTGAAGGCTCGCACTGAAACATTCTGTCAGTCGGCGATTTCATCGGCGGTTATCGCCGTTCCTGCACATTACGATCTTCACCAACGCTGGGCAACAATACAGGCAGCCGAAATAGCTGGGTTCAGAGCTGTCCGGCTGGTCAATGAAGCAACCGCCGCAGTTTTGGCTTATAAGCACCAGTCAGCAGTTGCCGAATCGGTATTAGTTTTTGACTTCGGCGCCGGCACTTTGGACGTATCGCTTGTGGAATGGGGCGATGGCGTTGCAGAAGTCAAAGCATCCGCGGGAGACGACCAGCTGGGTGGCGACGATTTCGA
Organism: Candidatus Angelobacter sp.; assembly: GCA_036496525.1. GTDB lineage: Bacteria > Acidobacteriota > Terriglobia > Terriglobales > Acidobacteriaceae > Angelobacter. The sequence goes on from DASXKZ010000345.1 coordinate 17,677, forward strand.
CCAGTTACTGGTCAAATCGGCAATCGCCAATCTCAATAAACAAAATGGGAACGTGGAACTGGACGAATTTCAAATGCTCGTGCTTCGAGAAGCTGCATGCCAGGCGAAGGTGCAACTGACGAGTACTTCCGAAGCCAATATGTTCATTCCGGGTTTCGTGTCCACGTCGCGTGGCCACGTTGACCTGAATCAGCGGATTACAAGAGCAGAATTCGAGGAAATGAGCAGGCCTCTATTCGACCGTGCCGCGAGGGTCTTGAAACGGGCATTACTAGGCAATAGTCTTCTGCAGGCACGTCCTTCGAAGCTGCTGCTCATAGGCGGAACGAGTCGCATCCCGTATGTTCGCAACATGGTAAAACGAGAAGTCGGCCTAGAACCGATCACCGGATTGGATTCTGAGTCCGGCGTGTGCGAGGGAGCATGCATCCTTTCTGGCGTGTTCAGCGGCACATTCCGCGATCTTCTTCTCTTGGATGTCACGCCAACCAGTTATTCGGTCGGATTAAAAGACGATACCGCTTCGGTATTGATTGACCGGAACACAACAATTCCGACCAGGAAGATCGCCTCGTTCACCACAACCGAGGACAACCAGACGGAGTTGACTGTTCGGATCTACCAAGGAGAGCGCGCCAAAACCAGTCAAAACAACTTCGTAGGTCAACTCCGACTTACGGGTCTCCAGCCGGCGGCCTCAGGTACACCGCAAATTGATGTCTGCTTCGAGATCGACGCCCCTGGAACCCTGCGGGCCTCGGCAACAGATCGCACAACGGGGAGGCAGGTCACATCCGTATTGGATTCTCCGTACAAGCTCAATCCCGCGCAGATGAAGCTGCTCCAGCGCAAGGTGCACGACTACATTGGCACCGTACGCGAAGCGGAAGCTCTCCGAAAGAACCTTGAACTACAAGCTGCCCAGCGAGCACGGGCTACGAAGCTTTCACAAACCATTGAGGAATTCCTCCAAGAATTTGGCGAGCAGGTCCCAACGGATTGCAGATCACTCCTGCGTTCTGGAGGGCTGCTGGTAGAGGACTATTTGTCTCGTGATGCGTCTGCACGTGATCTCGGTGTGCTCGCGACATCGGTGTCTGAGACATTAGTCAACGCGGGTAAACTGCTGCTGCTCAATCAACTCGCTGCTCTGGCGACACCTACTGCCGAATGGGGCAAAGCTAACGCTGACAAGCGAACCAGGGCTGATATTGTTGTTGCCGTATCTCAGTTGGACACGATTCTGCGACCCAAAATCGACCAACTTTCATGTGTGATTTCGAGGCTGGGTACCGAAGCACTGTTCTCGCAGCTCAGCACATCACCGACGTCTCTAGACAGCAGTTCCATTTTCATACTGGTGCAGTTCCTAAACTTCGTACCAAGCCGTGCACATCTAGACACACTCGGGGTTGCGAGTCGCGATTTCTCGCGATTATTGATCCTTGCGCAATTAGCCAGTCCACACCGGCAGAAACCTGCGGTGCTGGGTGCTTTGGCTAGACAGGAATTCTTGGGAAGCGAGTGCCTGTTCCTCTCCGAATATCTTCCCTCGTTGTTGGAGGGAGAAGCCCGAACAGCGGTCGTGGATTGTCTTCGGAGTGTCCCGCTTGGATCTTGGCGTAGGGCATGGAGAGAATCGAAATACGAACCGAGTTTTCTCGACGGCCATTCAACTGCTGAGGGCGAAATCAGGCGTGAAATCATTGCTGCACTGGCTGAAGGAGGGCCTGCGGACCTCCAGCTTCTGGCCGTAGCTGACCTCCGGCGCATCGGTGTTCATGATTCGTTCGGGGCTTTGGCTCGAATCATCAAGGGGCAGTTGCACCCGAAGGCGAAGTGCTGTCTTCTGCCGTTGATGGCCGGGTGCGGTGCGCAAGATGCAATTCCCTTACTGTTCGAAATGATTGGAAAAGACAGTCAAGAGCTAACTGCCATAGCCGTTTCAACCCTCCTGGAACGCAAGGAGGATGTGCCGGCCGATCTTGTTCCGATATTGAGAATTGTTGACAGATTCATTCGAGAGGGTCAGGGGCCATCTTGGGCCGAGCGGCTGAAGCTTTGGCGTCTTAAGCGGAGGTATAAGGAAATCTGTTCGCTAGTTGAATATTTGACTCAAGCACGAACGAAAGCGACAGCGAATTAGATCAGCGACAACTCTATGGCCACTACGGACAAATTCATTCAGCGACTGAAAATCCTCGGCGACCGTCGCAACTGGTCTTTGTTTGAGCCGAGTCAAGACTTCTATTCGAGGCTAACGAGTGGCGAAGACGCCGATCTCCTGGCAGCTGCCAAGGCTATCACCGACCATATCGCTATTCCGCCGTTAGGGACGGTGGCATATGAGTGGGGACTCTTAATGCCGGCCTCCGCTGCTGGCAGAATCCACATCAAGTCAGCGGATTCCAGCAAAATCCAGGTTCCCTTGTTTTATGTTGGAAAGCCATTCGCTCTCGGAGCTATCTTGGCGCACGAGCTCACGCACCAACTGCTTGCTTTGCATGGCATATGGGACAAGAATGAGCAAGAAAACGAGCAGCTGACCGACGCGGCTTCGTTCGTGGCAGGGCTCGGGAAGCTCGTGCTCAATGGCTCGATAACTGAGATTGCTGCTGAGACTGGCGAGACGGAATTGCTTGGATATCTCGATTTGCCGACGAGAGTCGATCTCTACAACAGAATCGCCGATTATCACGCAATCCAGGACAGTGTTCGCGCCGCAAATCTAACACCCAGAGCCGTTGACCTGTTCCGTAGGAAATCGCTGGATCAAAGCTCCTGTCGCTAGTCGCGGCAAGGACTCGCTGGCGGCCCTAAGGGTTTGGAAGAATGGCTGTGCGGGAGGGAGCCGTTGGGTGAAGCAAGAGTATAAGGCGATAAATCGGCCGCCTTAAATCGCCATTAAATCAAAAGTTCTAAAATCGTCCGCTAGGGCCGACCATTTATCCCAGCCATCAGCAACCAGTCATCAGCATTCAAACTTTCTCGCTGCCGACCGCGAGCACCCCAAGAGCATCACGCACAGTAGCGAAGCGGATGCGCCGCGGTTGCGTTGGCAATGGCGCGGCAATTTGACCTTTCTGCCTCAGGGTTCCGTAATATACTCACGGCACAATCGATACTGTTCCTGACGATTCTCTGACGGAGTTCTCGCATGCGTCCGCAACTTCAAACCGAGCCAATTCCACAACAGCAGCAAATCACTGAGTGGAGCCCCGCCCTTCGCTTTGCCTTTCGCTTCTCCGTGATCTACCTGGGACTATTTTGTTTGGCCACGCAAATCATCACCAGCTTGTTCTCGGCCACGCAGGGAAACGACATTCCCGACCCGGGAACACTTTGGCCGCTGCGTCCGCTGGTCTTCTGGACGGCGGCGCATGTCTTTAACGTCGCGGCGCCTCTCTCTTTGGAGGGCAACAGCGCCAGCGGCGACTGCATGTTTGGATGGGTCCTGACATTCTGTCTTTTGATCATTGCCGCAATCTCCAGCGGCATCTGGTCCATTCTTGACCGCGATCGGAAAAACTATGCAGCGCTGCAAACATGGGTTCGACTCTTCTTTCGGTTCGCTCTTGCCGGACAGATGATCAATTACGGAATGGCCAAGGTCATCCCGCTGCAGATGCCGTACCCCTCATTGACGCGGTTGCTCCAGCCATTCGGCACTTTCTCACCCATGGGTGTGCTCTGGAGTTCGATTGGCGCTGCCCCGGCGTATGAAATCTTTGCCGGTTGCGCGGAAGTCTTCGGCGGATTGTTGCTGATTTTTCCCCGCACGGCGACGCTGGGCGCGCTGGTCTGCATGGCTGACATGATCCAGGTCTTCATGCTGAACATGACCTACGATGTGCCGGTCAAGCTGTTTGCCTTTCACCTGATCCTGCTTGCCTGTTTTCTTCTCGCCCCAGGCCTTCCACGTCTTGTCGGCGTCCTATTCCAGGACCGCGCCACGGCGCCAAGGCCAAGAGCGCAACTTTTCAGCTCCATTCGCGCCAATCGGGTGGCGCTGGTTGCGCAAATCGTCCTGGGACTCTGGCTCCTCAGTCTGAATCTTCACACCGTCCGGCAGTATTGGCGCCAGTTCGGCAGCGGCAGACAGTATTCAGCGCTGTATGGCATCTGGGAGGTGACTCAAATGTCGATTGACGGCCAGCCGCGCCCGCCTCTTCTTACTGACAACACACGCTGGCGGCGCGCAATCTTCGATTTTCCTCAGGTGATCGCCCTGCAGCGGATGGACGATTCGCTCGCTTATTACCGCGCGGCAATCAGTCTGTCGGACAAAACCCTGGTGCTCACCAAAGGTGCTGATAAGAACTGGAAGGCAAACCTGGCGTTCGAGCGCCCTGTGCATGACAAGCTCATCGTTGACGGACGGATGGAAGACCATCAGCTCCACATGGAGCTTCAACTAACAGATCGCAACAACTTCCTGCTCGTTAGAAGAGGTTTTCACTGGATACAGGAGTCTGCTTATAACCGGTAGCTTTTGATGGGAACCGTGGCGGGGCTGTTAACGAGGTTTCTTTGCCCGCTGCAGTCGGCTGAGAAGATCAGTGAAGACATTGAATTGGTAATCCAATCCCTCTCTTAATTCTTCTGTGATCTTGCTGTCCTGAGTCATTGGCCCGATGATAGCAAACTCACTCGTTTGTGCATTGCCCGGGAAGTCGGGATCGATGTCTTTTAGGCCAACAAAATTAGCATCAGTGTGAAAATTTTCTTATTTATCTTTCGGACGAGAGTAATGCCTCGTAGGAACCTACTCTGCCCGACTTTAGAACCTTAGTCGCGACAACCAGAAGCTCTGCTCATCGATTCCAATTCCGCAAGTTGCAATTTGGAGTGTTCTATGAGATCGAATTCATTACTGCATTTTGTCGCTTCAATTCTTGTGTTGTTCTCGCTTTCATCATTTGCCGCTGGAGAATCTTTCCAGAAAACTAACTCCACACCGAAGTGGACGCGGGCGGTGAGCTTCGGAGGCAGCGGAGCAGACAGCGGCTCCGCGGTCAAGGCCGATACGCGCGGCAACCGATACGTAACCGGCGATTTTTCATTAACTGCAAAATTCGGCAATAAAACACTGGCATCGGCTGGTGGCACTGACATCTTTCTTGCGAAATTTGGACGTTCCGGTGAACTGCGCTGGGTGCTCCAGGCTGGTGGCCCCGAAGATGATGTGGGGCACGATATCGCGTTTGATCGGGAACAGAATATTTATCTGGCCGGCTCGTTTACAGACAGCGCGACCTTTCCTTCCGTCAACGGCCCAACCAAGAGCGTGACCGGCGTAGGGTTGACCGTTTTTCTGGCGAAATACGACCCCTCAGGCAAACTCGCCTGGGTGCAAACGGGTATCGCACCGTTCAACGGCCAAAACGAGGGCTTCGGCGTGGCTGTAAACCCGGCGAGTGGAACAGTGTTTATCACCGGCATTACTCAGGGGGACACGACATTCTCGTCGTCTGACGGCACCGAACACACAGTTCCGGGAGTAGGTACCTGGCATATGTTCCTGGTCAAGTACAACAGCGACGGCAACTTTCAATGGGGCCAAACGAATGAAGCCTCACCCAATACCATCCCGGACAATGTCGCCGTAGACGCACGGGACAACGCTTATGTAACCGGCTGGCTCGAAAGCACAACCACGTTTCACAGCAATAACGGCCACGACCTGACCGTTACCGGCTTCAGCCAACCCGTGCAAAGTTTTCCCGACTTTCCCGATGATGCTTTCATCGCTAAGTATGACGGTGCAGGCAACGCAAAGTGGGTCAATTTGATTGGCGGCTACAAAGGCATCGCGACTGACATCGCCATCAGCCGCCGCGGCGAGATCAGTATCACTGGCTTCATCGGAAACATCGCCGGCACGCCTTCGCAAGCCGAAACAATCGCCACGTCGCAGCCGGGTGGGAAGAATATCAATCTCGGTGGAGGCCAGTTGACGACGCCCTTTAACAAGGACGCATTCATTGCAACTTACTCGAGCGCTGGAGTGCTGCTCAAAGCACGCCGGATCGGCGGGATCGGAGACGACGGCGGCAGAGGGATAACCTACGATCACGAGGGCAATTTATACGTGGCTGGGGTCTTTCAAGGCACGATCCACATCGACGGCCACTCTCTGACAGGGGAGAAGCCCTTCAACCTCTTTGTCCTCAAGTTCAAGTCTGGAACCGGTGGACTGGACTGGGCCAAGAAGGCAGATGGAGCCGGCACAGAAGATTTTGAGCGGAGTCCCCGAATGTGCGTAACTTCGTCAGGCCAAGTCCTCGTAACCGGCACCTACCAGGATATTGCAATCTTTGACGCGATCACATTACACAGCGCCGGAGATCTAGACATCTTCCTTGCGGAACTGAATGCCAATCCCGATCACGACGATCAAGATGGTGACAACCGCACAAATCATGGAGGAGAGGATAACGATTAAAACAGAAACATAGCGCAGGCGCACATATAAAAGCTTGCGCGGGGGCGTACGCAAGTGACGCCCTGAGCAGTGTAAATCTGTCCGTCCCGATCATTCTTCTCGCTCTTTAAAAATATTTTCGCGATAAGGCCGAACTGCCGACCGCGAAACATCCCAAAGCCTATTGCGCCACAGCGTAGCGCAGTCGAGAAAAATTGCCATTACACTTACGAATCTGCCTTGCCACTCTGCCGGTAAATTCGCCCACCGGCGCGTTGTAGGGTATACTCCTTCCAATTCGTCGTGATGCCAGACAACATTACAGAAAAAGTATTGGATTTGATCGCTGACACCAAACGCATTCCCCGCGAACAGGTGTCGCCCACCAGCACCTTTGAGGAACTGGGATTGGATTCTCTTGACGCAATCAATCTGGTATTTGAGGTCGAGAGCGCATTCAATATTTCCGTTCCAGACTCCGTGGCAAACTCCATGACCAGTGTTCCGCAGGTGGTGGAGGAACTGAGAAAGATTCTGGCCACGCCGCCAACCTCCCAGCAACTCCCGCCGGAGTAAGAAATGCCGCAACAACGGGTTGCCATCACCGGCATGGGCATCATCAGCGCGTTGGGCGCGGACCTTGCCGGCAACTGGTCGTCTCTGTCTCAGGGCAAAGCCGGGATTGCTCCAATGCAACTGGTGGACGCCTCGAAATTGCGTTTTCAGAACGGCGCAGAGGTGCGTGAGTATGATCCTGCGCAGCATTTTCAGCCGAACCAAAGTGATTTTCTGGACCGTTTTGCTCAGTTCGCATTGATTGCCGCGCGTCAGGCGTTGGCTAATTCCGGTCTTAAGATTACGCCCGAACTTGCCGGGAAAATGGCGGTCATAACGGGTTCTTGCGTAGGCGGCCAAACCAGCCAGGACGCTGCTTTCCTGAATCTCTACCAGAAAAATTCTCCTCGAGTCCATCCCTTATTGATTCCCCGCACAATGGCGAATGCCGGAGCAAGCCATATCTCCATGGAGTTTGGGATTTATGGGCCGGTTTACACAATTTCCACGGCTTGTTCTTCCGCAAACCACGCAATCGGAAACGCCTTCTGGATGGTCCGCAGTGGCCAGGTTGAAGCGGCGATTACAGGCGGCAGTGAGGCGCCCTTCAGCATGGGCCTGCTCAAAGCATGGGAAGCAATGAGAGTGGTGTCGCCGGAAACCTGCCGTCCTTTCTCCAAGGACAGGAAAGGGTTGATTTTGGGTGAAGGCGCAGGAATGCTGGTGCTGGAACCCATGGAAAAAGCTCTGGCGCGCGGCGCCACCATCTATGGGGAAATTGTTGGATTCGGCATGTCCTCTGACGCGGGACATATTACCGCGCCTACATTGCGCGGACCTGCCGCAGCCATGCAAGCAGCTTTGCTTGACGCCGGGATTGCGCCGGAGCAGATCGGCTACATCAACGCTCACGGCACCGGCACTCAGGCGAATGATCAAACTGAAACCCGCGCTATCCGTGAAGTCTTTGGCCAAAACGCCGACCGGCTGGCGGTGAGCTCAACCAAGTCAATGCACGGGCACACGCTGGGAGCGGCCGGCGCTCTGGAAGCGGTGGCCACCATAATGGCGATGCGCGAAAAGACCATTCCCCCAACCGCAAATTTCACCACGCCTGACCCTGAATGCGATCTTGACGTCGTTCCCAACCAGGCTCGGCCCGCCGAGATAGAGTACGCGTTGTCTAATTCGTTCGCTTTCGGCGGCCTCAATGCAGTTCTGGCATTCAGAAGGGCTTAGGCGAATCTTTCAACTTCGCTCAGAATTTCGGAAGCGGCACCCAGACGCCCTATCACTCTTGGATGACCGGTAATCCAGATACCTCTCGCACCTGTTCCGACAGGTCGTAACTAACGGTAGTAACTTGGGGGCAACGCATACACGCAGCGCCACCCTCCTGAGAATACCAGCGACAATCTTTCCGAATGATGCACGGAGGCAAGGCATCGACAACCGCCGGCAGAATATTTACAACCCTGGTCGCGAGCCGGCAATCAGCCCCGTCAAAGTGTGGGCACTTTTGCTCCGCGCATGTAGCCGCAAGTCGAAAAACCTCTGTGGGTTTCAGAGGCGCAGCTAAGGCGAGCACTTTCTGGCTCGCAGGCAGGAGTTCGTTCAAGTACACAATTTTGGAGGTTGGCCCTTCCTGTTGGACTACTCCCAAAACCCTGCAATTCTCCATGCCCGGCTGTGCGCTGGGACAAAGCTTAGACACAAGCTCGCCTCCTTACTTCTCCAGCAGAAAAGATTCGACGGCCGGAATTCCGACAATTACGTGACCACCAGCGGAAAAAACCACGCCTTGCTTACCCACTCCTGCCAGAGCTTCCGGATGCGCCGCGATCAGGTGACCCGCAACGTCATCTGCGAACGCTTGCGTTTCGGCGACCGTAAAGCGATCAGGGACGGGAATGCCCCGGATCAGATAGGAGAAAGTGATACCTTTTGGAGCATCAGCCTGGAACTTAGGGTGCTTCTGCAGCGCACTTTTGACGGCAGCCTGCACGGTACTGGTGAACTCGGTCAGGGAAATTGATTTTGCTTTCATCTCTAATCTCCATCATTGCCGTGTACAGAAAGCTCATCCAGAATACGTTCTTTAAGAAATAGTAAAAACAAATCTCGGATAGTTATGCATGGCTTCCATGCTTACGACAAAACCGCGCTGATTATACAACTTTGTCTGGATGCTTTGGATAGATATGTTGAATAAATCGCCCTAGTATCGTAATCGATTAGAAAGCTTTAATCGACCGGGGGGCAAGCTCCTATCTATTCATTGTTACCAGGCATCCTGATTCAGACAGTCAATCCCGGATTTCATGGGCTCCGTTCATGAGAATGCGTCTCACCCGCGCCCGAATAGGAGCAAGGGCCTTGTGTTTTCTGCATAAGACCATTCCCTCACTCCTACTTGCTAGCTGAAAAGTACGCTTGCTCATTTACGGGCTTCAGGATGACAATTCTTAAGTGCCGCGCGAATTTGAACTGGTTCATCCGGATAAGATCGACGTAAGTCACTGCGGTAGCGCATTCTGCCGGCTATGCGGCAGAATAAAGCTTGCGAATCTTGGCTTCGACCTGCTCCGGGTGAGCGTTGCGTGAAAATGCGTCTTCCGGAAGCTCGTAAAAAGGATTTGAAAGCAGGATCGGGCCTTCCATGCGAATGAAAGGATGCGTCGCCAGGCAATGGTCGATGCTTTCCGGGGGCATTGTTTTGAGATTGTAAAGGCAAAGGCCAAGCGCGTGGCTCGACTCATAAAATCGATTCAGCCGCGCTTCATATTCCACGAGCTTTTCCGTACCCGGCACTCCATCAAGCACCCAGTTCATGTCTCCGGCGGCACAGAGTCCCTTGAATCCACTGCTCAGCGCATCTTTCACGGCAGAATCAAGCAGGGAAATCATTTTGTCGGGGTCAAACTTGCCGCCTTCCAGATGGCCGTCGTTTTTGGTCTTGAGAAGAAGCGCGCCGCGAGCTTCTTCAGCCTCAACGTTGATGCCGCCTTGCTTCAATGCGGCACGGAACTCACTCAAGGTGTGTTCGCAACAGACATAGAAACAACGCTCGCCGCGGGATAAGCCGCCTCGAATGTACTCAACCGCAGCAGCGAGTTGTTCTTCTGGAGTAAGGTAGAGCGAGCAAACATGATCGCCTTGCTGGAATACCATTCTTTGAGAAGCCATAGACGCTCATTATATTTAAGTATCCAGACGCAATCCAGTAGCATTACTGCTAGCCGCTCGCGGGCAATTGCATAAGGCAGTTGAGCGTATTGAGGGTCTATAGGCTTAATTTTCCCCGACTATCGCCTTAGCGGGGAAGATTCCTTCCATCAACTTTCCTTCTTCAACCAGAAACAGCGCCGCCCACCAGCAGATACTCAACACCTGTACTCGCTTCCATTGGATGTTGATACGTCGGTTACGGTCTGAGGATCGAAAATGACCACGTCGGCATCGATGCCCTCAGGCTGTCACCATCTTCGCCGACCAACTCTTCACGAACGCTCCGAAACGGTTCAGCGCCTCGGAGAAATCATCTCCGGCAGCGGCAAAGCCCAGGCGGAAATGCGAGGGCACATCGAAGCAATCGCCCGGGGCCAGCAGTATCCCATGATCGGCAACGGCCTGGCAGAAGGGGCGGGCGCTCTCTCCGTTCACCAGCCAGGGGAACGCGGTCATGCCGCCTTGCGGCGGAATCCAGCCGAGTACGTCGCGATGATCGGACATAAAACGCTCGAGGATTTTGAGATTTCGGGTAGCGGCTTCCTGGGTCTTTCCAAGCACAACGTCACGTTTCCGGATTGCAATTTCTGAAAGAATTTCTCCCGTGGTGGTGTTGGAGATTGAAAAATAGGCGCGCGCGTTCCAGTATTGGCGGCGACGCTCGGCGTCATGCTCTATCATCCATCCCGTGCGCACTCCGGCAATTGAAAATGCCTTTGACAGGTCGGAAATCACTGTAACGTGCGGCAGCCGCGCCGCAGATTGCGTTTGCTTTCCGTGATAGATGGGCTGGTAGACCTCGTCACTCACCAACTGGATTCCGCGCTCGGCGGCGAAGCCATGCAGGTCTTCCATTTCGGCATCACCAATGGTCGCCCCAGTCGGGTTATGCGGGCTGTTGACAAGAATAAGCCTGGTGTTCAAGTCGACGAGATGCTTGATCTCGTCGGGGTCGATGCGAAAGCCATTCTCCCGGCGCACGCGATAAAAGCGGGTTTCCACGCCAAGAGATTGCGGGAGCGCTGAGAAAGTCGTGAATCCCGGCAGCGGGATGATAACGTTCGCGCCGGGCTCGGCGGCCAGCCACATCAAGGCCACCAGCGCTTCTGAAGCGCCTGTAACGATTTGCACCGACTCTACCGGGACATTCTGCATTTCAGCGATCGCATCACGCAGGCTGTCTGCGCCGGCGGGGCGGCTATAGACCAGCTTGTGGTTCAAAAAGCGGTGACGCGTCTCTTCGTCGGCAAGGGAGAGGACATCGTTTACCGTCCAAGTGGGTCCGGTGCTCGCAGCCAG
>DASXKZ010000346.1:0-25671 GCA_036496525.1 Candidatus Angelobacter sp.
GGGGCAAAAGAACAACAAAGCAGAAGCCAATCATAAGTAAGTAAGGACGACGCGATGGCACTTGTAATCAAAGAGACACCGGAACCACTTACTTTTGCATCGCAAACCAATTCACCCATCCTTGCCGAATGCGACGCATACCGTTCGCTGCTGCGCGACATCCTCCGTTACGGGCGCCGAGAAACGATGGGCCGCTCGGTTTTGATCGCAGGGCACCGGGGAGCCGGCAAGACGACCCTGGTGCGGTTGGCAATTCAAATTGCTCAAGGGATGTTGCGAGATGAGTATACAGCGACGCGCCCTTTGCTGGTTGCGTTGCACGGTCCAGACCTACTAGGAGGGGAGGCGGTCCTGGCCCAAGCAACAACACCAGAAGCCACAAAGCTTCAGCAAGCAACAAGCTTGGCTCAGGCAGCACCACCTGCATCCGCGGCAAACTCCCCGCGGCCGGCTAGCACTAACGCTGCGAGCCAAGATAATGCTTCAGAAAGCAAGGCTGCGGAAGACACTCGTGCGGCATTGCGGATGTTGACGGAAGCGCTCCATCGCGCCTTTATCACCGAACTCGGCCAGGCTTTCGCATTGCGAATTGGGAACGCTGATGAGACCCGCGAGATCTGCGCCCAACTCCAGGTTGAACTGGACCATGCTCCTGAACTTGAGGCTCTCAGATTTATTTGGAACAAAGCGGGGCGGCTGCAGGACGGCGTCCTTTTTGCTCAGGCGCGAAGCAGTGAACAGGGATTGCGTGAGCTGGTGGCAGCTTCCGTGGCGATTGAGGCTTACCAGCGGGTAGCGGGTAAGTTGGAGAACGTACAGCAATCCGAGTTGCTATCCAAACTTTCTGAGAGCCTTGAGCAGAAGAAAGAATGGGGAGCAAAAGAACTTTTTAATTCCCTTACCGGCTTGTTGGCCGGAGGCGTAGCAGGCGCGGGTGTGCTTCTTCATAGCGGACAGGGCACGTCGGCCACACCCCTTGCCGCGTTAGCCGCCCTTATCACGGCAATCGCAGGCACTGCTGTCCTGAACTATTCTTCGTCCAGAACGCGACAAACATCGCGGCAGAAGAAACAGAGCTTCACCTGGGACACGTCCATCGCTTCGCTGGATCGGATGCTGCCTATGATGGTGCATCGGATTGTGGAAGCGGGATTGACGCCGATATTCGTGGTGGATGAGCTAGATAAGATCCCTGATATTGAGCGGAAGATGGAAAACTTGATCCGCCATCTCAAGCACCTGGTAACAGAGAAGACGTTTTTCTGTTTTCTCACTGATCGCAGCTACTTTGAGCATGTAGTCGCGAGTTCTCGGACCAAAGCGTATGGCCGGGAACACACGTTTTTCAGTTCCCGCCTATTCGTACACTATCGTCCAGTTGACCTGCATCAATACCTGAGGCAGATCTGTACCAGTGGCGGAGCGACGGACAGCAACGAGCAGTTTGACCTACAGCTCTTGCCGTTCCTTCTTCTCGGCCGGGCGAAAATGCATCCCATCGATTTGCGGCGGACCCTCTATGAGATTACTGATGAAAAAGGAGTGATCCGGCTGCCAGTCGGGGATATCCGGTCGCTGCCCGGCTACACCTTATCGATCTTCATGCAAGCTGCGGTAGAGGTCGGCCTGGAAGAGCAGGAACTGAGCAATCTGTTGCGAGTGGATCCAAATTTCTCCAGGCTCGCCTACGATGCTTTGTATGTGCCCTTCCGCTCCTGGGAGGCAGGAGACAATCACCTGTGCGGTAGCCGCGACTATCTAAAGGGGAAACTCCAAGAACGAATGAAGGATGAGGATTCGACTGAGCAGAATTATGAAAACCTCAGCGAGGGTGATCTTGATCTTCTCCATGCCTCCTTTAGACATCTTTGCAGGCTATTGCGCAACCCAGACATGCTTCTTCAAGAGATTGCAGGCTTTCAAAGCGCTTTCTTTCAAAGCAGCGCATTTCAAAGCAACGCTTTCCAGGGCGGCCCGACCCGGTTCAAGGACGCAATGTGGGACACCTTGCGGGATGTGGTGACGATTGACATGCCGTTGCTAGGAGAAGAAGGCGAAGCGCATAACTCTCCTTGGTTACGCGATCCATACGGTGCTTTGCGAACGCTGCCGGTGGTTCCACCGCCTTCTCCAACGGTGGTCCAGAAAGCAGCTGTAGCAGTTTCCGCAGAAGCCACTGGTGTAGCCGTAAAAACAGCACCAGCATATTCGATCGAAGAGAGGATAAGACAGATTCGGGAATGGGATCAATTCCTACGCGAAATCACTGAGGAGCGGGTGGATCTGAACCAACTGGCATCTCTCCGGCTGTTGAGCCTATCACCAGCTTGGCCTTCGGTCGAAAATGCAATCCGTGCTTATGAGAGCGCGACCAGTTCTACTTCAGCGACGCCGGATCCCACCATTGAGAGCCACCGCTCCATCATCGAACAATACGGCCGCATGCTGGAAACCGCAACAAGGGCCATTTGTCGAGCCCTCATCTTGGGCACGTTGATGGCACCTGCAGTTCCCGGGACCGGATACGCTCGTTTACTGGCTCGCTCCCTCGGTATCCTTGCCGCTGACCTGCGGTTTAGCAAGTGCGATATCCATCAGATCGAGACTGCGCTAGCAGCTTTCGAGGAGCCGATTCGGCAATTCACCGAGAAAATCCAGGTACCTATCAATAAGTTGATGTTGTGGTCTAACGTCGAGACATGGATGACGGAGTTCAAGGATTGGTTCACAGTTTTAGCTGCATTAAGATTGAAAGAACTTCCAAAAGGTGACCTGGATGCGCATCAGTCACGCTGGCTGCTATTCTTTTTCAGCCGATTCCGTACCGGAAAATCCGTGTTTGCGCCTGACTTCAATGACCTTCTGCTGCGTGCCGCTGACGAAGCTATTCCCCTCAAAACCGATTTTGAGGACATGACGTATACCGATTATGCAAGTGTGTGGCTGTGGCTTAGCAACCAGCGGCCAACCATAGTGAGAGGGCTGGAGGAAGCAGTGATGATCGAAATGGGTTTCGCCAAAGAATTTGTCGAAATCATAACGAGCCAAAGCGGCGGCCAACTTTCTGACTCGCAAATTGATCTTCTAGAGATTTCCCGCACCAGCATCCGCGTGCAGAGAACGGGTCAACGGGTGATTCTGCTCGTTGGTGGATCGCCGGGAAAGGCCACGATTTCCAAGGATGGCTATCGAGTGATAACTGAGCCCAAGGGATCGGGCTCAATCGTAGGAAGCTGGCGTGTCTCATCACGGCATGCGGTGTTTGCTGTCTTGATCTCGGAAAGCTACAAGGTGGTCTTGCCAGGAGAGCTCTCGGTGTCCCGATTAGAACCGATCCTGGTACTAGCCGACCCTGATGTTGCCTTTAATCCCTTAGCTAGCCAACTCGGGTCCTCGTTATTCGTTAAAGTAGTGACTTCGACGGAAGCTGGCCCGGGAGACATCGCTTCACCTCCTGATATCGACATGGCAGTTGAAATGGCGCTCAAGAAATTTAAGACGAGCTGATTTGTGGCCAAATCCTGAGCATTACAGGTTCATTCATCAGATTGGTTTCGAGCAATCGTGTATCGTGTTACATGGGAGCGTTGCATCCATTACTTCCCCAGATGACTGAACAAGAACTCGAGCAGCAGCGGGCGGCAAACTGGCGGATTGACGGCAACGCTGTCCATACGGTGGAGGAGGCGCGAAGTTTTATTGAGGCGGTGGGATTTTGCCTGATGTATCCGGAGCGGACGTTGCCGCGCGTGCCAAGCTTTATGGGAGCGTTTGCCGGGACGGCGACGGGCCTGCCGCCGGCAAAAAATGCTTTTGCCGACCCGCGTGCGCAACAGGCAACTGACCTGATGGTGCGTCTGCTGCGCGAACGCTCGGCGTTTGAAATGATCCTGTCCGGCGAAACCACGTTAATCGTTTCCGCGGCGGCATTTCCTTTTTTCTATGGTCTGGTGGGGGACCGCACGCCGAAATCTCTGCCGCAGAAAAAAGCGCAAGGCGCAGCGGTGTCTGAGCTTTCAGCAAAAGTATTTGAAGCATTGCAAAAGAACGGGCCGCTCACCAAGACGCAATTGCAGGAACATGTGGGACGCGAAACCAGCCAGGCAGCTCTGGACCGCGCGCTCACCGAGCTATGGTCAATTCTGAAGATTACGCGGGTGGATTACAGCGCGCGCACAGGCGCCTCCTGGGACGTGCTGTATCGCTGGGCGCCCGAGCCGGTAAAGGAGGGAATTAATATCTCAGTACCGGAGGCCGTGACCGCTCTGGTGAGCAAATATCTTGAGACTGCGATTGCGGTGGAGCAGGACGACATTGAACAGTTTTTCTCGCACATGACGTCGCGATCAAAAGTGCGCGAGGCAGTAAGCGCGTTGTTGCAGGCGCGCGAACTGAGCCTGACGACGATTGGCCCCAAGAGTCTGATCCGCCTGACGCCGCCCAACGACCAACGGAGACGCAACTAAATGGTCAATGCCACGAACGCCGGAGCGAAATCCGGCGACAGAAAACTGGTCATCGCCATTGATGGGCCTGCCGGTTCGGGCAAAAGCACGCTGGCCGCGCTGCTGGCGCGAAGATACGACTACACCAATATTGAAACCGGGGCCATGTATCGCGCGCTGGCATTTAAGGCGATTGAAAGCGGCCTTTCATTGGATGATGAGAGAGCGCTTGCAGCACTGGCGGACAAGTCGCGCATTGAGTTGGTGCCCCATCCAGATGGCAACCGCGTATTGCTGAACGGAGCAGACGTGACCGAGCGACTGCGCAGCCAAGCGGTGACGGATGCCGCATCAAAGGTGTCAGTGCATCCGGCGGTGCGGGAATGGATGGTGGCAGCGCAACGGAAGATGGGCGCAGATGGCGGCATTGTGATGGAAGGGCGCGACATTGGAACGAAAGTCTTCCCCGACGCAGAAGTAAAGATTTTTCTGGATGCGGCGCCGGAGATTCGCGGCACGCGGCGGTTTCAGCAGAGTCCAGCCGCGGCGACGCACGAAGCTTCTGTGGTGGCTGAATTACAAGCAAGAGACCAGCGTGATCGAACTCGCGCCAATTCTCCGCTTGTTCCTGCGAAGGATGCTGTGCTCATTGATTCAACCTACCTCACCTTGGATCAGGTTCTGGCGCGCGCGGTTGAGGTGATTGAGGCGAAGCTGGCGAAGGCGACATCATCGCCAGCCTGATCCTTCCAGCACTTTTCGAAAGCGCGATCCTAAAAAATGCAACCCCTAGCAAGAACACAAGGTCGATTTACTGCTTACGAATCTCAATGGTGCCACGATCGGTACGCAGGCGGATATCAGGACCGCCTTTGCCGATGGTGGCTCGTGCTGAAGCGTCACGGCGTTGATTATCAACGCTGACACTGAAATCGTTGACTTCGATGGTGCCGTCTTTGCTCTCTGCATCCAGTTTGAAGCCGGGGGCTGGAGGCATTTCCAATTCAATTCCCCCGCGCACATTGTTGACGTCGATATTTCCGAGCGGTGTCTTAGGGCGGATTGAAACTAAGCCATTGCGGTTTTCCACCTCAACTTCACCGCTGACCTCGTCAAAATGCACTTCATTGGAGCGAGTGTTGAGTTTAACGGGGCCGGCAAGCGCGGTGGCACGGATATCGCCATGGCCTAGGGACATTTCGCCATCGAGCTTGGCCAGTTGAAGATCCGTGCGCACTGACTTCAAGTGAAGCCGCTGCGCGATATGGGCAAGCTGCACGGTGCCGTTGTATCCGGCATTAAATTCAAGAGTGCCGGTAACGTCAGACACGCTTCCATCTTCGACTTCGCCATCGACCTGCACATTGCCGGTGACGGTTTTTACATTGACCGAGCCGTTGCGTATGTGCAGAGACGTGGCGCCTTTCACATTTTCAGCGCTCAGGTTGCCGCGGTCTGTGCTTAAATCCACATTACCTTCGCGCTGGGAGACGCTAAGGTTTCCGCGCCGGGTAGACATGGAGAGAGCAAGCTGTGCGGGCAACTGCAAGTCAAGATCAAAGCGCGCTTTTTCAAAATCACCGCTGGTCAGGTCCAGAAGCCAGAGGTTTCCTTGCTGGATGAACTTGGGATGCGTGGAATCATTCACGCGATTCGCATTCTCCTGCGAATCACTACGCACGGACTTACGCACAACCGCATGGACCTGATTGTCCTCACTGGGCGTAACCGTAATGTCACCCTGGGCGGAAAGAATTTTTATTTCAGAACCGCCGGTCAGAGGCTGGGCAAAATTGTCAGTAAAGTCATAGTGATTGCCGAACATATTTTCCCAATCCTCGTCGGCGCCGATTTGCGCACCGATGCCGCGCCAGTTCCAGTCCGCGGTCTGTGTGACCCCTGTACCAAACATGATTACGAAAATCAGGAGCACAACGCCGCCCGCACCCAGACGCGGCGTTGGTTCGCCGTGCTGGCGCGCCCACATATGTTCCAGCAGCTTGGCAACACCCCAGAAAATCAGCAGCAACGGCCAGTAATGCACCATCCAGTTACGGAATGACTGGAATGAAATAACTCCAGTGGTGCGCAACAGGAAGAGCACACCGATGGTGATAAGGACGAGCGGCCCGACGATGGAACGCGGTCGCGGACGATAGTAAGGAACTTGTGACGGCGAACTCATGGTTTCACCTGCGAATCATTCTGATCAGAAGAGGATGGCGCATTGTCCGCACCGGAAGACCATTGCTCAGGTGGCGGAGGCGGTACAGCAGTGCTGGTTGTCGGCCACGGCTGGGCGGGTGGCTGAGCGATAGGAGGCTGTGTCCAGCCGGGTTGAATGTGCCCCTCAGTGGACCCGGTGCGAGAAACTAAAAGCACGCAGCCAATCACAAGCAGCAGCGCGGGAAAGCTACGGTCGAATGAGATAACGTTGTAACTTTCCATGAGAAAGAGCACGCCAAGCGTGATGAGGACCGCAGCGCCCATAAGTCCGTGGGCACGGCAACGCACACACTGACAGCTTCGATTACGGATATAAGGCGTCATTTCGGGCCTCCGACAGAGGGCTGAAGAGTGCGCTTGTAAGCGATCCAGAGGCCGATCCCAATCAAGAACAGAGGCCAGAGATGATGCATGCGAAGTATGCCCAGATTGTCGAGCAGGAAGATCACTCCCAGAGCAATGAGAACAATGGCGCCAATGGGAGCGTTGTCCCGTGGCGGAGGCGGAGGAGGCTCAACCTGAAGAGGCGGATTCGCCTGTTGCGTGGGCGGCGGCACAGGTGGATATGCCGCACCTGTGTTGATAGCCGACGGAATGCCAGTGGAATGGATGTTGCTTTCCTGAAGGCCGAACATTTTATCGAGGCCCAGAGGATCCGGAGCAGGCAGGCCATGGCGCTTTGCTTCAGCGGTCTTATAGGCCTCAAAGGCCATATAGACGATGAAAAACGCTATCATCCACCCAAACGCCCAATGGATATTGCTGGCTGCAATGATCAACATGACAAAAATCACCACGTGAGCAAAGGCCTTGACAAACTGCCCGTTGTACATGGCCCCGACGCCAGGAATGAATCCTAACAGGCCTGCAATCGTCGGGTTGGGAGCGCCGGGAACACTCATTGGCGGCGGCGGCGGCACGGTGCCTGGCATTGTTCCGGCAGTTGAGCCCTGCAGTCTCGCGGCGATGCACGGTTCGCAATAGATGGCGCCCATGACGTCGCGTTTGCATTCTTCGCAAAGCGCTTTGCCGCACGTACGGCAGTACGCTACTGCCTGGGTCTGATTGTGTACGGCGCAGTTCATATCCGGGCTCCTTCATGCCACATAAAAGTTTGGGCGATCAAACTACCATCGCGCTCCATGCTGTAATCTTCATTCAGTTTCTCGCGTTCGCCATCGGGCGCAGACTTCTTATTCTGTTGCCGCTCTCCCGGCCCTGAAACAGGCGCGGTATTCTTTTTCAGCTCTCTTACTTTCGCCTGCACCTGGTAAACGAACCGCAGATTTTCGTAATAACTTGTTACCTTGGCTTCAACGTTGGTGTATCCCAGCACCACGGTTTTGCGCAGCATGTTCGGGTGCTCGACCATATTTTTCACGTCGGTAATTTTCACTCCGGCAAGCGTAAGCGTAATGCTGAGTGAGAAGAACGCCATCGCGAACGACATGGCAAAGCGCGAATGCAGCAGCCCGCCGACCTGCGGACTCATGCTCCTGCGCAGACGCTCCATCCAGCCCAACCTGGCTTCTTCCGCGATCTGCTCTGCTGTAGCTTCTTTCCTGCTCGTCGCCGCCAGAATGTTATGCATCAGGTTCTTCGGCGGCTCCAGCTCTGCCAGCCCCCGGACCATCACCATGCCTTCCAGGGCCTCAGCCAGCATCGGCCCACAAACCTCACAGCTCTGGCCATGCTCATCAAAGCCCGTCCTAGTGCCGGCTGGTATGGCGTTATCAAGCGCATCCGCCAGGAGGGCCTCAAACTCGCTGCAATCCATCCCGTTTTTTGCTTCGTTATTCATCTCTTGCCTGCCTTTTATTACGAGAAAGTAATCGCGCAAGTTCCATTCTTCCTCTGTTTATTCGCGACTTCACCGTTCCCTCCGGCACCCGCAAAACCTGGGCAATCTCTTTGTAGTCCATATCCTGTAAGTCCCTTAGAATCACTGCTTCCCGCAGGTCCGGACTGATTCTTGCCAGCGCCATCTGCACCATTTTCTGGGTCTCCTTGCTGGCCAGCCGATCGTCCGGGTTCGGTCTCGGGTCCTCCAGCCGGTCGCCCAATGACAGCGAATCGTCCTCTTCCCGCAGCCCTGCGTCTATCGAATCCGTCACCCGGTCCTGCTTGCTCTTGCGGAAATGGTCCACCAGCAGGTTCCGCGTCAGGGTGGTCAGCCAGGTGGTAAACGCCCCTTTTTCAATGTGATAGCTGCCCATCGACTTGTAAACGCGGATAAAAACCTCCTGCGTCAGGTCCTGGGCATCGTCCGGGGAGTTTGTGAACCGATAGCACAAGTTATAGATCCGCCTGTTATGCAGACGCACAATCTCCTCCCATGCCGCGGCATCGCCTGCCAGGCATCGGCGAACAAGTGCCCCTGTTTGTTGCTCTTCCAAGCAGTCTCCCCGCAAAAAGATACGTACATGACCGTGCTTTGGTTCAAAACCGGATGGGATGTAAGTGACAAGGTTTACAGGAAAGCGGGACAGGGTGCAAATGGACAAAGAACATTTTGGAGCGCAGGCGCCCTCGCCTGCGGATTACCTCCGCCGCTCGGTTAAGTCGGAAGGACAAGGTTTACAGGAAAGCAGGACAGGGTGCAAATGGCCTCCGCGTCCTCCGTTCCTCCGCGTTTCAAAGGTTTGTTATTCCGATTTCAATTTTTCCGATCTGCGCCCGTCTGCGTAAATCTGCGGCAACAGGTTCTTCTTCTCCGTGTCTCAGTGCCTCCGTGGTAGGTTTTTTGTTAGCTCTGCCCCACGATCTTGCTCAACTCAATCACCTCCAGCGGACACTCCGGCCAGTTATGTTTCCAGCACACAATAATGTCGCACCCTTTCGGGTCATGCAGATGCCGTAAAAAATTGCGGCTTTCGTATTCAAACTCAATCCTCACCGGCTGCCACCTGTCTACATCCACCAGCCTCATCGCGTAACAATCGGGGAATGCGCCCTGGATCAGTGTCACCACAAAGCCCAGCCTTTCAGACACCGTGCCAAACAGGTAAAGCACCCCGTTTTCGTTAATGGGGCCATGAATCATCGGGTACGGCCGTATCAGGGGACCATACACAGGACGGTCTGTCATCACCCTGGGTTTTAAAACTGAGGTCTTTTTCTGTTCACACTCTGGGGTGGGAGCCATCTCCATTCCATCCTGACCCTGTTCGTACACTCGGATCAGCTCCATTACGTCTTTCCATTCTTCCGTCAGGCCATTCTCTTCCATGTAACGTCGCAAGTAGCGCGGCACCTGTCCCCAGCTTCCAAAGCGGGTCTTCAACGGAGTGTCGCTGTGCTTGCCCTTATGCTCATATTCCGCCTTACTGGGAATCTTCTTCAGTTCACGCACTACCCGCGCCCAGTCCAGAAACAGCCTTTCCAGCGGAAGCTTCTTTCCGCCGCAGACCCTTTCCAGATTGCACGCTCGTAGCGCTCGCGTGTAGGTCCCAAAGTGCTTCACAATCTGCCGACCGCTGACCTTCCCGCTCCGCATCAGTTCGGCATGGCTCGGCACATGCCCCAATTTGTCCGTAATCTCCGCAATCGCCGCCATCAATTGCTCTTTGGACATCTTCAATGTCGGCCGCCCGCGTCCTCGGCGGTACATCCTGTCTGTCTCGTCCGTTTGATCGCTTAGCAGTGGATTTGCAGTGCTCTCTCTCGCGATTTTGCCTGTGGGTTTGCCCGCACTCTCGCTCGTGTCCAGAAGAGTGGTTTCCACTGGGCTTTCTGTCGCGTTCGGCTGTTCCGCAATGTTTTCATTCGAGTTGCTGGCTTGTTCGTCGTTTGTGGCCGGATTGGGGTTGTGAATTGCGTCATTGTTCATTTTTGCTCCAAATAAGAAAAGCCACCGGGTTAGGTGGCTCAAATGGTTTTGGTTTTTGTGGCACTGGCACTCTTGCCGGTGGGATCTGACTCTTTGGTCTAAAAAAGATTGTGGACCACAGCCGCCCTCGGCTGTGTCTTAACTTATTCGCGTGGAAATTCCTAAAGTCGAATTGGATGATTGCAGCTAAAAAAGAAAGCCAAGAGCTAAGAGCCAATGGCCAAGAGCCCTTTTTTTCACACACCACGGCCACCTATCCGACGACGATGTGTTACGCAAGAATGCATCTTTTTAAAAGACGCACTCTAGTTCATCGGAGGCCGCGGTAACTTGTGACCCAAACGGTAGGCCACTGACCACAGAGGTGCAGGCCGTTTCGGGTTTCCCCATCAGCCAGGCTTTTCTTGCCCGACCGCCAATCCGCCGGCGCCGCTCCCGTCGGATTCAGCCTCAATATCGCATACTAGGAGAGTCGTTGTCAATAGACAAAATTTGTACATAAGTCTGATAACGGACATGTGTTTGTAAACCGGGCCAATTATCTGTCCGATAACACGCTCAAATCGTAAAACCAGCCCTAAGGACACATTATCCCCGGCGCTGGGACTCAAGCGCTTTTCGTACTCCTCACCAATGCCGTGAGTAAGAAAGAGTGGGATCAATTCGATTCGACTCAAGCCTTTTTCTATGCCTCACCATGCCGGTGGGTGCCCCATCCTTTCGCCGCTTTTGCGAAAGGGTGGGTTCAATTATGTTTGCGTAGGTGTGGCACAGAAGGTTGGGAAGGCTGAAAGCACGTATTGCGGATGAATTAGTATAGAGAAACCCTTTCAGCGACACCAAACAGCTATGGGTTTTCACCGAGACAATCATTATGTAGCTTGCATGTACCTGAAACGTTTTGCGATTGCTTCGGGACACGTTTTCACATATCCGATTCTTGTCCCACATGAGCGTGTTCCGCTATGGAAACCAAGGTCAATTAAAGGAATTGCGTATCGCGCTCATCTATATACCCGGATTGTTGCCACGGGGCAAACGGATGAATTCGAGACGTGGTTGAACGAAGAATTTGAGACACCAGCCGAAGAGGCGATCAGAAAAGCCACAGAAGACATGCGTCTCACTCCAAGCGATTGGCACAAAATAATCCGTTTCGTAGCAGCACAAGATGTTCGCACGCCTGCCAGTCTCTTTGAGAGTACCCAACGCTGGAATAAGGCCGCCCCTACCATGCTGGAGGAAACTCTTCAGGAATCAGTTCGTAGACTTGAGTTGGCCAAAAGTCAGGGAGTCGAAATTACGCCGGTAAGGGCATCCAACAGTGAGTACTTACCTGTGCGAATAACGAGCTCGATAAAACCGGGTGAAGAGTTTGGGGAAATAAAGGCAGAGATGATCGTGGGGAGAGGACTTTGGCTCTTTAACATTCGCAATTTACTGACAGGAACTCTAAAAGCTTTGCTCGAGCAGAAATGGTCAATTCTCAGGGCCCCCGAGGGCCTCGAGTGGTTTACGAGCGATGATCCTGTAGTGCGTCTAAATTATTATGGTGAAAATAATTACGACTTTAAAGGTGGCTGGGGGAATCCAGGAACTGAAATATTTCTTCCGCTTAGTCCGCGCCATCTCTTATACACGAAGGTGGGCCATCCGAGACCATCGCGCGGAACAATTGTGAACCGTAGAGAAGCCGAATTGTTCCGCAGCTTTATTGCGCAACATGCGCACAGATACATTTTTTTCAAATCTTTCGATGCTGATATCCCAAAGCTGCGACCTCGAACCATTGATGCCGCTCGTTTGCAGGACGAGAACGAGCAGTGGAGCAGATGGCACGAAGAACAGACAAGAGCTGAACGGGAACTAATGGGTTGGAAGAAAAGTGACGATAATTAGCTGCCAAAACCTTGTTACACATTGGGCTGGCGACGACAGTCCCCACAAAAACCCCCGCCGATTTTGCCCGTGCTCTATATTTGGTTGTCGTTCAATTTCGTAGCCATTCACAGACAAGCGACAGGGCACGACTTTACCGGGGTT
Source organism: Candidatus Angelobacter sp. (assembly GCA_036496525.1). GTDB lineage: Bacteria > Acidobacteriota > Terriglobia > Terriglobales > Acidobacteriaceae > Angelobacter. Next base: position 12,544 of record DASXKZ010000346.1, read on the forward strand.
CAACGACAGGAAAGGTTGGAGGGAAACAATAGAGTCCCGGCTGCCCGGAATGACTCTCCGAAATATACCCTTAAGCCTGAACGCCCCTTTTTCCCTGCGCCAATTCCTCCACCCGGTCCGCCAACTCCTTCGGGTCGTCAACCGGAAGGTTCAGCCATGAATCGGCATCGGTCAGCACTTTTGCTGCATTTGGCTGGCACAACTCAAGGATTTTTGCGTCGGGACAATGCTGCCTTACGAGTGAGGCAATACGGCGCTTCATATTCGGTGAAACTGCCTGTCCGATCACCGCAACATCGAAGGAATACTTCTCACAAAGGCTAGTCAGCGTTTTCGCATCCGTTACCGAGACGGCCCTGTGCCCTGCGCGCTCGAGGATGAGCCGCCGGGCCTGCAATTGCGCCTCGTCAATGCCAGTACACAACACCAGCGCCATTCAATTCCTGCTTTTGGGTTTTAAGATGCGCGGCGAGTCACGCCTTTCAAGTTGCTGCTGGTATTTTTGCTCGACAAGGAGCTTGGGGCATTCAGGTTTGCGCCATCGTCAACGCCCACGCCAAGACGATCAACTAACTCTCCTCCGAGCCAGCCGCCGACCATAGCAACCACCACTGCAATGAACGAGAGCGCCAAAGCTGCGCCACCCGGATTCGCCGGGTCCGCGCGGCGCATGAGGAAGCTGCCGATGAAGAGAAGCACAACCAATACATTGAGTCCGCCGTGCCATAGGCCAATGGACTTGGCCCTGGTATTGTTTGGGATGGCCAGCCAGTCAATCAGACCGAAAACGGCCGCGAGCAAGCCGCCTAATACGCCTGCACCAATCATGTACCACGCCATTGAATGCCATTTCGGATCGGATGTGCTCAACGAGATTATGTCGAAGATTACTGCCGTAGCCAGAAGACCCAGCGGAAACACGATCAGCATCGGGTGTATTGGGTGCCCTGCAACTTTAACTTTGCTTTCCATTGTCACGCTCCCAGAGAGCAGTAGATGTCGTCATAAGACGATGTACTCTGGGTTAGAGTGCGTACAGACAGCCTGAGATGGCCGACTCTATGGATTTTGGCGAGAGGCCCCGAAACCGTGGGTGCCCCATCCTTTCGCCGCATTTGCGAAAGGGTGGGATCGATTCTGACCGCGATTGTCGTTCGATTTCGTTTGATATCCTTCCTCTGCGCCCTTCGCGTCCTCTGCGGTGAATGGTTTTGCTTTTCCCGATCAGTGTCATCAGCGTTAAGGTGTGGCTTTTGCTTTTTCGATCACCCGATCTCTCGATCACGCGTGATCACCCGATCTTGTTCCTCTGCTTCCTCTGCGGTGAATGTTTTTGTTTTTCCGATCAGTGTCATCAGTGTTTATCAGTGGTAAGTATTTGCCCTTCTCCGAATCCGCGCCTATCCGCGTAAATCTGCGGCAAAGGTTCTACTTCTCCGTGTCTCCGTGCCTCCATGGTGGGTTTTGCTTTTACGCTGGCTGCTAGCTTTCCGCTTGCGCTACATTTGCTTTCGCTGCTTTTTCCGGCAGCCAGATGGAGAACACCGCGCCGCGTGGATGGTTATGGTTGCGCACCTGTATCAGGCCCTGATGCCGGTCGATAATGTCCTTGGTAAGCCACAATCCTAGTCCCGTGCCAGTGTCGCCCTTTGTGGTGAAAAATGGCTCAAACATCCTGCGCAATGTAGTTTTGGAAATACCCGGCCCGTGGTCCACCACGGAAATACGAACTCCGCAGGCTGAGGTCTTTGGATGCGGGGCTTTGATTCCCCGTAAAAGCAGCTTGCCTCCGGTCGGCATTGCATCCACGGCGTTGGCGATAAGGTTCACTACCACCTGCCGAATCTCACCCGGAGCGCATACTGCATGCACGTTTTTCTCGCAGGTTACGGTCGCCTGTATGTTCTGGTTCCGCAGCTTTGCCCGGAACAGCACCACGGCCATATCAAGCAGGGTACGCACCTCTACCTCTTCCGGCCCCCTGGCGGAACGATGGAACCTGAGCGTATGATTGGAGATTTCAGTAACGCGGCGCAATTCATCTTCCGCCAGGCTGGCCCAATGCTGTGCTTCCTGCAAGTCACGGGCGCTGCGCACCAGAAACAGAAGATTGGTAACGGAGGTAAGCGGGTTGTTGATCTCATGCGCAAGGCTGGCCGCCAAACGTCCTGCCACCGCGAGCTTTTCTGTTCTGCGCAATGCGTCTTGTGATCTTGCCTGGCTGCCCATGAAGTCCCGTACTTCATACTGCCGCGTCCGCGCCCGCATCGCAGCCTCAACCGCGCTTAACAGGGTCTCAAACCGGATAGGCCGCTCTACCAGCGTCACGTTCCCCAGCAGTCGAAGCGCGCTTAGTCCCGCAGGCGACGTTGCCGCGCCCCGGGCTGGACTGATCAAAATGATCAGGGGAAAATCAGACCACGTCGGCTGCATTTCCAGCCGCTTGCTCCACTGTTCTATAGGAAGCTTGAGTGATTCCTCGGTGATGAGCGCCGTGGCTGCGCCGCGATCCAGCTCATTGAAAAATTCCTCTGGGTTCGCGACGATCTGGCTGGGGAAGCCGTGCCTTTGCAGGAAGCTATGCAGCAGCTCGCCGTCCCTGCCCAACTGCGCAAGCACCAGTACCCGGAGACTGAGGTCTTCTGCCATCACAATAGTGGCTTCGTGTCTCCACGGAATCTTGGCACGCCTGTCAGAACTCCTTCAAACTGCTCCAGCGGTGGGCCGATCTCAATCCGGTTGGGGGCCGCAATTCGCGGATGCTGCGTTCGTGCGGCCCGCTGCGCCGCTTCACCACGGAGATGGCCTGTTTTACGGCACCCAGTGACTCGAAGTAACGGAACAGCAATACATTGTCTGCAAGGTAGGAGACGTCAACCGGCGATCCCATCTGCGTTCCCAGCACCCCGAACTGCGCCATCAATACGAATGTGGTGACCCCCATATGATTCAGATAAGAGAATAGCTCATGGAGTTGCACCAGCATGGCCTGTTCCTGCATGGCAGTGAGCAGGCCGTTCAAGCTGTCAATGATCACCACGCGGCATTCTTTCTCCTCCACATCTGCGCGGATTCGGGTAATGAACTCGCCCGGCGAAAGTTCTGAAGGATCGAGCCTCTGCACGTCAATCATTTTCTTCTTCAAGTGTGGTTCCAGCGGGATACCCAGCCCGCGGCAACGGATCATGATAGTTTCAACCGTCTCATCGGTGGTGAACATCAAGCCGCGTTCTCCCCGCTGGGCGGCCGACGTCAGAAATTTCGTCGCTATGGTTGATTTCCCGCTGCCCGCCGGCCCCATGAACAGGGATGTGGACCCTCGCGTAACTCCTCCGCCAAACAGCTTGTCGAGTTCGCCCAGCCCGCTGGATAGTTCGCTGCGGTCCATATTGGGCGGCCGATGCTCGGCTGAGATCAGGCGTGGATACACGAGCAACCCGCCCTCCTCGATTTTGTAATCGTGCAGCCCTTCACGGAACCGCGATGCCCGGAGTTTCAGGACCTGGATCTGACGGCGTTGCGGGCCGTACTCACGCAATTGCGACTCCATCCTGATTGCGCCGTGGCATATGCTTTGCAGTTGCGTGTCCTGTCTGTCGCCGGTGCGATCGTCCAGCAGCAGCACCGTACATTTTCGTCCCATAAAGAACTGCTTGAGCGAAAGAATTTGCCGCCGGTACCGCAGCGGGTCGCGCGCCAACATGCGAATCTCCGACATGGAGTCAAAAACTATCCTTCCCGCCTGGGTCTTCTCCATCTTGGTGAGGATGTTCTGCATCACGTCCACCAGCTCAACCTCTGAGGGATGAAAGACCGTGTATTGATCGGACCCAGTTTGGTCCAGCTCCGGTGGCTTTACTTCAAAGATCTCCACTTTTGCTATGTCAAACCCGTGCGATTCGGCCACGAGTTCCAGTTCCTCGCGCGATTCCGCCAGCGTGACGTAAAGCGTGGGCTCTCCATTGGCTACGCCTTGCAGCAGAAATTGCAGGCCCATCGTGGTCTTGCCTGATCCGGGATCGCCTTCGATCAAGTACACGTGTCCCGCGGGAAGACCGCCCTGCAAAATGTCATCCAGGCCGGAGATTCCCGTCGCCAGGCGCAAGCTGTGTGTTTTAGCCATTGAAATTGACCCCTCACTGAAACCCAAAGATGATACAGCAACCGTGATGCTGATATTTTGATGCAATCGGAGAGGCTGGAAAAGAGTCGGCCAACCGATGCTATAGAATTGTTCGGCTTTAGCCACCGAGTGTCATTTTGACGAGGTCTTTGATGAACCTGATCCTTGCTCCCGCACTGCTTTTGTGTTCCATGCTCCCCGCCCAAACCGTCCCGCACGCCACCGGCATCGCGCATACCGAACAGGTTGATCTTGCGTATGAAACTTTTGGCACAAAAGGAACGGCGCTCCCGATCATCGCTGTCAACGGCGGCCCCGGACTCTCACATGCTTACATGATGCAGAACGATCTCTGGCAGCGCGTCGGCAAGAACCGCTTTGTTGTCCTATATGACCAGCGCGGCACCGGCGGATCGAAGCGAATGCAAGCTGGCGCTTCGCAATCCATGGATGCTCAAGTCGCCGACCTTGACGCTGTGCGCGCGGCTTTAGGTCTCAACAAATTTGCGTTGCTGGGCGATTCCTACGGCGGACTTGTCGTGATGGCTTATGCTGCCGCGCATCCTGAGCACCTCGCCAAGCTGATACTATCTGACTCTCCCGGCCCTTCATGGCATGACATTGTCCACCTGCTGCCCGATGTTTTCCCCGACATCGAAGAACAGAACAAGCAGGAAGCGCAAAAGCTTGGTCCTGAGACTGAAGCTGCCGCGCGTGCGGGCCTGCGCAATCATTTCCGCATGATCTTTTACTCCACACAGAAGCGCGACGCCTACATGAGCCACATGGGTGATCTGGGATATGAGCCTGCCGTTGGCGAAGCAGTCGCCAAGGCCACAGCCGATCTTGACCTCACGCCCAAGCTAACCGATTTCAAATTCCCCGCGCTCGTCATCAACGGACGCTATGACATGAACGTGGCTCCGCTTACGGCCTGGCGACTGGCGCACGCCATTCCCGGCGCAAAGCTCGTTTTCTTTGAGCAGAGCGGTCATCTGCCTGCGTATGAAGAGCCGGATAAGTACATTGAGGTACTGGAATCTTTCCTGAATGGGAGTGCGTAGGTCAGGGTTCGATACCGCCACATCGTCGCTTGTCAGCCTTGAGCCATTGACACGTCCGCCTTGAACATCTCGTAGATGAACCGACGCGACTTTCTCACCATTGTTCCCTGGCCCTTGCCTTTCCGTTATGCGGCCCTAAGTTCGGCAAGGCCGGAGCGCTGCTTGCCAATCACTCCCAACGCCAGTGGAATGGTCGTGAGCCCGCCGACCACGGCAAGAGCCAATCCTGCCGCTTTGCGCTGGTCATTGTTCATGCGCGTTGAAATCAGAAAACCAATGCCGACGCCCAGGATGACGCGGGTCCCCGCAATAAGGATGATATCCGGAATGGTAAGCTTCGTTTCAACCATGGTTGCACCTCTGTTCTCCGCAATATGAAAGCGGATAATTATTTCGATGCGCAGAGCTTCATCAAGGGTGTGATGAATGCAGAGCTGATGCTTGACCCAATAGTGGGTCAGTTTTTCAATTGGCCCGCTACGGATGATTTACCATTTCGCACATGAATCGACGCGACTTCCTTGCCACTGTGCCGTTGGCGTTTGCGGCCAACGCATTTCCATTTTCTGAAGCCATTGCGAATTCCCCTCAGCAGAATTCGTCTCCGTCCGCGCCGCCGACAAAAATGGCAGCATCAGCCGCTGCTCATGCGCTCGACTTCGCCACCGCCTTGCAGGCGGCGGAAGCCATTCGTACAAAGAAGATTTCGTCCGTCGAACTCACGGAACGCATATTTGCGCGCATTGACCATTACAATCCTCAGCTCAACGTCTTTGCCTATCAGTTGCGTGAAGATGCGCTGGCGCAGGCAAAAAAAGCTGATGCTGCCCTAGCGCAAGGCAAGCCGCACAGCGTTTTCCATGGCGTTCCTATTACGGTGAAAGAAAGTTTTGCCGTGGCTGGTCATCCGTGCACGTGGGGATTCTCTCCGCTGCGCGACTCCAAAGCGCCGCAAAATTCTGACGTGGTAAACCATTTGCTCTCGGATGCCGGCGCCGTGCTGCTGGGCGCGACGAATGTGCCGGTTGCGCTCTCTGACTGGCAAACCTACAACCCGATTTATGGCCAGACCAATAATCCCTGGGACGTGAAGAGAACTCCCGGCGGATCGTCGGGCGGGAGCGCCGCAGGGCTCGCAGCCGGCCTGGGATATCTGAGCGTGGGCAGCGACATTGGTGGATCGATCCGAGTCCCTGCACATTTCTGCGGCCTCTTTGGGCACAAGCCGACGCTCGATCTGGTGAGCATGCAAGGTCACATTCCCGGCGGCAATCCTGGCTTGCCTGATTTTTCCACGCTTCTGGCCGTCGGGGGACCGCTGGCCCGTAGCGCTCAAGATCTGCTGGCTGCACTCAAAGTTCTTGGCGGTCCAGCTGGTTGGGACGCCAAAGCTTGGAAGTGGCAGATGCCGGAGCCGCGCGCACGCAGCTTGAAAGATTTCCGCGTAGGTTATGTGATTGACGATCCAATTGCTCCGCCCACGCCGGAAGTAAAGGCCCTGTTGGAAAATGCGATTGAGAAGCTTGGCCGCGCCGGAGCAAAAGTGAAGCCGGGATGGCCCGAAGGGTTCAAGCCCGCGGAGCTGCTGGCTAATTATGAATTCATGCTGGAAGCTTTCTTATACAGCACAGCGCCTCCTGAGGAGCAAGAGCGTCTGAGAAAGACAGTTGGTGACATGGTTGCCGCCAAGAACTCCGGGGCCATGAGCTCATTTGCCGGCTGGCAGCAGCAAAACTTCCGCCGGTTGGCGTACCGTGCACAATGGCAGTCATACTTCAATCAAGTGGATGTCTTTCTTTCGCCCGTAGCTTTTACAGCGGCATTCCCTCACGACCACAGCGAGCCACAAGACCAGCGCACCATCGCCACCTCAGCTGATCCACGCCACTATATGGATATGCTCAACTGGATTGGTCCGGCAACGCTGACGGGCTGTCCGGCAACGGTGGCCCCGGTAGGCCGTACCAATGAAGGGCTTCCTGTGGGAATCCAGATCGTGGGGCCATTCTGGGAAGATGCCACGCCGATAACCTTTGCCGAACTGCTGGCAGTGGAAGTTGGCGGCTTTGTGCCGCCGCCCGGATATCGGGAATAACCACCGGTAAGCTCAAACGCAAGATATTACGAAGGTAACCGGCTTAAATTCCCATTTTGGGACAAGAAATTACCTTTGTACTATTCGCCTTAAGTAAAGTCATAGATTAGCGCGTGGCAAAGTTATAAATTGCCGCCATGCCGCATAAATACCTCTTGAAAGAATTTGAGGAGCTCGCCAGAACGGCGGCCGATCCTGACATAATCATGCAGCGTGTTTCGCAGCGAATCCACCTGCATATTCCGCGATACAACTGGGTTGGGTTTTACCTGGTTGATAAAAACGATTCTTCCGCGCTTATACTGGGACCCCATACCGGCAGCTTTACTCCAAAGGCCAAAATTTCATGGAATGAAGGCCTTTGCGGTGCAGCCGCTGCAAGCAGACGCATCATTGTGTCTGACAACGTTGCCGAGGACCCGCGCTATATTCAAGCCTCGGACCTGGTAAAATCGCAAATATCTGTGCCTATCATGGCTGGCAACAAGCTGATAGCTGTCTTTAACGTGGAGAGCTACTTCATGTCCGCTTTCAAGCCTGCGCAGGAACGCGACTTTGTGGAAGCGTGTGCAAAAATTGTGAGCAAAAGCTTTGCCCGGACAGCCACCAGCGACATGGTGTATGCCTGAATAACGGTTCTCTGGGACCTGTCCGCGCATCCCCATGGTGTCTGGACGGCCCGGAGAATCAATCTGGGAAGATACTGCGCTGGAGCGTGAGCGCATGAGACGTCCCAGCAGCGCTGTTTCAGGATATTAGCTTTTATCCGGCGTGGCGCGCAGGACGAGTTTTGGCGCCTGGTTCAAGCCAAGCCAGTATTCCTGAATGATTTTCACCACACGCATAACCTCTTCAGGATTTCCGGGCTTTACCAGATAAGAATTAGCTCCCAGATCATAAGCGGCATTTACAGTACTGCTTGCACTATCAATCGTAAGGATGACAACCGGAATGCGCCGGATATTCGGCTGCGACCGCTTCCACTGCAGCAGTTCAAAGCCACTCATCTCAGGCAAATCAAGGTCCAGCAGAATCAGCGCGGGCACAGGGTACTTGGTCCGATCGCTGTATTGCCCTAATCCACTCAGATAAGCCAACGCTTCCTGCCCGTTCTTGGTCCAGACAATCGGATTCAAGACATTCGTCTTCTCAAAGCTGCGGCGGATCAACGTCGCATCAGAAGGTGTGTCTTCCACCAGCAAAATGGTTGGTAGAGCGGGTTCAGTCATACGATCTCTTATTGGGCCAGTCGCTTTATCCGCACAGGGTTGGTCCTTCATTTAATTCTAGCCAATAATTTCGGAACATGGAGACAAGCTGTTCCAGTTCCGAGTTATTGTTGGGCTTGACCAGATAAGAATTCACTCCCAACTCATAAGCCTTATTCACGTCGGCCTGGTGCCCTGAAGATGTGAGCATGACAATGGGGAGCCGCCTTAGCTCTGTTTCCTGCGCCCTTATCCACTCCAGTACCTCAAATCCGGAACGACGCGGCAATTTAATGTCTAACAGCAAAAGACAAGGTACAGGATGAAGAGAGCGGTTGTCATACGGCGCTTCGCCGGCCAGGTATGCTACTGCCTCGTCGCCATGCGTGAGGCGGAGCATCGGGACAAAGGGCTTGATTTTGGCAAATGCGCGCTGGATCAGTCGAAAGTCGGAAACATCATCTTCTACAAGCAAAACCGGTCCATCAAGCATTTAGATCAATTTTCTCCTTTTCCGGGTCTGCCTGCGGCAGCTCAATCCAAAATGTACTTCCTTGCCCGACTTCCGATTCCACTCCGCATCTTCCGCCCATGCGACCAATAGCCCGTTTTACAATTGCCAGCCCAATGCCGGTGCCGGGATACGTCTCACGATCATGCAGGCGCTCAAAAACCTGCCAGATACGCTCGCGGTGCTGCGGAGCTATTCCGATCCCCTTGTCTATGACGCTCAGGCGAACCGAACCGTTGTGTGCCGCAGCACACAATTGAACTTCCGGAGATACTCCTTTCTTGTGGAATTTCACGGCATTCGAGAGAAGATTGAACGTAACTTGCGCCAAAGCCTGCTCGTGCGCCAGGACCCACAGGTTCGGCGAAACCTGCACATCAATGGAGCCGCTGTAATCATTCCCAAGCTGCCGCATGGCATTGCTTACGGCCTCTTTGAGGTTGACCGGAGCAAGCTGTAAGTTGACGCGGCTTACGCGGCCATATTCAAGCAGGTCCTGGACCAGCGTATTCATCCGGGCCGCTGCTTTAATGATCTCCTCAAGATACTCCCGGCCCTGCTGATCAAGGTCTTTGGAGCAATCCTCTTGCAGCGCTTCAGCAAATCCCACGATCGCCCGCAGCGGAGCGCGCAGGTCATGAGAGACAGAGTAGGCGAACGCTTCAAGTTCGGCATTGCTCTGTTCGCGCTCCTGAACACGGATTTCCAGCTCATCGGCATGACGCTTCAGCTCTTCCAGCAGGGCTTTACGGTCGCTCATGTCGCGCGTGACTTTAGAAAACCCGTAGAGAACGCCTTCTTCATCGCGTAGCGCCGTTACAACAATACTGGCCCAGAAGCGCCTGCCGTCCTTACGGACACGCCATCCCTCAGCTCCAAAGTGCCCGTGCTCTGCCGCCGCCTGCAAAATCTGGTTAGGCAAGCCGCTGCGGCGGTCTTCTTCCGTATAAAACAATGAGAAATGCTTGCCCGCCACTTCTTCCGCGGCGTAGCCCTTGATGCGTTCCGCTCCCACATTCCATGACGTGATGTGACCGCCGGTATCCATGGAAAAGATGCCGTAATCAAGAACGCTTTCAACCAGCATGCGGAACCGCAATTCCGCCGCGCGACGCTCAGTAATGTCGCGGGCGATTTTGCCAAAGCCGATAAGGTTTCCGCGCTCATCGCAGATGCGCGTAATCACCGCGTTCGCCCAGAAGCGCGATCCATCTTTTCTTACCCGCCAGCCTTCATCCTCAAAGCGGCCGGTCTCGCCCGCAACGCGCAATTCGTTTGCAGGCTTGCCCGCGTCGAGATCGTGCTGCGTATAGAAGACGCTGAAGTGCTTGCCAATAATCTCCTCTGCTTTGTACTGCTTCAGCCTCTCAGCCCCGGGATTCCATGAGGTGATAATTCCCTCCGGATCGAGAAGGAAAATGGCATAGTCCGCGACTGTATCCACCAGAAGACGAAAGACTTCAGGCGAATGCAGGCCGGTTGGGGAATCCGTTGCAGAATTTGCAGACTTGGTGGACATGTCTCGAGGACCCAAAGGGGCTTATTTCTCCCAGGTGAATGAGATGCGTAAGGATAGGTGGATGTTCCCCCTCTCTCGACAAGTTGCATACAGCCGCGCGGACGAGTATAAATGCGTGGCGTTCTGTAGGCCCAAGAGCAGTACCGGGCCTTTGTCGATGATCCATAGTGGAGGTTTCCCATGGGAGCCAATGCGTTCAGTGCACCCGGACTCAGGTTTGAACTGGTAGAAACCGCTGAAGAAACTACGGTCCATTGCCACGGCAAGATCACGTCGGAATCAGCGGATTATTTTCAGAGTGAAATTCGCGATCGCGTGATCCCCACTTCACGTGGCAAGGGCGTTGACGTAACTCATCGCATAGTGCTGGACCTCTCTCAGGTCACTTTCATTGACAGCACCGGGCTGGGCGCGTTGCTTTCCGTCTGGACCGCCGCGCAAAGACGCGCTGTTGATTTGGAGATTACCAACCTCAGTCCGCGTGTGGAAAAGCTTGTGAACCTGACAAAGCTTGACCAGGTCTTCAATAAGATGAAGGGCTTGTTCGGGGCCAAGTAGTAGTACGGCTTCATCAAGACAATCAAATCATTGATGGTGCGGTCGCGCTGCGAACTGGAAGAATCTTTGCGCTGAGAATAACGTGTTCCTTCTGCAATGATCCTCCTTGGCCAGTTGCTGACTACCAATTCACGGTGCGCGTGGCGCTGGCGCCGGGGAAATCAACTTGCGTGAACGAGCCATTCTGGAAAAGCCAGCCGTGCTCCCGGCCAGCCGCGTCAAAAAAGAATCCGATAATCTGCCCCTGAGAATTGATGAGGTCTGCCTCGGTCGAAACGCTTCCTGAAGGATCAAGCTGCGTGAAGGTGAAGGTAGTTTGCGCGATGGCGGAAACGCTGCCGAATGCCAGCGCGACAGCACAAATCATCGAATAAATTCTGTGTGCTTTCATGGTCGTGCTCTCCTTGCAATTGCCAATCGTAACTGGCCTGCGGAGTGCCAAAACATGGAAACAATATGAATAAGAAAATCTAAATGCCAGAATGGGAAAGAGAAGAGGTCGCAACGCATTCATTAACGAAGGCTTTGCGGATTCTAATGTTATGATCTAGCTCTTGCCTTGGATAACTATCATCAACATGGATATTCCTTGTTCGTCTCTGGAACTCACACCGTACCTGATTCCCAAAGCCCAAAATTCGGAATGAGATCAGCTCTAAGAAATCTCTAACCTTTCAATGCTCACCTAAGCACATTAGCACATTTGTTTCGACGTTTGAAACGAAGAGCTTGATTTAATCACTATTCTCCTAGTACGATTGTGGGCTTTCGACGACAAGGAGGGGTAATGGAAATTTCGTGGCACTCGGATCACATTACTGATCTATCACCAAATCAAGTTCTAAGATTCATCAAGTCAGAGCCCTCGAACGATCCGGGGTCTCCTCCAACGCCGCCACCACCTAACGATCTTACAAAGATCAAATTGCCCAAAAAGAAAAAGGATAGAAAATAATCCCTTCTATGTTATCTTGGAGCAACAAATCCCCCTTAAGTGAAACAATTTGATGAACATTGGTCACTAGATTGACAAGGAGGAAACCGTACGTGCACTATCTCAGAATAATTTTTTTTACCGCTCTTGCATTAGGCCTTTGCGTAATGATGGCTTCGCAAAGTAACGATGAAGCATTAAAAGTAAAGGAGCAAGACAGCGCCGGAAAGAATGTTGATCAAAGAACGGCTAAATCTGCGCACGCTCGTTCCGATAGCGACAGCAATCAAATTCCAGTTTTGAATTTGGGTAGCCTTCCAAGTCCCCCTGCTCCCGATCCTTTAGATAAGATAACCTCACCACAACAGCGCTCAAGTGCAAATCCTGTAGAGGGCACCAGCAGGCCCAATAAATCTTTGAAATAAGAGATCGGATATCGTCAACCATCGGGCTGGATGCAAAAGTGTCCGTCTACTAGTGTAGACACGGAGGGATGTAGATGGGGCCTGCTACCGAGTGGTTTGGCGTATTGAAAAAGCTTACCGATTTATTGCCGAAAATAAAGGCTCCCGTACAGCTTGCAGGATTGGTAGCTGTTGTTCTCGCGGTTATCCTGAGCAAAAAATATCCTTTAGAGGCCGCGGGCATCGCGGGACTTGGCATGTTGTTTCTAACATTTGGTCAGGTTTTTGCCCAAGTAGATAAAGTGCCCGCGAGCAAAAGGTCTTTCTTCTTGCTTGGCGCACTAATGCTCTTCATTGTAGCTTTTGCCTTGAATCTGGTTTTTGCCTATTATGCTTTGGGCTGCACGAAGTGCCCACCTGACCGCTCATCTGAATATCCACCTTCGGATCGAATTATTATCGAAATGACACCCGAAGTTTTTCAAATTGAGGCTGATTATGTTTCTCTGCTGGAACGACCCGATAAGGCCGGAAGTGTAAATCGCCGTGCCCGCCAATTGGCTGAACGGCTACTTGCGGTCGAAGACGGGCCGCTAAGCTTGGGAATCCAGATTTACAAATATGAGACGGTTTCTTATGCATTGGCAATGGTTGAAGGCAGCGAGGCGGATGCTAATGCGAAATTGAAAACGGTTGCGGATATTCTTAAAGC
>DASXKZ010000347.1:0-3274 GCA_036496525.1 Candidatus Angelobacter sp.
AGTGTGCCTGTGATCAAAACCTCCGGATCACGATAGAAGCTGATCATGGCCAAAGAACCGAACACATGGAAGTGGGTCTCGATTCGCCCTCCAGTCAGGTGAATCAGCAAGGCGGAGAAAGCCATTTGGGCAAATGCCACAGCATTTCGTGTGAACCGCTCGCCGGGTTGTGTCATGACCAGCCAAATCGGCACACCTGCAATGGCTCCGCCCAGAAAAATCGCGGCGATAAGGTGCGGGCTGACGGAGCTCTGACTGCCTCTCCAAACGCGGGGAGAGAATATAAGCGCAAAAAAAATACCAGCCACCCACTCAATACCGAGCAGGGCCGCAAACATGCGGTCGGTATCTTGCGCCAACTTTCGATAAGCCTCTGAGAAAAGGCTGGCAGCGCGTTCATTTACTTTGATTTCATTGGTTGAACTGCTAGTAGGTTGCTTTTGCTGGATCACTTTGGGCCCCGGAGTTAAGTTCACAACCGAATACAGGTGCTTGTTTCTGGGCAGTACGTTCACCCGTAACTGCGGCGATGGCGGCATCTTCCCCCGAGTTATCGCCTTCATGCGCGCGTGCTCCGGTTATTCCACCGGTGTAAAGCAAATCACCGCCGGCGGAGTAAACCGCAACTTCTCCGGAAGTGGTCAAGCCAAAACGGCGGGCTTCACTTCCAGATGGATCACGCAAAAATTCAAGATGCATTTGAGATACAGCGTCTTCATAACGATTACCGCTTTTGCCCAGCAACAGCACAACAACCCGGGCTTTGTTTTCCATGCGCGGCAGCATGCGTTGCAATTCATTCAGACTGGCATGTGTGCACGAACACTGCGGGTGCACAGCCATAATCATGATGGGGCGTTTGTTTTCGGGAATGATCGAGCTTTGATTGGGCCAGTGTCCTAGAACAGTATGCGCAGCAGCCGGAGTGGCGTCATAGCGGATGAGCGCGAACAGACCTCCACCCACCACTGCCAGCCATAGCAGTATGATGCGCAAACTTTTCGACAAAGGTGTGGCCCCCCGGACACCCTATTAACACCAAATTCTAATTTTCATGGACGAAGCGGGATGGCGTCTAATAACGAAAGTGAGGGGCAGATTCGGCGACGGGATGACCCCGGGACATGCCGCGGCAAAGAAAAACGTTGCAATCATTTTTGGTCAGGCAAGATTCGGACTAATTCGGTCTGTCCGGGACCGGCAAGATAATGCGCGATGAGCACGGCCGGCTTGGTGGATGAGTCATTGTCGAATTGCTCAATGATCGTGTCAGCCGGTTCGTAAATAGATTGCCCCGCCGTATAGTGAATCTGCTCGCCTCCTGCGATCTTCACGACGAAGGCCCCCTTGAGTACATAACCGACCACGGGCATTGGGTGGATGTGGCGCCCAGTACGTTGTGCGGGCTCGTAATCGATCCGGACCACTGACACGCTGGTAACGTTTTTGTCGGGAGAAATATTATGTTTCACAATCGGCGCGCGCTTCACCGGAGGGGGCATTTGAGCTGTGGCTTGAGACAGTGCTGTGGCAGTAACCAAAATCACGACGAATAAATTTCTCATAGGCCTTATTTTAAGGATTATTCCAAAAAGAAAAAGGCGCCGATTACCCGGCGCCTCGTTCACCTACCAGCAACTTGTTATTTGTCCGGCTGAACTGCTCCGATTTCTTTACGGCTGGGACCTGGGATAGGCCGTGCCGTCTTGGCTGCTAATGGAGCATTGCCAACCGCCGCTGCTCCGTAACGCTCGAGCAGCGCGGGAACCATGGCGCCTTCCGCTTCTTTCACGAAGGTGACCTGGCCAGCCATATCCAGATCTACGCGAATGAAGTCTCCGAGCTTTACCTGGTTGGTCGCAACTAAATTAGCCAGCGGGAAAACCAAGTGACGCTCGATGGCGCGCTTCAGATGACGTGCACCGTATTTAGGGTCGGTGCCTTCTTCCAGCAAAAAGTTTTTAACTTTCGCCGTGCAGCTGAATACGAACTGGTTTGCCGCAGAAGCCATCAGGATGCGCTGCTGCACCATGCCCAATTCAATTTCCAGAATCTGCCGCAGATGTTCCGGGCGCAGCGTCGTGAACACAACTGTCTTATCAATCCGGTTCATGAACTCCGGAGTGAATTTGCGGCGGGCTGCTTCCACCGCGGTGCGGCCGATTTTTTCATCCAGTGCTGCATCCACTGCAACTTTCTCCGGAGCGAAGCCCAGCTTGCCGTTGACGAGATTAGTCATCTCGCAGGCGCCCAGGTTCGAAGTCATGATGATGATGCACTGCGACATATCCACGCGGCGATTGTCGCCGAGTGTCAAAGTAGCTTTGTCCAAAATTCCCAGCAACAACTGCCAGAGTGAATCAGAAGCCTTTTCAATTTCGTCGAACAGCAGGATCGAAAGCTTCAGCTTCTCGGTGTGCCATTGGTTCAAGGCTTCCTGCGTCAACAATGGATGCGTCTCGCGGTGTCCCAAATATCCCGGAGGCGAACCGATCAACTTCGCAATTTCATGCGAATGCTGGAACTCGGCGCAGTCAATCTTGATGCAGGCGCGCGAGTCTCCGAATAAAGATTCAGCCATTGACTCAACTACGCGGGTCTTACCGGATCCCGTAGGTCCAAGGAAGAGCAGGTTGCCCACCGGACGTCCCGGCGCATTCAACCCTGCCAGGAACATCTGGTAGATTTCCACGACTTTTTCGACCGCCGCATCCTGGCCGACAATCCTGCGGCGCAGGGCGTTCTCGAACTCTTTGGCGTCGTTACTGCGAAGGGTTGGATCGAGCACCGTATTGAGAACTGGCTTCATATGAGCTGGCCCTTTACCTCTGGGCTTGGCCTCTTCCTGGGGGAGTCGTGTCATGCAACCGTTTCATTTTGGGAGACATATTCTGTCATCCCGTGAATCGTTTGGCTACGGTCTTTTGTGCAAATGACACGCCATCTAAGAAATGAGGTCATTCCTTGTCGGTTCAATAAGTTAGATGCTATTGCAAAGGCTTACGACCCAGCTAGATTCCACAAGGGTGCAGCGGATAGGAAAAGTTTTGCGCATGTTGGTGGGCAATCCTAGGGCACGTCTCCCGAAATGACGCAAAGTGCTAAGTGGGGTCTGGCCCGACGTAACTGGCGGGGAACATAACTCGCAGTTACTATCCCGCTTGAGATATCGTATTCAAGGAGAAAGACTTGCACCACTCTCGTCCAACTCACGCCGTGGTTATTGTGTGCCTGATTTTAACCTCTCTTATCTCTGTTGCATTTGCTGCCGATC
>DASXKZ010000348.1:0-2636 GCA_036496525.1 Candidatus Angelobacter sp.
TGCTTTACTGGATTCCGGTGAGCAGTTTCCCGATCCCACTTCAGCAGCGGCAATGGCTGATGGAGTTCTTTGATCGGTTTGCCGCGTTGATCGTCAAGCCGCTGGGCCTGCGTACAGAGGTATTTCTACAATACAAAACTGTGATGGACGCGCAAAACATTTTCCAGAAGACAGCTTTTGAATTTTCGCCGATCGCAGGATTGAGCCGGAAGCCGGGGGTGGCTGTTCCTGGACCACTGGTGATGGACGACCTGCAAGAAGTCGTTAGTGGCGAAAAGGAATTCAAAATCAGAGAGTGGCTCCCCGAATATTGTTACTGGTTTCTCAATAAACTAGAAAGACGCCAGCGGGAGGAGTTCCTGGGATATGGCGGGCTCAGTATGATTTCGCTTAAGCCCGACCCCAAAACTGTCCCGCCTCAATTGCCGTTTACAGAAACCTTTAAGAAAAAGCACAAAATCTTTCAAACATTTGATGTGGATGCCGTGCTAAGTAAAACTTGCGCTCTGATTGACGATTTTCAAGGCAAAAGCAAGGAATTGTTTGCCACGGACCTTAAGGAAGATCCCAGATATTCCGGCCTTCTCTTTGTCCTGCCCATTCTGTGCACCGCCGATTTTTTTCAACGCCCCGCCGAAGAGTGTGAGAACTGGTTTAAGTTGTGGGACGTATATGTTCGCGAGAGCCCAGACGATAAGGGCATCATACTGGCTTCAAAACTGGACATCGAAGAACAGCTCATTGACTTGCTTCACCAAATGAAAGACAAAGGACAGAAATACTCAGAAAGTTAGCATGGCCACAAGCCCAATACAGCCTTTTGAAAAGAACTCAATTTTGTTGCAGGCGATTCCATGTAAGCTGGATGGAGATGCTTTTCTGCTTCCTGTCTCCGGTTTCCCGGTGCCAGAGGCTGAACTGACACATCTCCGAACTTTCTTGCGGAATCTCTCTGGCGCAATTCTGCGTAATCAACCGCTATCTCTCGAAGTCTTTGTTCAAGTGGCGCAGTTGAGCGTAGGGGATGGGATCGCGCGATTTTCGGCCCACAGCCGGGAGTGGAAGGCAAAAATGGGCCTCGGGGTCTGGCCAGACAGGCAACCGCCGACAATCTGGACCAAAGAGGAATTTCTCGAACTCGGGCCGGATGAGAGGCCCCGAAGGCTTGTCCACCAGTTGTTTCGCATCGGCGGCACTACGGACGTCCGGCAAAGCGCCCACGATTGTATGTTGGGCATTGGAGTCGTGATGAATATCATCACCCGGGATGAGACGAAGGCGCTTTTGGAGAAAGGCAAAGCTGCGCTTTTTCCTCATATCACGGACCCTTCATTCCGTAGCTTCAGTTACTATTTGCCACTTTTGGACCGCAATAGTTTGTTGGCGGGAAATGCACAGCAATTGGATGACTGGTTGTGCGGAAGCTCATTTTATATTCGAGAGAGTTTTGAAGATAAGGGTATACTCATTGCGTCTCGCGACCGGTTAAAACCGGTCTTGGATGGGTTGGGTGAGTTGTCGCAGTCTGGTGGTGACTGGCATTTGACCTTCTAAATTATGTTCTCTTCCTCGGCACTTCGCGTAGTGGAATCCACCTCCTCGAGGCTTGTGATCGTTGATCCTCCCAACTACTTGCTGGGAGCGATTCTCCTGATTGTCGGTATATTGATTGGTGGTTTTCTGCTGAAATTCAAGGGACAAGCCAATTTGCGTCTGATGCTGATCGTCCTGGTGCCACTTTTCATTGGCGCAATTGGATTTGTGACTTCCAGTACAGTCGTGGAGCTTTCCAAAGCGAGCAACAATTTGACCATCTCGCGGCGGCGATTTGGTTTCACCCAAAGTGCTTCTGTAACTCCTTTTAGTTCCCTGCGTTTCGCCACCGTGGAAACTTCGCGGGGCGCCCGGCGGCTGGCCCTCATCACAAATTCTGGCGGGGTTCTGCATCCGAGCGGGGCGGCGGCAAGAGGCGGGGAGTATGAGGCAGCCAATGCTATCAATGATTTTCTAGGCGTGCAGGCACCGCGGTAATCTAGCTTTTCTTTTTCTCAAATCCCAAACGCAGTGTGCACGTTCCGGCAAGTTCCAGGCGAGCGCCGGACTTCAACTGCACCGGCTTTCCGCCACTGACGCGTTTGCGATCCAAAGTTGTTCCGTTCGCGCTATTGCAATCGATGAGAAAAAACTTCCCATTGTGTTTATGGACTTCACAATGGAAGCGCGAGATCATGCGTTCTATGTCGCGGACTACGATTTCATTTTTGTTTCCGCCGTCCTGCGGGACCGCGCCAATGTGGACGATGTCCTGGTCCAGGTTGTAACGCTTGCCCTTGTCCAATCCTTCGACGACTTCAAGATAAGGTTCCTTCTGTCCGCGACTGCGGAAGTACAACACGATGATTCCAATCAGCGCGATCGCACCTGCTCCGGTGGCAAAGTATCGGATGCGGTCACGGGCAGCAACGGCAGCATCAATGCGGCTGCGCAGCTGTTGAACCGCCGGACTTGCCGAGAGCAGGCTGTCAGCAAGCGCAATTTTTTCTTGTGCTGTCTTGAAATCACGGTTTACAAATGCTGTTTCGGCTTCCTGCCGGGCTTCCTCACCCTTGGTTTGTTTATCAGACTCACTCTGGTTC
>DASXKZ010000349.1:0-16921 GCA_036496525.1 Candidatus Angelobacter sp.
CTGCAAGCGACATTTCCTGATCCCTCGGTAACGCGCATGTCGTTTGGCGGGCAGCGCGACCTGAACAACGCCGTGACGGTAGACGGCGCAGATAACATCAACACGGCCACAGGTTCGCAACGTGCCACGCCCTCACAGGAAGCAGTCAGTGAGTTCCGCGTGGTCAACAATAGCTTTGGCGCGGAATACGGACGCGCGCTGGGCGGGATTGTAAACATCGTGACCAAGTCCGGCACGAACGACATCCATGGCTCGGTCTATGAGTACTTCATGAACAACAAGCTCAATGCCGAACCGTTGCTGGCGCCGCCGGGCTTTGACAGGTTCCAGCAAAACCAGTTTGGCGCGACGCTGGGCGGCCCGCTCAAGAAAGACAAGACCTTTTATTTCGTTAACTATGAAGGCCAGCGGCGCGCACAGTCTCCGCAATACCCTTCGCTGCTGATCAGTAACATTGGAGCGATCAACGCGCTGAAAACCAGCCTTGGCATTGCGCCGGAAAACCTGAATGTGCTCAAGACGGCTGACGTGGACAACGGGTTCGTTAAGATCGATCACCAGATCACGGATAATAACCGGCTTTCAGCACGTTACTCCATCCAGGACGCCACGAACCTCAACATGCTGGTGGGTGAGACGCTGGACGGCGGTGGCGTGGGCGCACCGAGCAGCGGACGCAACGGATCGCTGCGCGATCAGGACCTGGTGGGAACGCTTACGACCACGCTAACCGAGAACAAGGTGAATTCAGTCCTGTTCCAATGGGCGCGGCGTAACTATGGTTTTCTTGGCGTAACCGGCCAGCCAAATCTCGATGTTCCCAACCTGCTGCTGTTCGGCCACAACTTTGGAGCGTTTGACCGTTACGACGAAACGCGCATTCAAGCGTCAGACACTTTCTCCTGGGTCCACGGCAAGCACTACGCCAAGTTTGGAGTCGACACCAATTACGTGCGCAATTTTGTGATCTGGCCCGGCTTCACTCCGGCCCGCATTATCTTCCCCAGCCTGGACGATCTGCTGGCCTCAGGCAAGACTGACTGGGGATCAACACCGTGTCCCGCTCCGCTGGTTGGGTTGGTGGCTCCGTGCCTGGCGGCCTTCTTCTGGGGCGCACCCATTGGACCGGGGCCATTCAATCCCAACGCGGCATCGCCATCTGTGCCTACCACATGGGACCAGGCCTTCCTGGCTTCTGAAGCATCGAATTTTTTCGTTCATGTGAACCACAGTTACTTTGGCTTCTTTGCCCAGGACCAATACAAAGTCACACCGAAGCTGACGTTGAATTACGGCCTCAGGTATGACGTGGAAGCAGGCCTTGGGTTCTTTGTAAATGGCGACCACAATAACTTCCAGCCCAGGGTTGGTTTTGCCTACGCGCCGGATTCAAAGACGGTGATCCGCAGCGGGTTTGGCATCTTTAATGACAAATACAGCCTGACTTTCTTCTTTGTGCCTGCGCCACAGCGCCCGCCCGTAATCGCCGGGCTGCCGACGGTAAACAATCAGACCACCGGAACATATCTGCTGAACAGCATGTTCCTGCCCACTCCGTGCGTGCTGGCTGGATGCCCGACTGTGCCTCCGCTGCCATTGCCGCCGGGAACGGTGCCGCCGCCATTGCTCACGTCGGCTTTTGAGAACCTTATCAACAGCGGATCATTCCCTAACAACTCGCTCTTCGTGCAGGGCGGCACAGCAGTAGACCGCAATCTGCGTTCCCCATATACGGAGCAGGCCAATCTGGAAATCGACCGCCAGATTGGCGGCGGGCTCACAATAAGCGCCGGTTACTTGTTCGTGGCCGGACACAAACTCGTGCGTCCCATCGATCTCAACGTAGGGCCCCCGGTTGGCGTGCAGCCCAGCACAGGCAAAGATATTTACGCGTTTGCCATTAACGATCCAAACATCCCCGCGCCGCCCGCTGGTTCTCCGGGAACCAACGGCATCTTTTACTTCACCGATTCCACCGGCAACTCGATTTATCATGGGCTGACATTGCAGGTGATTGAGAAGGCGGGAAAGTATTTCTCCCTGGACGCGAACTATACTCTCTCACACACGCTCGATGACGGCACATTTGTCACGTTCGTGAGCACTCCGCAATCGAACGCGCAGCGCAACCTGGAGCGGGCAAATTCCAATCAGGATGCGCGGCACCGTTTTGTGGCGAACTTTACCGCTGAAGCACCGCAGAGCACTTTCCTGCGCTACTTCCAGTTGAGCAGTATTATCACGCTGCAGTCGGCGCGTCCGTTTACGTTGTTTGTGGGATTTGACGCGAATAACGACGGCAATCCGGTTACTGACCGTGTGGGCAACTCGCCGCGCAACAGCTATCGTGGCGATAACCTGGCAACCGTGGATATGCGGCTGGCGCGTGCTCTTCATGTTGGGGAAGGAAAAGTACTGAACCTTTCCGTGGATGCGTTCAATCTTCTGAACCACACCAACATCGATGAAGTATTTTCCGTTTACGGCGCGCCGGATTTTGTTGCGGGGCAGATCCAGCCTCAGCACTTCGGAGACGGCGGGTTCAGCCCCAGCGGCCAGGTTGGCGCACCCAGAACGGCCTTTAACACGCGGCAATTTCAGTTAGGAGCGAAGTTTACGTTCTAGATTGAGGATGAATGTTTCCAAGGACGGCGCTTCGGCGCCGTCTTTTTTGTACGGGTATGTTGTTTGAATGGCTACGCCAGGCTTAGTTATGGGTGCGGAACGGCAGCTTGAATTTGTGGGCGATTTCCGGCCAGTATTCGCGAAGAACGTCCCAGGCCATGTCATTGGCCACGCTATAGCCGACGCGGCTTGCCGTGGGGCCGAATCCGCGCGGGTTTCCGGGGTGGTAAAGATTGCTTAGCGCCTTGGAGCTTACAGTTCCAAACCATTCAGAATAATTTGGCAAAAGCTTGCCGGAATCACTCTGCGTAACAAACCTGTGCGCCAGCGCGTGTCCAATCCGTGATTGCGTGGAGCCTTGACCAAGGCGGTAATAGCGCGGATCCTGACGGAAAAGAGCGGGATAAAGAAAGATGCCGAAGAAGTCGCCGGTAGCGTTATCAGTAACTGCTGCGCCAAAGCGTTTTCCATAGCCGGCAGCGCCCATCTGGTAGCTGGGATCGTCTTTATCCAACTGCGCGGTGGCGGCGTCCCACGCTGCGCCTACATAGTTCAGCGGATCGGCAGTGCTCTCTACGAACATATGAAATTTATCCGAGGCGGAAAGCGCGCACGGCCGGAGATCGCTCTTGTGGCGCGGAATGTGGACTGTGGTGCTTTCCAGCCGCTGAGAAAATCGTGCAACCACCTGACTCATCGGGCCGTTGTAATCATCGATATCGAACGGCTCAAGGGGATGGACGCACGGCTGCTTTGCGGGAGTAATCATGGAAGGAGGAACCAGCGAGAGCGCGGGCGTCATATTACTGAGCCGCGGGATGGGCTGGGCAAAGACCAGCGTACAGGCCAGCAGCGTTGCCAGGAACGCGAATTGTCTGTGCATGCTCTTCATGTTCAGCTATCCCAGCAAGCGACCCCGTCCAGACCGTTTACTTTATCAATAGATGCGCTCTGCAAAAGTTTAAGAATTGTTACGTTTGTCCATGCACCGGTTAACTTTGCAGTTAACAGTCGTCTGCGCAAGCTCAACAAATCAAGGCCCTTTCCAGCGGGAAAGAAAACCAGGAGCTTTTCCGTGTCCAGGGCCTTGTACGCCACTTCCTGTAACTTGAGACACGCCGCACGCCCGGGCGGAACGGATTTATAATGGCGAGTCATGCGTACGGATTGGACGCGGCAGGAAGTCGCCGCCATTTATCGTGAGCCGCTGCTCGATCTTCTGTTACAGGCGCAGAACGTGCACCGTGCGCATCATCCGGTGAATCAAGTACAGATGTGCCGGCTGCTCTCCATCAAGACCGGTGGATGTCCAGAGGATTGCGCTTACTGTCCTCAAAGCGCGCGGTACCCGACCGGGGTGGAGCGCGAGCCGCTGATGAATTGCGATGAAATTCTGCCTGCCGCCCGACGCGCAAAAGCCGATGGCGCAACCCGCTTCTGCATGGGCGCTGCCTGGCGCAATGCGCCACAGGGCCGCGAGTTTGATTCCGTGCTGGAATCGGTTCGCGCCGTGGCTGCGCTGGGCATGGAAGTCTGCTGCACGCTGGGCATGCTGACGCAGTTGCAGGCCATGCAACTTAAAGAAGCAGGCCTGACTGCATACAACCACAATCTGGATTCGTCGCCGGAGTTCTACGGAAAGATCATCAGCACGCGCACATATCAGGAGCGGTTGGATACGATTGCTGCCGTGCGCAGGGCCGGAATCACCGTTTGCTGCGGCGGAATTCTTGGCATGGGCGAAAAGGAAGAGGACCGCATCGGTCTTTTACACCAGCTTGCCAGGCTCGACCCGCATCCTGAAAGCGTGCCTATCAATATGCTGGTCCGCGCTGAAGGCACCCCGCTGGCATTGGAACCCGATCTCGACCCATTGATTATGGTGCGGACAATCGCCTGCGCGCGTATTCTGATGCCGCATTCGATGGTCCGCCTGGCTGCGGGGCGCAAGCAGATGTCACGTGAAACGATTCTGCTGTGCTTCCTGGCCGGAGCAAATTCCATCTTTACCGGTGAACGGCTGCTGACAACCCCAAACCCCGCGCCCGACGAAGACGGCGCACTGTTGCAAGATTTGGGGTTGAAGGCGATGCAGCTTCATTCTGAAATTCCAAACCCTGAGCTTGCTGAAGGCGAGGAAACACTATTGCAATGAAGTTGATTGGGCCGCGCATACACGAATTTTTGAGAAGTATAAATGCCATCCGTACATGGAGACTGCATGAAAGCTAATGTTTGCTCCGGTCTGCTGTTTCTTCTGCTCACCGTTATGCCTTCCGCGGCCAACACGCTCCACGCCACCATTGTTTATGACGACAATGTCACCGAACTTTCTGCCGCCCCCGAAGATGCCGGCCAGCTCTGGATCACCACCGCCGACCTGAAGCGCGCAACGCGTTTTGAAGTAAAGCCGCAAGGCGTATGCCGCGACGAGCTGTGCTTTCCGCTGCCTAAAGCCCGGCAGCAGGAATTTGTTCGCAAAACTCCAGCGGTGACATGGTTCAACATGACGGCGTTTGCCGAACTCGTCCACCAGCCAGTAGCGCATGATGCTGCGCTTTCTACCTGGTATTTTGGGCTGCGCTCCGATCAGCGCCAGCAGCTCAGTTCACTAGAGGCTCCGGACTTCGCGCTGCCTGACTTGCAGGGAAAGCTGCATCGGCTCTCCGATTTTCACGGGAAGAAAATCCTGCTGGTTACATGGGCCAGTTGGTGAGGATGCCGCTTTGACCTGCCAGGCTGGCAGGCAATCTACCAGCAGTTAAAAGACAAGAATTTTGAAATCATTTCCGTAGCGCAGGACACCGGTGGCGCTAAAGATGCCGGCCCGTGGATCGATCCATTGAAGTATGTCGCGGCCAAACCTGATTTGCCGAAGGAGACAGTTGAGATGGCGAAGAAAATCGGTCCGCTGAGCTATACCGTGCTGATCGACGAGAAGCATTTGGTCTCCAAGCTTTACAACATGGTGAACGTGCCAACGGGTGTCTGGATCAATGAACAAGGACGCATCGTGCGTCCGAATGAAGTTGCTTTCGTGGACGACCGATTCAAGAACTTCACCGGCATGAATTCTGAGCCGTATCTCAATGCGCTGAAAGACTGGGTAGAAAAAGGCGACAAAAGCGCCTACGTAATGAGTGAAGATCATCTACGCGAAAAACTGACAGCGCATGATCCCAACATAGCGCAGGCTACGGCGGAATTTGGCCTGGGCGAACAGCTTTATAAGTCCGGCCACCAGACTGAGGCGATTGCGCACTTCAAGGAAGCGCAGCGTTTGAATCCGAAGAGCTGGAATTACAAGCGCCAGGCTTATGCACTGACCAGCGAAAAAGATTACGGGACAACATTCCGCGATGAAGTACTGAAGAACGGCGGGAGCAAGGTTTACTATCCGCCGCCGGAATTGCCTACTACACAGAAGAAACAAAACTAACCACAAAGGACACGAAGAAGCACAAAGAAGGATTGATCGGTGCGAAATCCGCTTAGCGGAATGGGGAGCGAAATCATAGTTAAGATGGACGCTTTCGGGAATGATTGGCGTGGTGTTGTGCGATCCTCTAGATTTGACTTCGTGTTTCTTTGTGTCCTTTGTGGTTAAAGAACTTACGATGGCGTGATGCGATTTTTGTGCGACCGCCAGAATTCCTGCACCAGAAAGCTGACACTGGCGGAAAGCATTGTCCCCAGGATGCTGAAAACGATCGTGATCCCGCCTGTTGGCAATGGATGAGAATCCGGCGTGGACGGCCCAGTGGTTGCCACGGCTGATGCGGTTGCGCCATCAAAATTCACTGCCAGCGCATTGCGGCGCGTGGCGTTGACTTGCAGAATGCTTTCACGGCGCGACGTAAAATCAGCGGCAGCGCTACGCGCCTGATCAAAGCCTTCATCCGGCGCGGTGATGTGCACCTGCACCACGTGCCTGCCGGTGGGCACATCAATCAGTTTGGAAAAAACTTCCGATCCAGACTGCCCTTTGGGCAATATGCCAAGGCGCTTTTTGGAAGCCACATTCATATTGCTGCTGTAGACCGCTGAGCCGTCGACTAGAACAGAGAGCTGCGCGGAGTGGAAACTATGCTGGCAGATGAGCTGCAGATGAGCTTGCTCTATAGGTACAGCGGCATAGACAGCGAAAATGATTGCGATCAACAGAATGGTGATGACGCCGTAGCGGGTCCAGAGCGGGGCCTTTCGGAAACGAAATAGGATTGAGCGCGAAGGAGCTGTAACATCGTCCGCAGGCACACTGGTTTGGAGTTGTTCTGTATGATCTTGGGCCGGGGCCGAGGACATATTGGTCTTATTCTGTCCCAGACGCGCCGCGCGGAAAAGTTACCAAAGTCAGAGAAGTGCAGATAGCCGAAGGATTTTGAATGTTCATGCCTTAAGAAGGTAAAGGCAAGCAGCCACAAGTCACAAAAGGAGGGCCGGATTTCTCCGGCCCCTTGCAGTGTCCATTCCAAAGCTATTGCACGTTGACGTGTGTAATGCGCGTGGCCCAATTGCCTAACGCGCCGCGTGTGTTATTGCACGTGAAGTTGGTGGCCACAAAGGTAGCCATATCGCAGGAATTTGCGATGTATTCGGATGCGAACCAAATCGAATTTCCATCCACGGCGGCGGCGCCATAGTCGCCCCAGCGCGGACGGATTGGATTCACTTCAGGGAAATAGCCGCTGAATCCATCCTGGCGGGCTGCTCCTTCTGCGGCAATGTGCACATCACCGGCTCCGACTTTCGCATCAAGCGCGGTATAGCCGGCGCTGGGGAAATGATCGTTACCCAGGACGGTGAAAGCGATCACGCCGCGTCCGCTGGAATTCACGCCGACGGCCGGATAGGTCACATTGTTACCGGGCAAAGCGATAATGCCCTGGTTAATTACATCCGCTGAAGTTCCGCTGGGATGCAGCACAAAAAACGCGATGCCCGCCTGCCTAGCGCCATTCACGGTGGCAGCGGTATCGAGCGCGGCCCACAATTTGCCATTGGCATATGAAACCTGCTGCATGCGGGAATCATTGCTGGGCGGTCTTGTGTCCGGATTGGGGAAAGGCCCGCCGGCAGTAAAGAAGAAGCGCCAGCAGCCGGTACCAAATGGAGTTGAAAGAGTGTTGTCAGCAAGACATTGCCCAAACGGGAACGGACCAGCTTTCTGGAATGAACTTGAAGGAACAGCATAAGTCTGAGTGTTGACTGTTCCAGTAGAGAGGTTCACAGCCGGGCTTGAGCCGTTCAGCGACTGCGTGTTCGTCAGTTGCCACGTCACCAGTTCGTTAAACGCTCCGGTGTTGGAGAATATGGCCAAGGAACTCAGCAGGAATTCTGTTCCGCCGTTGTCGAGGCGGAAGTCTGTCCCGGGAGAGATAGCCGGAAAGACCGTGAAGCCCTGAATCCCAAACGGCAACGTGGGCGCGAGCGCGGTAGTATCAAACTGCACTACGTTGGCGGGCCCACCGGAGATCAAGCCTTGCTTGGAGATGGCGTAAATCTGCGCGCCGTGGAACCTTCCGGGCGTGAAGAGATCAAACTCATTTGTGGTGATATACAGCCCATTGGCATCCATGCCGATGTGAGGGTAATCTCCCAGACATTGCGCATGCACCAGCACGCCGCTCACGCGGGCGTTGCAGTGATGATCCGGAGTGCCATCAGTGCCGTCATCCTGGACCGGCAGATGGAAGACCGTCCAGCCGCCCAATGGGCTGGAGGTATTGCTCACCGCGATGTCCAGATGGTTCTTGCCGTTCAGGCTTTGCGAAGTCACTGCCGCACGGTCAAGCGTGACCACCACATGAAACCAGCGTTGCGATGCAGCATCGAAGTGGCACGTGGGATCAGTGATGGACGGCCCAAACTGCAGCGGATTCTTGGTGCGGTCAATTGCTGCCGGATAGCCATAAAAAGTGTTCAGGTCGGTGACACCCAGCAGCGTGCTGCCGTCAGTACCGTAAATGTTGAGAACATCATTCACCGATTCCAGCACAAACCCATTACCGGCACAGAGCGCCTGGTCAGGCGGCTCAATGGAAAACTGGTTGCCGTTGTTGGCAAAGCGCTGGTTAAAGAAGTTGAGGCCATCAAAGCTGGTAACGATCTCTGGGTTTGACTTGGCTTTGCCATTCCCTGGGACCACTGGTCCCTGTCCGGGGCCCGGAGCTATCGACCGATTGAGCGCCGTCTTGCCGGAAATGTTTCCTTGAATATCGACGCCGAGATCGTCATCACTGTCATTGCCGTCAAGGGCGGTATCTACTTCCTGAACTTGTATTCCGGGGTCTTGTGTTCCGGGCGTTCCCACTTGCGTGGGCACGGGGTGAGAGGTCCCTGCAGGGCTGATTTGGCGCACTACCTGTGCGCTGCTGCTGGCGGCAAAGAACAACAGGGCCGCACTGGTTGTAAGAAACACATTCTTTAATTGTGTGGGAAAGCTAGGGAGGGAAACTTGCATTCTAGATTCTCCTGGGAGGAAGGTTTCGGGCTTGACTAAGTCTAGTCCGAACAGAGCAGATATAAACAGCGAACTGCACGCTCTTTTAACATTAACCGTCTACTTAGTTCCAAAGTACGTAACTCGCTGTCTGGTTCATGCGGTCGTTGGCGGCAAAGATTTTGGCCGCGGCCCGGCCGGGTTCAGTCTGAACCTTGTCTTGACGAGTGGCGCTTTTACGCGTGGTAGCGGAAGGAAATGCCGGCCACAATGTGAAAGAAAACAATCTCTGGGCAGTAATGTTTTTGCCTGCGCTAGCACTATATATAATTGGTTGGGCTTCGTTTTCTGATCTTGGGGTTGTGGAAGGAGAACGTATACGAGCGCCTTTTCTCCCAAAGAGAGCCGGCCTCCACAGCGCAAACCATCGAGCGCTTCCACTCCCCTCGCGTCCGGCCAACCGATCAGCTTTCAACAGCGACACATTCCGAATTTGCAGCGCACGATTGGCAATCAGGCAGTGCTGCGCTTATTCCAGACTGGCTCCAAACCCGGCGGGGTCACTTCCACAAACGCAGCGGCAAAGATCGTGCAACATAGCTTTGCCGATACTTCGGTTTTTTCGCCCCTAATAAGAGGTATCCAGCCGAAGCTAACAGTCAACACGCCCGGAGACGCCTATGAGCAGGAAGCCGACCGCGTAGCCGAACAGGTGATGCGCATGCCCGAAGCGGGCACGTCTGCGGCCCCGGCATCAAGCGCGGCACCCGGAGTCCAGCGCACTTGTGCCTGCGGCGGAAGCTGCGACGAATGCAAGAAGAAACGTCCTGAAGATGGAGACGCGCACATACAAATGAAGGTCGCTGGGCCGGCCAACGCGGGCGGGATGGAAGCACCGCCGATGGTCCATGAAGCTCTGCGCTTGCCTGGCCAGCCGCTCGATAAGAAGACGCGCGCCTTCATGGAGCCGCGGTTTGGCCGCGACTTCAGCGGAGTGCGAGTGCATACGGATGCGAAGGCGCAAGAATCAGCCAGGGCGGTGAACGCAAAGGCGTATACGGTCGGAAGCGATGTGGTGCTTGCGGCTGGCCAGCCTGCGGCAGGATCGCGTGAAAGCACACAATTGCTGGCCCACGAACTCACTCACGTTGTGCAGCAGAGCGGCGCCGCCCCATCGGTACAGCGGCAAATACACCATAGAGCCGAGGAAGATGAGCCTGGCGTTGGCTTTACCTGCGGTCTGCTGGAAATGTCACGCGATGATTTCGACGAACGCAGCTGCTGCGCGGACGACATTATGCAGCAATTGCGGCGAATGCTGGGGCAGGCGCGCGAGGCATTAACCACGGCTGCCCAGCGCATTGATTCAGGCGCTTCCGTGGACAGCCTTTTGCGGCAACACTTCGGCCCATCTGGTCCATCTCAGCGGTCCACGATTGCAGCCAATATTCGGTCCACGCTGGCTGTGGCAAATAACTTTCTGGAGCACCACACCTTCCGGTGCCGTCCGTTGAGCGACAAGTGGGGCTGCACCGGGAGTGAAAACGCACGCGCCGGCACAGACACGGATATTACGGTCTGCATGGGCGGCGGCGCCATCACGTTTGAATGGGCAACGATTCTCCACGAATTGTTCCACATGTCGGGCGTGGCCGATTTGCCAGTTTTGGGAGAGACAACCACGCGCGCCCAGGAAGCAGCCGGTGAATTCGAAACTTACTACTCACCAACCGGCGCAGAGTCCGAGGACCCAAGGTGGCGGCGCTATCCTTCGTCAGCGCCATTGCGCAATGCCGACTCTTACAGGCAATTTGTGGCCGCCATCAGCGCTCCAACTTTCACAGGTGAGTCTGTACCCGCGCGCTTTGTGCCTACCTTGGCCGTAGGCGGCGGTGTGATGGCTCCAAGTTGGCAACCCACAATTATGGCGCGGCTGGCCTTCACGCCCATGGGACGCGGCTTGCACTTCATCACACCAGGCGCGGTGGGGCTGTGGATGCCTACGACTGGCGCCGTCAGATCAACCGATCCCGATGCCACACAACCCCGTGGTTACGCGGGCGGTGAACTGGGCGCGCGATGGGTTACAGGATCAGGACCTGTGGCAGGCGTGTTCGATCTGGCCGCCGGTGCGGGCGCGGTATGGACTCGCGGTGGCTCCGTGGATCCCGGTGCATTGCTGCGCGCCTCTGCAGGCGTGAGGTTTGGCGGACCGGAATTTGGAGCAAGCGTAAATGCTGACCTGGGACGCATCTTTGATTTCGCGCTCAGCCAGCAGCGCACCGATGGCTGGATCTTGGGGCTTTCCGCCGGTCTGCACTGGGGAGGCCACTCCGGCGCGCCGCGCTGATTTTGAATTTCGCTGTTCGCCCGATGCGCGGTGAGGCGACATTCCTGAGTTGTTTTCTTCACAGCAACAA
This sequence comes from Candidatus Angelobacter sp., assembly GCA_036496525.1. Lineage (GTDB taxonomy): Bacteria > Acidobacteriota > Terriglobia > Terriglobales > Acidobacteriaceae > Angelobacter. The sequence continues at coordinate 11,488 of DASXKZ010000349.1, forward strand.
CCGAGCTTTCACCTGTAGACAACTCTTCCCTGCTCTCGTATAAAGTTAAGTTTCTTCTAAGGAGTTGCTATGCCTCGTACCGCTCGTCTGCTCGCTATCGCGCTATGTTGTGCCGCTGCGATTGCCGCCCTTGCGCAAGCGCAAAAACGTTCGATCACCGAGAAAGACATCTTCCAGTTCAACTGGATTGGCGATCCGCAGATCTCGCCGGATGGGTCACACGTGGCGTTTGTAAAGGTCACGGTGGACGAGAAGAAGACCGGCTATGACACGGCGATATGGAGCGTGAGCACGCGCGGTGACGAACAGCCGCGCCGCATGACCGATGGCAAGCATGACTCTTCACCACGCTGGTCGCCAGACGGCAGGTGGCTGCTATTTGTACGTTCGCCAGAGCCTGCCGGTCCGGCCGCCGCAGGCGGGCCTGGCGGTCCTGGGCGAGGAGCGTCTCCGCAACTTTATTTGCTGCCGGTGAGCGGAGGCGGAGAATCCTGGAAAATTACTGACCTGCCACGCGGCGCGGGCGAGCCGGTGTGGTCGCCCGACAGCAAGATGATTGCCTTTACCAGTGACACGTCGGCAGAAGACCTGGCCAAGCAGCATAAGAAAGACAGCGCGGCGGCGAAAGATAAGAAATCCGAGAGCAAGACTGAAGAAAAGCCTGACGACAAATCAGCTGCGACTGAAAAGCCGGAAGCGGGTCCTGCTGCGGCCAAGGCTGCCGACGGCTCTGACGCAGACCACGAGAGCGATGTTCGCGTCATTACGCGTTCGGTTTATCGCATTAACGGCGGCGGCTATCTGGACTTTAAACATCCGAGTCACATTTGGGTGATCGCTACGCCGCAAAGCTCAGAAGATGATGCGAAGCCGAAACAGCTTACGAGCGGAAAATTCCAGGAAGACGGAATCATGTGGGCGAAGGACTCAAGCACCATCTACTTCACCTCAAACCACGTTGACGATCCTTCCTACGAGCATCCGCGCACCGACGTTTATTCAGTAAGCACCGGCGGTGGCGAGCCACAAAAGGTCGCATCCATTCCTATGGGCGCAGGCCAAATGTCGCTCAGCCCTGACGGCAAGCGCCTGGCATTCTGCGCTTCCGTCAATGAACCGGTGCAGTCTTACACTGAGCCCGATCTATGGGTGATGGACCTGGCGACCGACGCCAAGCCAAAGAACCTGACCGCAGATTACGATTTTGACGTCTGCAGCGGAGTCGGCGGAGACCAGGGCACACCGCGCGCCGGTGGCGGCAGCAATGTGGTTTGGACTGTGGACGCCAACAACCTGATCACCACCACGGCCCGTGAAGGCAAAGCCAATCTGATTCAGGTAGATATCGCTTCAGCAAAGATCACGGAAGTGACAAAAGGCAATCAGGCTGTGGAACGCTTCCGCGCCAATAAAGACGCGTCGGGCTTCGTGGCGCTCATCTCCACGCCGACAAATATCGGCGACCTGTTTTGGATTGACCGCGCACAGTCTAGCGCTCAGCCGCGCCAACTCACGCACATCAATGACAAGCTTTTCTCCCAGCTCAACCTGACTGAACCGGAAGAGATCTGGTACACGAGCTTTGACGGCAAGAAGATTCAGACGTGGGTCCAGAAGCCGCCAAATTTTGATCCGGCAAAAAAATATCCGCTGATCCTGAACATTCATGGCGGCCCGCACGCCGCGTACGGCTTCGTCTTTGATCATGAGATCCAATGGATGGCGGCCAAGGGCTACGTGGTGCTCTATCCCAATCCGCGCGGCAGCACGAGCTACGGGCAGCAGTTCGGCAACATTATTCAATATCACTATCCGGGCGACGACTTTAAAGACCTGATGGCCGGTGTGGATGAGTTGATAAAGCGTGGCTATATCGACCCCAAAAAGCTTGGCGTGACCGGCGGCAGCGGCGGCGGCCTGCTGACGGATTGGGTAGTTGGCCACACGGACCGTTTTGCAGCAGCCGTGGCGCAGCGCGACATCGCAAGCTGGGCGGCCTGGTGGTACACCGCTGACTTCACGTTGTTCCAGCCGTCATGGTTCAAGGCGCCACCTTTTGAAGATCCACAAGACTACGTAAACCGCTCACCCATCACATACATAAAGAATGTGCACACGCCGCTGATGCTGGTGCTGGGTGAGGCCGACTATCGCACGCCCCCGACTTCCGGCGGAGAAGAAATGTTCCGCGCGCTCAAGTTCTTGAAGCGTCCGGTAATCATGGTGCGCTTCCCGGGAGAGTCGCACGAGCTCTCACGCTCAGGCCAGCCCTGGCACCGCGTGGAGCGCCTGGAGCACATCGTCGGCTGGTTCGATAAATATCTGCAGGGAATGAGGAAGCCGGAATATGACGACATCGCGAGCGGCGAAGTCAGCATGAAGCCCACAGATTTGCCGGGCAAGCATGATCCAAACAAACCGGCGGAGCCGCAGCCGCCAAAGCCGCACAAGAAATAATCGGGGGCTTCACTTTTTGCGGTTGTAAGTGAAATCGTATTCGGTCGTCCATGATTTGCCGCCATCGCTGGATTGCTGGCTGAATTGGCGTACATGGTCGGCATCGAGTTTGAAGAACTGCAGATGACGCCGGATAGGCGTGCCGTCAGGCCTGTTGCTGTCCGCGTAATAACTCATCACGCCATCTTCCAGCTTGCCTTCAAAGTGCATGCTGTTGGACTGGCTGTCAACCCAATCCTGCATCCATATTTTTCTGGAGGTATCGTAATGATTGAAGCTCTTGCCCGAGCCTCCGCCGCCGCCCGTCCAGTTTTCCAGCAACACGCATTGATCAATGATGGGTTGAATGCTGCTGGTTCCGGCAGGGTTGTGGCCTTGCGTGGTAACAACGTCCCACTCGCCAATCCAGAAATCAAATTGGCGATATTCAGGATGGTGAGCACATGGGTGCGCGATGGTGTCCGCCTTCTCAATGACTGCTTTGAAACCGGGTTCATCGCGCAATGATGCCAGATCAGCATCTTGCTGAAATATGCCGGACTGGGCCAACCCGGCATCCACGGCTTTACCCAAAGATGCAATCGCCTCCTGGTTCCGGTTCAGCTTGGCCAGAGAAGCCGCCTCGCGATACAGCGCTGAAGGCCCGATTTGAGGATCGGATTCAACGTGCTTGTAAGCCTCAACTGCCGGCGCGTACTGGCCCAGTTTGTGGCGGGAAACTCCCAGCCGCATCCAAGCCAGGGAATTGCCAGGCTCAGCGCGTGTGATGGCTTCAAACGCTGGGGCAGCGGCGTTCCAATTTTTGGCCGAATACAGTTGATTGGCTTCGTCCATGGTGGGCACGTTGATTTTTGCACTCTGCGCGTGAACAACTGGAGCTAACACCATCACAAACATCATTCGAGACAGAAATGCACTCATGAGTTTCTCCTGCTAACCGGACACAATGGCCCGGCTCCATCGAACAGACACCAAGGCATGCCGCCATGCATCAGCCATGACGATGAATTGGACAATGATCGACAGGCTTTCGTGAGCAGGAAAGCACAAATTGAAGCCCAATAATGAGGTGGCGGGCTTAGACCACTTCTGCTCCGACGATGCCGTCTAACCAGCAGTGCTGGGATGAGGTGAACAATTTGAAATTTGCTTTGCAAAAGAAACCGCGCCAGACGTTTTTTGAGCGGCACGGTCTCACGATTGTGACCAGTTGTATTCTGCTGGCCTGGATTGTGCTTTATAGCGTGAGCGATGAGAAACGGCACATCGGCTCGTTTTTTGGCAATGCGATCGCTGACTGGACCGGCGTTGTCGTGATGATCCTGGCAACCAAACATCTGTATGAGCGCGGGTCAAGCGAAAGCAAACAGCCGAAGAAGGAATTGCCGATTCGTTTTCTTGAGACTCTGCGGGAACATTCACTCACGGTGTTTCTGCTGGTGACAGGCATCGGATGGGTGCTTCTGTACGCACATTCTGATTCAGAATCGAAGTGGGGAGAAGTTGCGGGCAACATTGTTTCTGAGTGGACGCAACTCCTTGGCCTGGTATTGCTGACAAAAAAGCTGATTGAAGCAGGATCAAAAGAAAGTGATCGCGATAAGTGATACCCGAGGACATCTATTATGGCGTTAAAGCGCGTTGGGTGCGATTCAAGGAAATGAGTTAAGGATGGGGACATTTCTAACGAGCTTTGACAAGCGGAGCACAACGAGATGACGGTTTGCCGATCATCTGTTAAACTAATCAAGTTGTGAGGCACAGTCTGCCCAACAGACAAAAGCCTGAATCTGCAATTTCCCAACAAAGCTGGGGACGTAGTTCAGTTGGTTAGAACGCTGCCCTGTCACGGCAGAGGTCGCGAGTTCGAGTCTCGTCGTCCCCGCCAGCTTTTTCAATAACTTACAAGTTCTGACCGCATTGGGGTATGCCTCATGGGCTAGAGGCTGGCCCTCTGGCTGAGCAACATCCCACAGCGGCAATTGTCATCGACGCCGGCGTCGATCCCGAAAGAGCAAAGGTGATCCAGGAGAGTTCCCCACCAACGTAACGCAACGGTGAAAGATGAACTATGGGGACTGAGCGGACAAAAAACAGCGACTCAGTAATGCAACAATTAGATCATTCGCATGCATTACAACTCTGTAACCCGAGCAACTAATGGGCTTTGATCGATGGCTCTAATTTTTGATGATGCAAATGGCCCATGGTGCTATCCTCTTGGGGTTTTCGAATACCCCCTACAAAGGACTGGCCGACTGTTATGAGGATATCCTTGTCCCGAATAATCCTTCTGATGTTCGCTGCTGTGCTGCAATGCGAAGCACAGACCATTGCTACCACATTGACAGATCCCAATGCGATCTTTCCATTTGGAGTTGTGATCAACGAAACAACGAACACAGTTTATGTGGCGAACCGTGCAAGCAACAACATCACAGTAATCGGTGGCGCTTCCAACTCGTTCACGAACGTCGCGGATCCGAGCGCGCTTGATCCGATTGCTCTTGCCGTGAATCCAGTAACCAATAAGGTGTACATCGCAAATGACAGTAGCCAGAGCATTACTGTTCTCGATGGTGCAACAAACAGCATTACGACGATCCCTACCGGTCACACTATTACTGCCATTGCCGTCAACATAATTACGAACAAAATTTATGCTATCGCGGCGGACAATAGCCACGTGCTTGTGGTTGACGGCTCGACAAACACGATCATCAATTCGCTTGTGGCGGGAAATGTTCCCACGTCCATCGCCATAAATCCGAATACCAACAAAGTTTATGTGTCCAGCATCCTCAGTAACAACGTGACGGTCATCGATGGCATCTCAGATATTCCGCTTGCGGCTATAAACCTAGGCATTCAGCCCGGACCTCTGGCCGTGAACGCTGTGACAGGCAGAATCTACGTTCTTCACCCAAGCTCTAATGCTGTGTCAATCATCCAAGGAGACACAAATGCATTCACGACC
>DASXKZ010000350.1:0-8728 GCA_036496525.1 Candidatus Angelobacter sp.
GGTGCAAGCCCTCGTCGGCAGCATCGCCGAGGTGTCGCAATCGTTGAAGGTTGGCGAGGTCCAGGAAACAGTGGTGGTAGAGACTACCGGTAGTGAGGTCCAGGTCAACACTCAGGACGCGACCTTGGGGAACAATATTGCGAACCGGGAGATCAACCAGCTGCCCATGCGCGACCGCGATGTGCTGAGCCTGCTGACGCTGCAACCGGGCGTGACCCAGGATGGGTACGTAGCAGGCGCGCGCAGTGATCAATCCAACATTACGCTTGACGGCGTCGACATCAACGATGCGCAGAGCAACGCTATCGATGGTCCGGTGCTGAGACTGAACGCAGAAGCTATCCAGGAGTTTCGCGTCGAAACGATCAATTCCAATGCGAATGAAGGCAGGTCCTCCGGCGCCCAGATCAATCTGGTCAGCAAGACAGGCACCAACAACTGGCATGGGGCAATGTTCGAGTGGTATCGCAGCACCCTGGGCAAAGCCAACGACTGGTTCAACAATCGGGACGGCGTTCCCGTTCCTCCGCTGGTGCACAACCTGTTTGGCGGGTCGCTGGGTGGTCCCATCAAGAAGGACAGAGCGTTCTTCTTCTACGCCTACGAGGGCCAGCGGGAAGCGAGGTCCACACCTGTGACCCGGGTTGTTCCGCTCGCCAATCTTGGCCAAGGGACCGTTAAGTACTCTTACTGCGTGGACCCAAGTTGCACCACTACGGCAGTGGGTTCGCTCAACCTGGCCCAAAATCAGCAGGTATATTCCGACACAGGCATAAACTCAGCCGCCCTGTCCGCTCTGGCCCAGGCAGCGCAAAAGTATCAAGCGAATGACACTTCGGTAGGAGATGGGTTGAATACGGGTGGATTCCGCTTCAATGCTCCCATACCCACACATCTAAACAACCATTACGCCAGATTTGACTTTACACCCACCAGCAACCAGAACTTGTTTGTCCGGGCGAACGTGCTCATTGATCATTCGACGCTTGCCCAGTGGCTCCCGGACACCAAGGCGCCGGCGCTGTGGAGCCATCCATTCGGTATCGCGGCCGGACATACCTGGATGATCAGCAACAACCTGGTAAACAACATCCGCTATGGATATACACGCCAAGCCTTCACGAGTTCCGGTGACAGCACGGGAAATGACATCAGTTTCCGTTTCGTGTTTGCTCCAAATAGCCAGGCACATGATGTAAGCCGCGTGACTCCCGTTCACAACATTACCGATGATGTTTCCTGGACCCACGGAAAACACATCTCCCAGTATGGGGTTAATTTCCGCGCGATCAGCAACGGTCGTGTAAGTTTCGCCAACGCCTTTGACAACGCAATCACCAACCCCTCGTTTTATCTCGGGGCGGGCGACCATGTTTCCAGCGCCTTCCAGGATTTCCTGACGGCAAATAGCTTGCCTGGCGGCATAAATGGGCTGGACGGCGGCGGCATCACGGCGGTGCAAAACGCGGCCACGGCGATCATCGGCAGGTTTTCGCAATATACCGCCAACTTCACCTTCGGCAAGGACGGCGCTTTACTGCCGGCAGGAACGGCCAGTACGCGGAACTTTGCGACGCAAGCCTACGAAGGATACTTCCTGGACACATGGAAGTTTCGTCCGCACCTGACTTTCACTATGGGGCTTCGATACAGCCTGGAGCGTCCGGTATACGAAACCAATGGGTTTGAAGTGCAGCCTACCGTACCCCTCGGTGTTTATTTCCAGGACCGCCTGAGCGCCGCAGCCAAAGGCACGAACTTCACCGACCCAATTGTGATTGGCCGCTCCGGCCCGGTGAATGGCGGCAAACCAATGTACAACTGGGACAAAAACAATTTCCAGCCGCGTTTTGCAGTGGCGTGGTCGCCGAACTTTGCCAGCGGGTTGCTCCACAAGCTCTTTGGCGACGGCAATACATCCGTTCTTCGCGGCGGATTCGCATTAACGAACGACTACTACGGCCAAGCACTGGCTGTAGATTGGGACCTGAACAACACTCTCGGGTTCACCTCAAACTTCACCACCCCGGCGAATACCTACGACACAGTAGCCTGCTCCACCTGCTCAGGGCTGGCGCCGCTATTTACCGGCTTCAACCAGAGCGTCCAGTCGCTTCCGAACGTGGTTGTTCCAACAGGGGGAGTCAAATTCCCTCTGCAGCAGCCGGTTGATTTCGGAGAACGCATCGAAACCAGCGTAGATTCAAACCTGGTGGCGCCGACTGAATATACCTGGAACCTGACCTTTGAACGCCAGGTGAGTTCAGGGACCAAGCTGTCTATTTCCTACATTGGGAGGAAGGCGCAGAATCTGCTGGCCCGCCGCGACGTTACGGCATTCAATAATGTGGTGGACCCAAAGAGCGGCATGGATTGGTACTCGGCCGGAACCGCTCTGGAAAAACAGCGGCAGCAGGGAGTGGCCACCGCCAATGTTGCCACTATTCCATTTTTTGAAAACCTCTTTCCCGCCGGCCTTGCTTCCATCATGAATTCGACCTTTGGTCTGGACCCGGTGTGCGGCGGCGGAAACCCTGGTTTTGTTCCAACATGGACAAACACCCAGGTCTTCTATGCGATGAACAGCAGGACACCCACAAATCCCTGCGCGTTCTTTGCCGGCAACGACTGGACCGACACGCAAGCCCTGGTGGACCAAGTGATGGACTCGATTGGCGCACCAACACGGTTCATGCAACCGCAGTATGGCGCGCTCTCAGCCTGGAGCACGATTGGAAATTCCTTCTACAACGGTCTTACGGTCAGCCTGCGGCAGCGGGTTCGCAGCCTCACCCTGGACGTCAATTACACTTTCTCGCACTCACTGGATGACGCTTCAGGCTTGCAAACTGAAACCGGATTTGGCGCCGCGTTTATCGTTAATCCCATTCGCCAAAATAGCTGGTACGGCAGCTCCGATTTCGACATCAGGCACCAGATCAATGCCTCCGCCGTGTGGCAGATGCCGTTCGGCAAAGGCAAGACTTTCCTGAACACCGACAATCGCCTTGTCGATGCGGCAGTGGGCGGTTGGCAGCTCTCGACCATCTATCGCTGGAACACGGGACTGCCGGTCTCAGCCATGCCTTACGACGACGCGCGCTGGGCCACCAACTGGAACGTACAGGCCAATGTGACACCAACGAGCGCGGTCCAAACTTGTCCGGACCGCAGCAATACGCCGAAGCTCTTCGGAGGTTGCGATCTTAAAGCCATCTACCAGAGCTTCCGGAATGCATTCCCTGGCGAAACCGGCCCACGGAATTATCTCCGCGCACCGGGATATATGAACGCTGATATGGGCCTCAGCAAGACGTTCGACATGCCCTGGACCGAGAAGCAGAAGCTGCAACTCCGCTGGGATGTGTTCAACGTTGCGAATTATCAACCGTTTGGGGCGGTTGACACCAGCCGGTCGGGCTTCGGTGTAGCTCGCGATCCCCAACTCCGCAACTTGACTCCCCCAAGTAACTGGGCAAACTTCACGGCCATCCAAGGCAGACCGCGGGAGATGCAGATTGCACTGCGGTATTCCTTCTAGCCGCGCATAGCTCGGGCTTCTGCGATAAAGCGCGATATCCGCCGAGGAACGAAAGTCCTTCGGCGGTTTTTTTTCGCAAGAGGTCAAAGGATCGGCAATAGCCTTGAGCGCAGACTCCGTACCGGCCTACATGCCGTCGTAGTTCGGACCGCCGCCGCCCTCGGGTGGGACCCAGGTGATGATCTCATAGGGATCCATGATGTCGCAGGTCTTGCAGTGCACACAGTTTGAGGGATTCAGATGGATCACTTTGCCTTTGGGCGCTGAAGCGTCTTCTTCCATCTCATAGACGTTGGCTGGGCAGAAGTTCTGGCAAGGGTTGCCGAACTCCGTGACACAACGCGTATTGCAGATATTGGTGTCATGGATGATCAGATGCGAAGGCTGATCTTCTTCATGCTTTGTACCGGAGTGATAAAGGTCAGTGAGTTTATCGAAAGTGAGTTTTCCGTCGCCTTTGGCTTTGCCCAGCATGTGCGCGCGATTACCGCCATCGGCTGGTAATTGGTCGAGATGCTTCATGCGCGTGTGGCCCGCGTGCGCGGGATAAATCTCATGCAAGCCGCGGCCGCCGGTAATCTGCTGCAAAGCGGTGTGCACCATCCCGGAGACCAGGCCGTTCTCAAATCCCTGATGGAAGTTGCGCACTTCCCATAGTTCGTCTTTGATCCAGCTGGCATCGACGCTTTCTTTGTAATGCTTAAGCTGGGCCGCGCTGAAATTACTGTGGAGCAGCGCGGAAAAGGCAGTTTCCGCGGCGAGCATTCCGCTCTTGATAGCCAAGTGAATGCCCTTAAGCCGCTGTGAATTCAAGAAGCTGGCAGAGTCACCGACGATCATCCAGCCATTGCCCGCGAGAGGCGGCATGGAGAACCATCCGCCATAGGGAAATGTTTTTGCGCCGTAGCGGATCATTTTCCCGCTGCGCAGCAGGCCGGCGATCAGCGGATGCTGTTTGAAATCCTGCAGTACGCGCTGCGGATCAAGGCGCGGATCCTGATAGTCAAGGCTGGTGACATATCCAAGCGAGACGATATTGTCTTTCGATCCGTAAATCCAGCCGCCGCCATATTCTTTGGTCGTGAGCGGCCAGCCCATGGCATAAATGACCTGGCCTTTTTTGATCGCGCCAGAAGGGACTTCCCATAGCTCTTTTACGCCAATGCCATAGACCTGCGGGTTGAGCCCTTTCTGCAAATCGTATTTGCCGACGAGTTGTTTGGTCAGCGATCCGCGCGGCCCTTCCGCCAGCACCGTGATTTTCGACTTCACGTCATAACCCGGCTCGAAGTTGGATTTTTTCTGGCCATTCTTGTCCACGCCTTTATCGTCGGTGCGAATGCCGATAACGTGATCGCCTTCGGTGAGAAGCTCTGATCCGGCAAAGCCAGTGAAGACCGTAATGCCGGCCTGCTCAACTTTTTCTCCCAGCCATTTCACAAAGCGGTTGATGGAGATCACATAGTTGCCGTGGTCCTGGAGTGGCGGCGGCGTCAAGGGCAGGCGGTGCTCGCCTTTTTCCGTAAGGAAGTAAACGTCTTCATGCGTGACTTCAGCGTCAAGCGGCGCTTCGCTGCGCCAGCCGGGGAGAAGCTCGTCCATGGAGCGGGGATCAAGCAGAGCGCCGGAAAGCGAATGCTGGCCGAGCTCACGCGCTTTCTCCAGGACGTTGATGTTCTCTTTGCTCAACGGCGCATCAGGATTGCGGCGGTTATGGCGATCGATCAACTGCGAAAGACGCAGAGCGCAGGCGAGTCCGGCAGGCCCGCCGCCAACAATGGTGACGTCCGATTCCATCTGCGGACGCTCAACACCTTCAAGAGGTTTGCGGAAAGTTAGCATTCAGCACTCAGCAAAAGAATTTAACCGCAAAGGGCGCAATGGTCGCAAAGTGATCGGGGATTCAGAGTCTTTTAGTCCTTCGCGTCCTTGGCGCACTTTGCGGTTAAATCTTATCCGCCCGCCTTCGCTTTTTTCACTTCTTCAGTCAGCGCAGGCACGATATCGAAAAGGTTCCCTACCACGCCGAAATCGGCGATCTCAAAAATGGGCGCTTCAGCGTCTTTATTAATAGCGATGATGCTGCGTGAGCCCTTCATCCCGACAATATGTTGAATAGCGCCGCTGATGCCCACAGCGAGATAAAGCTTGGGTGAAACTGTTTGCCCGGAACTGCCGATCTGGCGGTCCATGGGCAGCCAGCCGGAGTCACAGATAGGACGCGAAGCTGCAATCTCGCCGCCGAGAGCGTCAGCCAGCGCTTTGGCGAGATCGATATTTTTCTGCTCTTTGATGCCGCGACCGACGGAGACAATGATTTCAGCCTGCGTGAGATCGACCGCCTGCTTGGCTTCTTTGAACGGGTCTTCAGGATGATTGCGCTGCACACCATCGGCGATGTTGGCGTTTACTGTCTCAACGGGAGCGGCGGACGAGCCGGCTTCAGCTTTATCGCCACGGAACGCGCCAGCCTGGAAGGTAACAAAATGCGGCGCAGGACAGGCAAAAGAAACGTCGGCAGCGAATTTGCCCTGGAACATCTGGCGGGTGAAGACCAGCTTGTCACCATCTTTGCGAAAGCCAATGGAGTCACTAATAAGCGTGCGCTGGAGCGCCGTGGCCAGTTGCGGAGCAAAGTCGCGCACCTGGTAAGTATGCGGCATCAGTACAAGCTTGGGTTTCTTCTGGTTGATAAAGTCTTTGAGCGCAGCAACCACACCATCCGGCTCGTACTTGGCAAGCTTGGGCGACTCGATCACCGTGACCTTGGCCAGCTTTTTGGCGGCGATCTCCTGGGCGATACCTGCGATGCCGCTGCCAAAGAGCGCGGCTTCCACGGTCGCGCCGGTTTCAGCGGCAATGGCCTGCGCGGCCGCAATCGTCTCCATGGAGACGCGGTTCAACTTGCCTTCACGTTGTTCAGCAATTACAAGGATTGTGTCTGCCATCTAGTTTATTAGCCGTTTCTTTTTGATAAACCCGAGTATCAGTAAAGCCAGGGCGATAACCACATCGGCAGCGAAAAGGCCTTCCATGAGCCCGCCGCCTGCGCGGATATCCCAACCGACAAAAAGCATCCAGCCGCCACCCGCAATCAGCATAATCAGGCCCACGACCAAAAAAGTTGCACCCGTTTCATGTTCGGTGATTGGCTTATAATCTCCGCCTTCAGGGTCATATTCCATTCGTTCCATAAGACGCTCCTTCAAACGAAATTTGCCGGATCAAATTACGCGCACGTCGTTCCGCAGCTTGTCCACCAACTTTTTGGCGATCTCTCCGGGCGAACCTTCAAGCATCTCAGTCTTCTTGGTCTTCTGCGGGATGTAAAGTTTTTCAATTTTCTGCAGGTTGTCACCCAGCGCGGATTTGACTTCGTCCATGGTGACTTTGCGCAGAGGCTTGTTCTTGGCCTGCTTGATTCCCAGCAGCGTGGCGTAACGCAGCTTGTTGATGCCGGACTGGATGGTCAGCACCGCCGGCAGGGACACGCTTACGTGCTGGAAAAAACCGGATTCCAGCTCACGCTTGACCTTAATGCCGCTATCCGATTTCTGAATTTCCATGATGATGGTGGCGTGCGGCCAGCCCAGAAGCTCCGCCATGATCACGCCGGTCTGGGCGTAGCCGTAGTCGTCCGATTGCAGGCCGGTGAAAATGAGATCAAACTTTTCATCCTTAACCGCGGCAACGAAGGCTTTGGCCATATTGAAGGCGTCCAATCCAACGAAACCATTGTCTTCAAGGTGAATGGCGCGGTCCGCGCCTTTGGCAAGGCCTTCCCGCAGCACCTGCTGCGAACGCGCCGGCCCGGCGGTGATGACTACGACCTCACCCGTGTGCTTTTCTTTTTGGCGCAAAGCCTCTTCCAGCGCGAAAGCGTCCGGCTCATTGACTTCATAAGAAACGTCGTCGCGTATCCATGTGCCGCTTTCATTGAGTTTGAGAGGCGCGTCTTTTTGCGGGACCTGCTTCATGCAGACCAGAATCTTCATATTCAGTGTGTTCCTGTTCAACAACTTAGATGCGAGTTGAGGGCGGTTTGTCAGCAACGCCCCCAACGATTGCGAAACTAGCAAGTATAAATCAAATCGCACGTGATAGCCGACATCGCCGACATCGCCGTGATCGCGCGTGAGCGGAAGAGCAAGAGTAACCGGAGGGGCGCGGAAAAGCGGTGATTGAGCCAGAGGGAGGCAATGCAAGATTGCGCTATCCTTAAACAGACACTCCAAAACTGTTGAACAATAGAGCAAAAAACGTTGCGCAGTCGGCTGAAAGCGCCGGGTTCGTGGGCCTGCGCGAAGAAGGCCGCTGGCGCATTTACACCGATCCTGCAGAGATACTAATGGCTGATGATCCGGAATCTTCGGATCGCCTGCTGAAGCAAATCGATTCCCATGTGGCTGATGGTGGTGAGGCGGCAGGCTTCCTTACGTATGAGGCCGGACTTGCTCTGGAACCTCGCCTGCGTCCGCTCCTGCCGGCCCCTGCAACCACACTGGCATGGTTCGGCCTGTATGACGGGTGTGAAATCATCCATGACGAAGAATTTCTGCGGGTATGCACGGAGCCCGCCTTGCAAGAACCTCACCTGATGATCAGCCGCCAGGAGTACTGCGAAAAGGTAGAACAAATTCGGGAGCTCATTGCCGAGGGCGAAATCTATCAAATTAACTTCACTGACCGGTTGAAGTTTGGCTATTCTGGCCGTCCATGGGATTTGTTTGCCGCGCTGTGCTCTGAACATCCCACACCCTATGCAGCTTTTGTGAACACGGGGACAGAGCAAGTGCTTTCCCACTCGCCAGAGCTTTTCTTTCGCATCCAGGATGGCCGGATCGTGGTGCAGCCGATGAAAGGCACGGCCCCACGCGGTCTGACCGCAACGCAAGATCGCCAGCGGGCGATGGAGTTGCAGCAATCAGAGAAAGAGCGCGCAGAAAATGTGATGATCGTGGACCTCATGCGCAGCGACCTGGGCAGAATCTGCACAACAGGATCGGTACAGACAACAAAGCTATTTGAGGCAACGCGGTTTTCATCACTGTGGCAGATGACTTCAACCATTGAAGGCAAACTTCTTGCGGATTGGACGATTGGCAGCGTCATGCGTGCGCTGTTCCCTTCAGGATCGGTTACGGGCGCGCCGAAAATCCGGGCGATGGAGATTTTGCGTGGCCTGGA
>DASXKZ010000351.1:0-6376 GCA_036496525.1 Candidatus Angelobacter sp.
CGGTCTTCACCAGTCGTTGCTGCAGACTTGTGAGCGACCAGTTCTTGGCTAACTTGGGCAATGCTAGTCGTCGAGCAGACACTACTTCATCATGGCCAGCCTCGCTCATTGGAATCGATCAATGTCAAAAAGCTGGTTAAGCTTGCGAAGCAACACGGCGCGTGCATCAAAGTTGTGACTGCCATTGGAGATACTGTTTTGGAGGGAACGCCTCTGCTGCATATCTTCAATGCACACCATCCATTCACTGAAAAAGAGCTCTCTAGAGTGTTGGAACTCGGGGCCGTAAGAACTGGAGCAAACGGGGCGCCAGGACAGATCACTGCGATTAGAAATCCTGCAGCGACCATAGGCTCAGGTTGGAACAAAAATAATAGGCCGACGGCTGCCGCGGGAACCAGCAGATAGTTCGCTATTCCCGCGCGCAACGCGAGCCTCCAATTGCGGGCTACCTTGAGTAAATCCCAGATGCTTAATCCCAGCCCAACCCCCACCATCATGAAAAAGAGGGCAACAGCGGCCACCAGATTGATGATTGCGTCTACGCGCATGTAATCGCGCTCCTGCTTCATCATGCCGAAGCTGGAGGGAATGACAAACCGTTACATCTGACAGTGGCTTGCCGCGTGAATTCCGTGTGGACTGGTTGGAAGGTACCGATCTCGAGAGCAATATGCGGATGCTCAGTCAAGCCAAGCGGATCCACTTAGGGCCCTGGCTTATTCCCGGGCTGTACGCTACGACAGCAATTGTAGCCAGTGTGATCTTGCCGCGTATCGAGCACTACGTTTTCCCACATCTGAAAGCTGAAGCAAGCATTGAGACTTCAATTGCCATCTATTCATCCATTGCATCGGGAATGATGGCCCTTACGGGTATCGTATTCTCACTCACCTTTCTGATGGTGCAGTTCAGCGCAACCGCGTATTCTCCACGCCTGGTCATGTGGATTGCTCGCGACCCGGTGCTGTCACACGCTGTAGGAATTTTCAGCGCAACCTTTATATATGCAATCGCTGCTCTGGAATGGTTGGACCGGAACAACTCCAAGAAAGTCCCCTTTATCAGCTCCCTGGTTGTCATCGTGTTGCTTCTTACCAGCGTGGCGATGTTTGTCGGTCTGATTCACAGGATCGGACGGCTTCAAATTAATAGGATGCTGATTTTCACCGGCGATCAGGGACGCGAAGTGATTGAAAAGCTGTACGGCCCACTTTGCCCATCGTCAAACAACATTCCACCGGACGGTCTTCGCACATTGGTTCCCGATCAGACAGTGCTCCATCATGGGCAGCCTCGATCATTGGAGTCGGTCAACGTCAACAAACTGGTAAGGCTTGCGAAGCAACACGATGCGTGCATCAAAGTTGTGACTGCGGTTGGAGATACTGTTTTGGAAGGAACGCCTCTGCTGCATATCTTCAATGCCAACCCCCCATTCAGTGAAAGTGAGTTCTCTAAAGTGTTGGAACTCGGCGGAGAGCGCACGTTTGAACAAGATCCAAAATATGCAATCCGGCTGCTGGTAGATATCGCGATCAGGGCATTGTCGCCGGCGATTAATGATCCCACCACCGCAGTCCAGGCTCTGGACCAGATCGGCGACCTGCTGCTTCGTCTTGGAGGGCGGCGGTTGGAGATTGGCGCATATCCAGACGATTCCGGCCGCATAAGACTGATTATCCCATTTCCCTCATGGGATGATTTTCTGCACCTTAGCTTTGAGGAGATTCTTTCCTACGGGGCAAAAAGCGTTCAAGTCATGCGCCGCATGAAAGCCCTCATCGCGGACCTGCTCACAGTTCTCCCTCCGGAGCGCCGCGCCGGCCTTAAATACTGGCAGGGACGTTTACAGACGAGCATCAACCGGTCATTCCACGATGCCGAGGAGAAGCTCAGTGCATCCGGCGAAGACCGGCAGGGACTCGGCGTTACGCGCAGTTCAGCCGCCTGATTGCTGCGTCTTTCGAACCAACAGATAAGCAGGCACAAAGAGAGGACAAGCCGAGTAGAAGTCAGCTCATCCTTGAAGAACGGTTTCCGAAGCCTGCTACCGTTCCATGATCCCCGCCAGACGCCAGGGTGAGGAATGGTAGCTTTCAAATTCAATCTGTTGGCTTTTTTTGTTGACCTTGAACCGGCCGCCTAGAATCATATTGCCGGTGCTCTTGTCCTTATCATTGGCGTTCAGATGAATTTCCATCAGCGTAAGGTCGTAATCCTGGCTGCGGAAAGAACCCGCGGCTTCAGCGAAGTTGATGGGACGATCTGTCATCAACCGGATAGTGCGCCCAGTTTTAGTAGGAATGTTTCTGATGTAAGCGATCTGATAACCTACCTGTCCAGTAACTGATACCTGGCCTTTGCCCTTCATCTTAGTAAGGACCTTCACCATCGCATCATGACCGCCGCTCTTGAAAGCATCGATCAAAGCCTTTTGCTCTGCCGGAGTGGAGTAGTCTTCAATCCGAATGGTAATGCCAAAGTTATGGCTTGCCATTGTGCCTGTTCCAAAGGCCTGTGCTTGAATTGTTTCTCGCTTTTCGTCGTAGCTGTAGCTGTTGGTCACCAGCACCATTGCAGCCAGTATGCTGAAACTCATTAAAGATTTCTTTGAGTAAAAAATAGTCCCTCCTTTTAATGTCAGAGGGCGCAGCGGTTTATGGCCGCTGCGCCACCCTTCACCTTTGCTTACCCTGGGTCATAAAGAATGAAGCCGGATGGCTACCTCCTGGAAACCGGCTGCGCTCGTGTTTCTTCCGTATGTCTGGAAGCTTCGAAGGCATCGCGGTAGCTGCGCGCAACCGATCGGACACCGCGCCCGATATCTTCATACACTTCGTCAGCCAGATTGGCCAGGGACACACGTAACGACCAGTCTGGCGCACTAAATCCGCCGCCATTCAGCAGAACAATTCCGTAATTCTCAGCCAGGCGAAAAGCGAGGTCGAGCGGGTGAACATGCTTTTTGAGATACTCGACGGCATCCTCGCCAATGTTCTTGCGCGCCCAGAACTCAAAATCGATCAAGCCGTAGTAAGCGTCATAGAGCGGGTTCGGAGAAACCTCTATGCCCAACCCTTCAACCATGGCCAGGGCACGCCGGTGCAGGATCTCCATACACGCCTTCTGATAAAGTTTTGCGTCATCCATCAGCTCGGACAAGGAGAACAGGCTCATCATGACTTGCTGGGGCAGCGAGAGCCCGGCCGTGTGGTTCAGAGCTACATCACGGCTATCCGCCACTATGCGGTCAATGAACTTGATCTTGCGCGGCTCAAGCGTCAATGCGCCATAGCGGTTATCCAGCGCTTTCAGGTCCGCAGCCGGGAGTTTCGCGATCATCTTATCGAAGAGATTGTCTTCGTGGACGGCAATCACGCCGAGCCTCCATCCCGTTGCGCCCATATACTTCGAATAGGAATACACTCCAATGGTGTTTTGCGGCAGTTCGCCCATCAGCGATCGGAAGTCGTGGACGAATGTTCCGTATACGTCATCGGTAAGGATCATGAGATCAGGACGCTTGGTCTTTACCAGTTTCGCAAGCTTGACAATCACCTCATGGCTAAGCGCGGCACCGGTAGGATTGCCGGGATTGACAACAAAAAATGCCTTGATCTTGGGGTCCTCAAGCTTCTTGAGTTCCGCGTCAGTGAATTGGAAACGGTTTTCCTGTGGCGCCTGAATGTTCACGATGTTCAAGGCAAAGTCCTCGAGATGCGGCATCTCGAGATAGGGCGTGAAGATCGGCGTGCCAAGCGCGATAGTGTCGCCGGAGCGCAAAAGTCGGTTGGCTTTCAAAGATTTGAAGATGTAGCACATTGCAGCTGTCCCGCCTTCAACGGCATAAAGATCGAACTTGCCGGGGGGCTTCGGGTCGCCGCACATTGCCCACATCAGGTACTCATGCACGATGCGCTCGTTGTGGACCAGCATGCGATCGGGCACTGGATAATTGTCGCCAATGATCGAATCCACCAGCTCATGCACAAAAGCGTCGGCTTCAAAACCAAATTTTTTCACCGCAAACCGCACCATCGAGGAGAGGAAGGTAGCACCCCGTGATTCAAAGTGGCCCTTGAGCCATGTTTCAAGCCGCTTTGCAATGCCCTGCGGCTGCGGCATTCCGCCCAGGCCCGCGGGATGCTCCATCACCCGCTGGCTTTCGGTGATCGCGAACTGACCGAGCAGGAAAAACCCTTCGCGCGGCGTGGTGGCGATCCAGTTGGGGTTGCCGCGGCCCGCATTGAGAAAGGCCGACTGCGTTGTCCGGGAATTCTTTCTGGCAAGTTTGATCAACTCATCTTTGATTTCAAACGGACTCAGAGTCTCGAAGGTATGTAGGTTCAGCAGATCCACAAATGTCTCCTTTCAGGGTTATCGCGCCAATATCACGATCAAGACCATGCCCCAGATTGTTAGGAATGTATTTCCGACGGCATAGGTAACGGTGTATCCGAGAGCGGGAATCTGGCTTTCCGCGCGATCGCAAACCAGACCGAGCGAAGCCGTTGTAGTTCTGGCGCCGGACACGATGCCCAGCAAGAGAGCGTCGTGGAAGCGGAAGAGATATTTGCCGATGAACATGCCCAGGACAAGAGGCACGGTGGTGGCCAGCGCTCCCCACAGGAACAAGCCGATACCTTGCGACTTTAAGCCATTGACGAAGCCAGGCCCAGCTGAGATACCTACCACGGCAATAAAGATGTTGAGGCCCACCGAGTTCATGAACCAGACGGTGGAAGTTGGAATACGGCCGAATGTGGGATGCACGGAGCGCAGCCATCCACAAATAAGACCGGATATGAGAGCGCCACCCGCGGTTGACAGCGTGATCGGCACACCCGCTACCTTCCAGACCAAAGCGCCAATCAGCGCACCAACTGCAATTCCGGCACCGATAAACGCAACATCCGCGATATCGGTTGCACGATCCGGGACGCCCAGCAATTTCGTGGCGGCGGCGATATCCTGAGTACGACCGACCAGAGTCACGATATCGCCACGGAAAATTTTCGTATTCGGCAGGATGGGAATGGAGGTGGCAACTGCACCACGCGTGATTTTTCTGAGAAAGACGCCGCGGGCTCCCGGCAGCACGGCAAGCTCAGCAAGGGTTTTGCCATCTACTTCCTTGCTAGTTACGTAAACGTCAACGCCTTCAACCGGGACATTGAGCAATTCGGGATCGTCTGCTTCCACCACGGGTTCAGTGCTTACGGGCATCGGCCGAGCGCCTGAAACCGCCATCAACTTCGCACGTTCATAAATAACGCTGAGGAGTACCTCCCGTGCGCCCGCAACCGCAATTACATCACCTTCCTGCAACACAGTGTCAGCATTGGCTTCCTCAACGATTCCGTTGCGGCGTAAACGTTGAATGAACAGGCGTTGGTTAGGAACCAACGCCTCGGCCTCGATGGCCCGCAGTCCAATCACTCTTGAGACCGCAGGTATCTTGAATGCGCGCAGCTCCCATCGACGCCAGGCACTGCCGGCGCCACCGAGTTCTTTTTTGCCGCCACCGCCAAACTTTTCCTCGTAGTCTTTGCACGCCTCACGAAGATCGATACCAAGCAACGCCGGACCAACCAGTGCAATGATGATGGCTGAACCCATGGTGCCGAACATGTAGCTGACGGCATAGGCGACCGGCATGGAATCGAGCATTTTCTTGGCTTGATCTGCAGGCAAGCCCAGGCGGTTAATGGCGTCGGTTGAGAGACCCATGGCCGCGGAAATGGTTTGTGACCCGGAGTACAGCCCCGCTGCATAGCCAAGGTCATAGCCAGCCAGTTTGACGATGACAACCAAAGACCCCAGGCAGAGCACGCATAGAACCACCGCAAAGAGGGCCTGAGGCACACCATCCTTCGCGATACCGCGGATGAACTGCGGTCCTACTCCGTAGCCAACGGCAAACAGGAACATGAGAAAGACGAACGCCTTAAGAGGCTGATTGATGGTGATCCCGAGCTGTCCGATCAGCACGCCCGCCAGCAAAGTGGCGGTAACCGACCCTAAACCAATGCCGCGAAAAGTGAACTTGCCGAAATAATAGCCAATGGCCAGCGTGAGAAAAATTGCAATGTCCGGGTACTGTCGAAGAGTTGCAGCGAACCATGTTGCTATGCCCATGGTTAATCTCCTTGCTGTGGACAGACGAAATTTATGAACCGGTCAAGTCTCCAATTCATGAGACAGCCGTCAAGGCACTACAACGGAGGATAGGAGTCATTCAAACGGAAGTCGCCTGTCAGATGTGTCAGCCTCAATCATGCAAAATGGGGCGAAATGGAACTTCAAAGGGAGCGTCCATAGGCCCGGCTATCCACGCGTGTTGTGCACGCATGGATTAAGCCGACGGCCCTCC
>DASXKZ010000352.1:0-5316 GCA_036496525.1 Candidatus Angelobacter sp.
TGAAGCAGGGCCATACTTATGGCAGGCCAAGGATGCGATGGGCCAGGTATTGATGACCTTACCCTTCGATGCTCCTGAGGTTGCAGACTTACCCAACACTTCGTTACGAATGTTCTCTTTCGTGGTGCCAATGTCGGATGACATCATGAGCAGGATTTCCAGTGTCTATCTTTCAAAAGATGGACGCGAGCTTACACATATGACAGCAGCAACCGGCACAACTCCGATGCTGGCTGCGCGCGCCGTTGTAAGGCAACAATATTTGCCCAACAAGAAAATGCAATTTTCGTGGGATTCAACTCAGTCTCCGCTGGTCATGCTGCGTGATGCCAAAACCGGAGAAGTACGCGGATTCCTGCGTGGCGGTAATGCGACGATTGAAGATGCCCCGGATGATTTGGAAGTGCAGTTCTCCGATGGTATCCACAGCAATGCCGTCGAATATCAACGGCCCACTCCATAAATTTGTCATTACGAAGCGCGCATTATCGCGCGAGGAATCTGCTGTTTTGCTTACCAGGAAAACAGATTCCTCCTCTTCGCTGCGCTCATCGTCGGAATGACAAAGGTCTGGATTGTTATTCGTATCGTAGTGCTTCGATTGGATCCAACCGAGACGCCTTAAACGCAGGCAACATGCCGCTGATAATGCCGACGAAGCTCAGAATTCCCGTCGACCACAACAAAATCGCAGCGTTGATTTTGAGATGAATGTCGCCGTCGCTGGCGTCGTCAATGAATGCACTCCACAGAGTAAGCGAACCCACCGACCAGGAAACCACATAAGCCAGCACCACGCCAGCTAATCCGCCGATAAATGTAATGACCAGGGCTTCCGTCAGGAACTGAAATAAAATATGCCAGCGTCGCGCGCCTAAAGCCTTCTCCACGCCAATCTCCCGCGTGCGCTGAGTCACAGCCACCAGCATGATGTTCATCAGCCCCACGCCGCCGATGCCGAGAGTCAACAGGCCAATAAATCCAAGAAGGACTTTGATTCCGGTGGTGATGATCTGTAATTCGCCCAGCTCTCCCACGCTATCAAACACAAAAACGGCCCGTTCGTCTTTCAGGCTGAAACTGTGGTGATAGGCCAGAGATTCGCGGACAGCCTTCTTTACTTTCTGGTGCTCGCCTTCATAGTTCAAAGTAATGGCATCCAAGTGGTACGTGTTGCGTAAATCGCCCATGGCGCTGAATGGCACATACACCATGGCGTTCATGTTGTCGTCGCCATTACTGATCAGGCGCTTGAGAATCCCAATGACCTGGAAAGAAATGCCATCGATACGAATGCTCTCGCCGATTGCATTTTGTCCGGAGAATAATTTTTTCTTCACATCGGCGCCGATCACTGCCACACGGTTGTGGCCGGCGTCCTCCTGTTCAGTAAAGAAGTCTCCTTCGCCCACATCAACATGGCGTATGTATTGATAGCTGGTGTAACAGCCACGCACCTGGTAATTAGCACTGCGCGTGGAATAGGCCACCACACCTTGTTTATTTACTTCGGGCGAAGAACGTTTAAGAAAAGGAACCTCCGCTCGCAGATATTCGAGGTCTTGCAGGGTCAACTTGATTTCCGTTCCAGCTTTAGTGCCGCCAGCCTGCTCAGAAGTCCGACCCGGAAAAATGGCAATTAAATTTCCGCCGAAAGTTTGAAAGGCAACCATCAGCGCTCGTTCAAATCCTGCCCCATACGCTAGAAGCAACACTACGGTCGCAATCCCCCATGCCATACCCAGCATGGTTAGGAGGCTGCGGCGGCGGTTGTGCTTGAGCGCGTTGTAGGCCTGGTGGCCAAGGTCTCCGAACATGGCTACTCCTGCCTCAGTGCTTCCACCGGAGGAAGCATAGCGGCTTTGCGTGCGGGATAAAGTCCGGCCACGATGCCGGCGATCATCAGTGACCCAATAGCGATTGCCGCCGAAGCCGGCACAATCCGCGGCGTGTCAAACCCTTCCGGTGAAGGCAACATGGCCATCAGAGTGACAAACGCCGTGACGATTGCCAGGCCAATGCCTCCGCTCAATCCAGTGAGAAAAGCGCCCTCAATGAAGAATTGCGTCACAATGCTTCTATGGGTTGCTCCCAAAGCTTTACGCAGGCCGATTTCACGAGTACGTTCCGAGACTGATACCAGCATGATGTTAATGATGCCGATGGCGCCTAGCCCCAGAGTGACGACCCCAACGACTCCCAGGAAATAATCCATGGCGTCGAAAATCTTGGCGACGCGAATCGAGCCATCTACCGTATCCCAGTCTCCAAACGCATCTTCCAGCTTGGGATTAAAACCGTGACGCCGTCCGATAATTTCGTGCACTTCTTTCTGTGCGCGGAGATGATCTTCACGGGTGATCGGGCGGTAGTTGATGAAAGAGATGGCGTCGTCAGTGTCGCCCGTCTTCAGAGGAAACAGCGAGCGCATGGTCTCAAGCGGAATGAAGATGCGTCCGTTGGTTCCGTTGTTTCCTTCTCGCCCAACTTTGGCCACCACACCAATCACGTCAAACCGCGTACCGTTCAACAGAAGCGTGGACCCGACTGCGGGCGTTCCGGGGAAAACATTTTTCAGTAACTCCCATCCCACCACGGCCACACGGCGCTGCTGCAATCCGTCTTCCTCATTAAGCCAACGTCCAGTGCCGACTGGAACCGTGCGGATTTGATTGTAAGCAGGCGCGACTCCAAATACCTGACCGCTGGTGCTGCCATAATCGCTGACCGCGCGAATGTCTTCACGATTCAGGACCGCCGAAATACAACGAATGGACCTGGCCTCGTCACGAATGGCAGCATAGTCACCATAAGTGAAGTTGTAAGGCTTCCCCGAAAGCGTGCTGCCTTCCACAGCAGGCACGCGTCCAGGAAAGGCAAACATAATGTCCTGACCCAGATTGGCCATGTTCTTTTCTTGCCCGCTGCGGAAGCCTTCTCCCAAACCAACTAACAAGAGCAAAGAGCCAACGCCCCATGCGATGCCAAACATGGTTAAAAACGAACGCAACTTGTGCGCCCACAAAGTGGACAGCGATTGCCGCACGATATCGAGAAGCATCTGCATCGAAGTGTTCCCCTGCTGCCGGGGAGACAACAGGGGATTGGAGTTCGGACGGGTTGGTCTAGGGCCCGTCCTGGCTACTCAGGTTGAATACGCAGCAGCGCGCAGAAAAGTTCACACCCCTGTGTTTAATTAGACCTGCCAGTTGGTCAAAAGGATAGCTGGGTTACAGTATCGCGATTCCTCGACCTTACTGCTAACCGGACATACGGGACAGCGTCTAACCGCTCATTCTGTTTCAGATCTTAACTGTGTCGACGTTCTGGTCTAAATTAATTTTTCATGGAGATCACCTGTGAAACGAAACTTGTGGCTTTCGTCTTTTGTGCTGTTGCTTTTTACAACTTTGGGAATGGCGCAGTCCGCCTTGATGGATATTCCTCGCGACAGCCAGCACGCTACCGTCCTGCAAAAGGTGGGAATCACCGACATCAAGGTCAACTATCACCGCCCGTTGGTGAAGGGCCGGCAAATCTGGGGGAAGATTGTTCCCTACGACGCGGTCTGGCGGGCCGGCGCCAATGAGAACACGATTATTTCGTTCTCCGATCCAGTGAGTGTCGAAGGTAAAACGCTGGATGCAGGCACTTACGGTCTGCACATGATCCCCGGGCAAAACGAGTGGATCGTCATCTTCTCCAAAAATTCGACTTCATGGGGAGCGTTTACCTATAAACAGGATGAAGATGCGCTCCGCGTCACTGTCAAGCCACAGCCCGCCGAGTTTCACGAAGCGTTGACTTACGACTTCGATGATTTAAAGGAAGATACGGCCGTGTTGACGATGCGCTGGGAGAAAATTGGGGTCCCAGTGAAGATCGGAGTTGACACTCATGGACTCGTTCAAGCCAGCCTGCACAAGCAGCTTCGTGGCTTTGCCCAATACACCTGGGACGGCTGGGATGACGCTGCCAACTATCTGCTCGCCAGCAAGCTAAACATGGACGACGCGCTGAACTATTGCGACCGTTCTATCCAGGTGGAAGAGCGGTTCGATAATCTCTACACCAAATCAAGAGTGCTCACTGCGTTGAACCGCAAAGAGGAAGCCGACAAAACATTGACTACGGCACTGGCTAAAGCGAATGCGATCCAGATGCATTCCTATGCGCGGCAATTGCAAATTGATGGGCAAAATGAAAAGGCGTTTGCCATATATCGGGAGAATGCCAAGAAAAACCCCAATGATTGGATTGTCCATATGGGCCTGGGCCGCATGTATTCCGCTCAGGGAGACTACCCGAACGCAGCCAAAGAAATGCGGGTTGCACTCACTAGCGCTCCGGAGCCAAACAAGGCGTTCTTGCAGACTTTTGTAAAGCGGCTGGATGCGAAGGACGACATCAATAAATAACTCTTACTAGTTTGTCATTCCGAAGCGCGTTTTTTGCGCGAGGAATTTGCTTCTTCTGGACCGTGCCACGAATGTATCGGCCAAAGGCAGATTCCTCCTTGGCACTTCGTGCCTCGTCGGAATGACAAATTAGGTTTTAGGTTTTGCGTCTGGATATTCGTAGACGCCTTTTCCGGTTTTCCTGCCCAATCGCCCTGCCTGCACATACTCAACCAGCAACGGCGCCGGCTTATACTTTTCTCCCAAAGTCTGGTGCAGGTAATCGAGGATGTGCAGACGCGTATCAAGCCCCACCAGGTCCACAAGCTCGAACGGCCCCATGGGATGGTTTAATCCTAGCTTTAAAGCTTTATCAATATCTTCTGCCGAGGCAATGCCTTCTCCCAGCATGTAGAACGCTTCATTGCCGATCATGGCATTGATGCGGCTAGTAATGAAACCGGGCGATTCTTTAATTACCACGATTTCTTTTCCCATGCGCTTGCCGACATCGACCGCCGCGGCAATAGTTTCATCATCGGTCTGCGCAGCGCGCACGATTTCAATCAATCTCATTTTGTGGACGGGGTTGAAAAAATGCATGCCGACGCATTTGCTAGCACGATAGGTAACTCCGGCAATTTCCGTGATGCTGAGGGAAGAAGTGTTTGAAGCCAGGATCGTGCCGGGGCGGCACACCTTATCGAGCAAGGTAAAAATCTCGATTTTTGATTCCAACTCTTCCGGGACAGCTTCGATGACTAGATCGGCTTCCCGGGCGGCGCCCTCGACGGAGCCCGCGTATCCCAGCCGTCCTACAGCGGCATGGGCGTCACCAGAAGAAACTTTTCCCAATTCCACGGCTTTGTCGAGGTTGGTACGGATCTCAGACTCGGCTCGCCGTAAGGCATTCGGCAGC
>DASXKZ010000353.1:0-17358 GCA_036496525.1 Candidatus Angelobacter sp.
CCCTGATCTTCCAAAATTGAATTGACTTCGGCAACCAGGTCGTCTGCAGTTCTCGTTGAAATGAGTGTGTAATTCATCGTCAGGGGTTTCAAATTCAATCGTCGCTCCAAAATGCCGAGCAGGTGCAACGCAAGATAGATCAGCATGGTGGCAAAAATCGCCAGCACGTAAAGCCCGCCGCCTGCTGCCATACCAATGGATGCAACCACAAAGATCGTTGCTGCTGTGGTCAGTCCGCTTACACCGCCTTTGTCATGCAGGATAGAGCCTGCGCCTATGAATCCAATGCCGGGAATGATTTGCGCGGCAATGCGCGTGTGGTCGCCGATGCCGAAGTCCTTTGCCAGTTCAGTGGAGAGAATGGTGAACATGGCCGAGCCGAAACAGATAAATATATTGGTGCGCAGACCGGCCGGCTTGCGCTTGAGCTCGCGCTCCAGTCCGATGATCCCCCCCAGCACAGCCGCCAGCGCGAGCCGGACCATTGTTTTTGACAATATGTCTTCCGTGGTCAGGTGCGGGAAAGCAAGAGCAAGTATGTTCATTGGTGACCGTGCCCCGATCTTATGACAATTGACAATTATCTGCGGGTCGAGCGATAGATGAAAGCTTTTGGCTGTAACGGAGTGCCAATTGTAGCAACGGTCTCAAGCTCCTGGGGAAAATCATGCACGGCCCGCGCAACTTCATCACCGGGGAAGGCGATAATGTAGTCCGCCGAGCGTGCTGGCTGCGTCAAAGCGGCCTTCCATAGGCGATTGCTGCTTTCACACAGCACGCGACGCAGCGGTATTCCTGCCATTTGCGTGGCTCCCGGGTGCGCGCCGCAATTCATCATTAAAGTTGCCGAAGGCGGAAAGGCCTTGAGCATGTCTGCCAGTTCTCGATCCAAAGCCATCCGGTCCTTGCCGTTTACCTGGGCCTCCCGCAGGCAGATTGGCATGGTTTCCCAGACAGAGTAATAGCTTGCGGCGATCACCAGAGCTGCTACCGCGATTACATATCTGGTGCGGAAAAAGTTGGCAAGGAATTCACATCCCAGCGCGGCGAACACCGCAACCGCGGGTAGCAGCTGCAATCCATAACGGACGTTGTAATACGAGAAAGGCCACCATTCGGGTTGATAGATCGGCACGCTGCCCCAAGCGATGCAGAGCACATAAAAGGGCAGTGGTATCCACAGGATGGCCCAGATGAAATAGCGGCGAGCGAAGTAGAGCGAGGCCAGCAGCGCAATGAATGCTCCATTCAAGAGCCAAAATTCAGCACGGCCCTGCGCCAGGTTAAGCCGGAAGACTTTCAGGAATTGCAGCGTTGCGTCGCGCGGAGAATTCTCTCCCGGATAGCTGGGCATGGTCGCTGTCTTGCTTCGCTGCTGAATGGCCCGGGCTGAGTAGGGGCCGTTGGCGAATTCCAGGGCATTATCAAAGGCAATCTGGTTATAAAGAAGAAAGAGCGCGGTGGTAGAGCCGGTGAGCAGAAGAAAGTTACGGAACCCACGGCGAAGTGGCAGAGCATCGGGCCGCATTCGCCACAATAGAATCGCAGCACAAGAGCCGATCACTGCCGCCAGAAACCAGCCGTCATAGCGGACGAGCATCGCCGCTGAAACCATGAGGCCACATTTTTTCAGCGACTTGCCTGCTTGATCTGGATCATCGCGCGACACGCGCACAAACTCAGCAAAGTACACCGCCGACCAGACGAACAGGGCCAAATAGAGCGATTCGCCCATCGCGGTCGACTGCATATATAGAAGATTCGGATTCAGAGCAAAGATGAGTGCGGCAATCCATGCGGTTGTGCGCGACGCCAATCCATTAACCAGACGAAACACGCCCAGCGTTCCAGCGACGTAGGCGATCATTGACGGAATCGACGCGCCCAAACCTGTCTGCCATAGGCGGTCGTTCACGATGAATGGAATGTCGAGCATGTGCGGCAGTGGCAGCCAGACAGTGCCAAGTTGAAAAAGGCCGGGTGTTCGCGAATCGAAGACCCGGCGCGCAATGTGGATGTGCGCTACGGCGTCGCCATAAAGAAGGATGGCGCCCTGATGGTAATAGAAAATCAGAGCGCCAACAGAAAGTGCGGCGGAGATTGCGGTGAGCAGCAGATAGTCACGGCGCACGCTGGCGTTCATTCGATCACTGCTGCTCCTCAATTACCAAATTACCAAATTACCCGATTACTAAATCCCTTTTTACGCTTTTGCCTCCTGGCCTTTGCCCAGGTATTTATCCAGCAGCAGGCCCAGTTTCTGGCGCGTGGCAGCGGGAATTTTATCTTTGTCGGTCTGGATAGCGTATTGCATCGCGGAGCCGCACGCGCACTTGCGCTCTTTGGGCATAATGCCCACGGCGTGCTTCACTACCTTGGCCGCGTTTTCCGCGTTTGCGTGCACAACTTTCAGCACCTGGTCCACGGTCACGTCTTCGTGCCCGGCGCGCCAGCAGTCATAGTCGGTCACCATGGCGCAGGTGGAGTAGCAAATCTCGGCTTCGCGGCAGAGCTTGGCTTCCTGCAGGTTCGTCATGCCGATCACATCCGCGCCCCAGCTACGGTAGAGGTTCGACTCCGCGCGCGTGGAAAACTGCGGCCCTTCCATGCAGATGTACGTCCCGCCCTTTTTGCCGACCACCCCGATATCCTTGCAGGATTGCGTAAATGCCTCGGCGGCTTCGGGGCAGATAGGATCGCCAAAGGCAACGTGCGCCACAATGCCGTGGCCAAAAAACGTGGAGATGCGATGAATGGTCCGGTCAATAAACTGGTCTGGGATCACAAAGTCCGTGGGCTTGTGCTCTTCCTTGAGCGACCCGACGGCCGAAAGAGACAGTATGCGCTCAACGCCCAGATCTTTCATGCCATAAATGTTGGCGCGAAAGTTGATCTCAGAGGGCAGGATGCGATGTCCGCGGCCGTGGCGGGCAAGAAACGCCACCTTGCGTCCTTCCAGCGTGCCGAGCACGTAAGCGTCCGACGGCTCGCCGAACGGGGTTTGCACTGTAACTTCACGGATGTCTGTGAGGCCGGGCATGGAATACAAACCGCTGCCGCCCATAATGCCGATTTCTGCTTGCTGCAAGAGAGAGTCTCCTTGAATGGGGTAATGGATGATTATAGCGAAAACTTGTAGTGGAAGCGGTTACTCCCGGACTGATCCGGCTCCGAAACGCAATGCATGATCGAATGTCTTTTCCTAAAGCGGGTACATCGACTTTAGTAAAGATCGAAAACAGCTCTCTCTACGGTATAGTGTCCAGCCATGCGCCATCCGCCTGAATGGACAGACTTTCCTAAATACCCCGTGACCGTTGGCACGGGATTGCTTGCTATCGGCGTCACTATTGCATGGTGGGCCAAGCTGGACATTTCTCCCTTGATGGAAGATGCCATGATTCGCCGCGGAGAACTATGGCGGCTGGTGACGAGCATCTTTCCGCACGTCGATGTTCTTCATCTCATTTTTAATCTCTACTGGTTATGGGTCTTTGGAACTCTGGTTGAGCAGGTTTACGGTCACTTCAAGACAGCAGCATTGATACTTTTATTTGCCGTAGGCCCAAGTGCGCTTGAATATGCGTTTTCCTCCGGCGGCGTTGGTCTCTCCGGCGTCGGCTATGGACTGTTTGGCGTGCTCTGGATTCTTTCCAAGCGAGACGAACGCTTTCGCGATGCCGTCGACCAACGGACAATCCAGCTCTTTGTGATCTGGTTTTTCTTTTGCATTTTGGCAACGGCAACGAACTTCATGCGGGTGGGAAACATTGCCCATGGCGCTGGCGGAGTTCTCGGCATACTGACCGGATTCTCCCTAACGATGCCGAAACGACGAGTACCCATTACCGCCGGGATTGGTTTGCTACTGGGAGTGTCCTTGTGGGCCGCTACCATAGGTCGATCCAAAGTTAATTTCTCCGCTTATGCCAGCTACGATGAGTGCAAACGGGGCTATGACGCCATGAAAGCCGGCCACAATCAGGAAGCGTTACAATGGTTTCAATCAGCAGCTGCATATCACTACAACCAGGCACCATGCTTTACATCTCTCGGCTATGTTAGCCATAACCTGGATCGTTTCACGGAATCTGTGGATGCATACCGAAGAGCGGCAAAAATGGGAGATGAAGATAGTGAGTTTTACCTTGGAAAATTGTACGAAAAAGGCGAGGCAGGCCTACCGAAAGATGCGCAGCAGGCGATGGAGTGGTACCGCAAGGCGGCTGAATATGGCTCTCCTGAAATCTTAAACAATGTTGCCTGGGCAATGGAAACCAGTTCAGATCCTTCCATTCGAGACATACCCGGGGCGCTTGGCTACGCTCACAAAGCAGTGAATGCTGACAAGGACCATCCCAAGCCGTACATCCTGGATACGCTTGCCTACGCTTATTTCTTGAATCAACAGTTTGAAGAGGCAATTAAGACGGAACAGCGAGCCAGTCAACTGGCTGGTTCGGAAGAAAAGAAAGAGTACCTTGCGAAAATAAAAATCTACCAGCTCGCCCTGAAGGTCGAGAGGAAACTGCCGAAACGAGACAAAGAATCAGCTAAGGGCAACTGATATTGCCCACTGCTCGCTTGCGCCTCAATGAGTTTCTTGATGCGTCCCAAGCTACAGCAACCCCAAATGATCCGGATACTTTGCCTGCAACGAGCTCACCAGCAATTCAAACTCCGGTAACCCATGCAGGTTCTTTAGGCAGTGGTCTTTCAGGAAAAATGGCCAGCAGGCGAAGCCGGTGCTGACACTGCGCTCCAGCCACTCAAAAGCCTGTCCCCGCTTCCCGGCCAGCGCAAGAATGCAGGCGATCTGGTAATAGGTGTGGTGTGCGTGGCCAAAAGATTTAGGGTTGGCGCAGGCCCGCATCATGCAGTCTAGCGCCTGCTCGGGTTTTCCGGTCAGGGCAAAAAGCACGCCCTGAAGGCTGATCATGATCGGGTCGTCGGGCAGCAACTGGAGCGCTTCGTTCAGCAACGCGCCTGCCTCTTTCCAGTCGCCGGTCATTATCGCCGGGTAAGGAGCAAAATAGATTGCGTACTTGTTGCCGGGACTTTCCGCGTGCCACGCCTGAATCGCTTCACGCGCCGCATCATATTCCTGGTTCCAGATGTAGACCTGAACAATGCTGGGAGTAATCGCCTTCCTGGGATGAAATTGACTTCCTCTTTCATACATGGCGCGCGCATGGTCCAGCAAGCCGATGTGCGCCAGAATGGTGCCAAGCCGGTTATAGGCATGAGGCAGATTATTCTGCAATGCGATAGCGCGCTTAATCTCGGCAATGGCTTCAAGATGCTGAAAGTTTTTTGATGGCCCCCACAATAGAAAGGCGCGGGCCACGTGTCCTTCAGGCAGTTCGCTATCGATCTCCAATGCGCGGCGGCAATGGAACTCAGCTTTTTCCAGCCACACGCTGGCGGGGTCATACTCAAAATGGCGGGTAGCGCAAGCCAGGGAAAGCGTGGCGTGCGCAAGCGCGAACGCAGGATCGCGCGTTACGGCGCTGGTGAGGTGGTGCATCGCCGTTTCCATGGTGGCCGGATCGCCACTAGCGCTCAGCCGGTAGCCGCGCATGAATTCCGCATACGCCAGCGGGTCTCTGCTGTATCGCGGACGCTGCTGCACCAGCACCGGCCCCAGCGGACGGTTCAATGCTCCTGCAATCTGCCTGGCGATATCGCTCTCAATGTCGGACAGGCGATTCATATCGAGTTCGCATTTCCTGGTGAAGCAAGCGGCCTGCAACTGTATATCAAACATCTCCAGTGAGAGATGCCATTGCCCTTTAGAGCATTGAATAGCGCCGTGGACCACGAATCGAATGCCAAGGCATGCAGCGATATCTGCCGGCGCCAGATCAAGGGGCAGGTCCAGGACGGCTGAGGTTGGCAGCACGTCTACATCGCGAAGATTTCCCAGCCGGGAAACCAGCGCATCGGCAAATCCCAGGGACAAACCATGGTCGTCGACGGCCTTGCTTGCATGCAACAGCGGCAGCACCGCAAGGGACGACCGCTCGCCGATCTTCTCGGGCCCAAAAGCTCGTGAGACGTCGCGGCCGAAATCAGAACGTGGATGTTGCGCGTCAATTACCCGCACCGGGCCGATGAATCGGTAGCCTTTGCCCACTACAGTTTCAAGAAAGCGCGGCTTGCCGGAGTCATCGCCCAGCGCAGTGCGGATCTTGCGGACTATGTTGTTGAGGTTCCGTTCCGTATCGATAAAAAGGCTGGAGCGCCAGAGCTTTTTGACGATCTCTTCACGCGAAACCATCTGGTCACGCCGGCCAACCAGGAAGATCAGCAGCTCCATGGGCTTCTTTTCAAGCTTTACGCGCCGCCCAAAGCGGCGAAGCTCATAGCGGCCTAGATCGAGTTCTACGTCAGCAATCGCCTTCTTTGTAGCTTGCATTGCAATGGCTCCGCCAGAGTATTATGCGCCAGATCAGCAGCTTACGGCGATACATAAAAGATATATTCGCGTTATCCCCTCCTCATTGAACGGCACCCGCTCTCCAGCGATGATCGGCAGGAAGAAAGATGAATACAAAATGAGGGAGAGAGATCAGATGAAACAAAACATTTACATTGCAATCGCGTTGGTGGCACTGGTTGGCTGGGCAGGCCAGCACTACATAGTATCGGCCCATTCCATGGCACACGGAAACGCTTTTACGCCGGACACGATTCAATGGGGGCCGCCGCCGCCGTTCGTGGCGCCGGGAGCGCAGTTTGCCGTGATCGAAGGAGACCCGACGGCCTCCAGCGGCAACTATACAGTCCGCCTGAAAATGCCGGCCGGATACCGGATCGCGCCACACTGGCATCCGCTGCGGGAAAACGTGACGGTAATCTCTGGAACATTCAAGGTCGGGATGGGCGACACGTTTGACACGAACAAGATGGGAACCTTCCCTGCGGGAAGCTTTGCGTTTCTCGATCCCGACATGCACCACTATGCAATGGCTGCGAGCGACGTGGTAGTGCAAATTCACGGCACAGCGCCGGTGCAGTTTAACTACATCAATCCGCAAGACGACCCATCAAAGAAGTAGCTGAGGTATAACTTCGAGACTGGCCGGGACGGAAAGCGCTCCGGTCAGTTACTTTTTGAAGTAAAGCTCAATTGCAAGGCAGGAAAATGCTAAACACCGTTCCGCTGTGGCCCGCCCTGGTGCTGCTGCGGACGCGCAGCACGCCATGGTGCTTCTGCACAGTATTCTTGACCAATGAAAGCCCAATGCCGTTGCCCGCAGCTCCTTTCGTAGTAAAGAAAGGGTCCCAGATGCGCGACAGGTTCTTTGTGGCAATTCCGCTTCCCGTGTCCGCGAACGTGAGCCGCAAGCCGCGCCTGCGATCTTTCCACTCGTGGGCGGAAGCGATTCGGGCGTACATTTTTCCGCCGCTCGGCATGGCATCGGCGGCATTCAGCAGAAGGTTGGCGCACATTT
Organism: Candidatus Angelobacter sp.; assembly: GCA_036496525.1. Lineage (GTDB taxonomy): Bacteria > Acidobacteriota > Terriglobia > Terriglobales > Acidobacteriaceae > Angelobacter. The sequence goes on from DASXKZ010000353.1 coordinate 7,458, forward strand.
GCCGCAGTTGATGAGGGTAGGCTGAAAGATGTGCGCCGCTGCGGTAGCGCGTATTCACAGAAATATCCTGCGAATCAAAACGTGATTGATAAAAATTGAGCACGGAGCGCAGCAATTCCTGCACGTCTGTGTCTTCAGGATCGCCTGATTCCCGCAGTTCCATGGCCGCATGCAGGATTTGAGAAATTCGGTGTACTTCTTCTCGGGCCAGAGACAGATATTGGCGGCCTTTTTCTTTTAGAGTTCCTTCTGTTTCAATGAGGTAGTGGAGTTGGTGAAGAGCTTCCAGTGGATTATTGATCTCGTGCGCCAGAGACGAGATCCCGTTCCCATTTTCTGCCGGAGGAGGGCGATTTTGCAGCCGTTGTCTCTCGTTGGAAGCCTCTACCGGAGATCGAGTCGATATTTCCCCCATGGTCTTGTACCTTACTCAGTTCGATACCGGACATAAGCACGAGGTTGCCGCCAAGGGAGGCAGCAGCTCTCGATTGTGGTTATTCCATGTCAATTCTGTTGAAAACAATGGAGAGGAGCCAGAGAGCCTATTGCTGCGCTTGTTTCAATCCCGCATCAATTAATCTCCTGGCGAAATCCTCATCAAAGCTTTCCACCGCCACCACGGCGTTACCAGTCTGCTGGATGAAGATGAGCCCGTCGGAACTGCTGTATTGATCCAGGCCGGGGAGATTTCCTTTATCAGCGATGTGGCGCAATGATTCATAGCGTTTAGGCAGTGCGTTCGCGTAAGCCTTTGCGAACTCCTGCGCTGCCGCTTCCGTGGCCCACCTGGACACATAAAACAGGCCGATGTGCGCGGAAGAGTTGCGGTCTGGCGGCTTCACGCCTCTACGCCCGGCGGCGTAATAGGCTCCGCCACGCCATTCAGGGCTGAGATGTTTGTCGATCTTTTCATCGGCATAGATGCGCAGCAGAAGGCTCACGTCGAGCTGGCCGACCGCGCCCGCGTCATAAGGCTCATAATCTTTTTTTAGAAAGCTCAGGTCGGGCAGAAGCAACGGCGGCACACGATGTCCCGCAAGATATTCTTTGGGTTCCATGATCTCGCGCGTGGTCTGCGGCATACGCTCCAACACGCCGGTATAAGCAAGTTGCTTTCCCCCATCCACCAACAAGTCCTTAATGAACTTCATGCCTTGCCGGTAGGGGAATGCCAGCTCTTCCTGCAGCAGCAATGGCGCACTGTCAAAGACCGGGCTGCCGCGGCTTTTGTCCATGGAGTCCTGCATCAGGTCCACTACTTGCGGCATTTTTTCCACGCTCTGGCCCTGCGGCGCCATCACGTAATCCAGCAGCACGATCATTGCCTGGCCTTCCAGCACGGCGCTGCGGCAGGTTGAAGCCTCGTCATTGCGGACCAGCTCATCCAGATCATCCAGCCCGTGCCTTTCCACTTCTTCATCGTGCTTGCTCATTTTTTCCAGATTAAAGCTCTGGTCCTGCAGCGCGTGGGTAAGCTCATGCGCCATCACCGGACGCTGAGTTTCCGGCTCATTCCAGTCCAGCAAGTTCATGGTGCGCGTTTTTTCGTCGTAATAGCCGGCCACCTGTTCGGTGAGCAGCTTGATGAGGAAGCTGTGCAGATCAAAGGTCCGCGGCAACAGTCCGAATTTTTTCTCCACCAGCTCTGATCGCTCAAAGCGTATGCGGTCAGCATCGTCCTTGAACTTATCTCCAACGTACTTTTCCACCTGCTGCCGGCTCACGATGGTCCGCTTGACCTTTTTCTTGATGGGGAACCCTGTGTCCTTGCTGGCGAAGTACAGGATCTCATCGACTGACCGGAAAAGTTCTTTTGCTTCTACTGGCGTGATGATGTGATCTTTGGGCTCTTTTTCTATTGGCTCAACTTCAAGCCGGTGCGAGGGAGTAGCCGAAGGCTGCGCGGGCGGGACGGACTGTGGGGTTGGCGACGATTGCGGCGCAACCGAAGACGGTAATTGTTGGGGCGTTGCGGCTGGCGTGGGAGTGGGCGACGCGTTTTGTGCGAACCCGAGCGACAGAAAGAAAAGCAGCGTGGCCGGTAACCACGCAATCATTGGCTTTCTCATTTGGATATCAAGTAAGAGCGGCTCCGTAGTCCATGGTAACAATAAAACAGCATCGCGCACTTCAAGTGAAGTTGGAGCAAAGAAAAACCTTTGAAACACGGAGGAAAGGAGGAACCAGAGGAAACGCCGGTCCCTTCAAGACGTTACCCCTCCGCTCCCTTCGTCCCTCTGTGTTCAAAGGTGTTTTTGGCGATGGTCGGACAAAAAAGGCGACCTTCGTTTCCGAAGATCGCCCAGTTAGTTCCAGTTAGTTAGTGTGCGAGGGTTGCTCCAGCGCCGGTTCGGCCGCGCGGATGTACTCGATCACCGAATCGCTCCAGCCATCGATGTGCACCCACTTGCCATAGCCCACGCCGTTCTGGAAGCTGGCCACGTTGATCACGTAGCCACGCGCCTTCGGGTTCGGGACAGCGTCGTGCGACTGCTCATCCGTGATCACGATCAAGCGGTCATACGTCTCGTCCATCTCGCCCAGAGCACGTCCCAGGTACGTTCCGCCGTGAGGCTGGCTGGCGTTCATGGCGTCGCGCAGAGCAAAGCCCTGGCGCGAAGGCACGCGCACCAGCTTGTCAGAGAAGGTATAGATGCTTACCTGCTCCGCGATCTCGCGCAGCAATACCGCCAGCCCGTAAGCAGCGTCATTGCGGCGCATCTCCGCACGGCGAGAAAGCGGCGCGTCCATTGAGCCGGAAACGTCCACCAGCAGCACGGTCTTACCCGGCAGCTTCGGCTGGCCGTCAAGAGAACGAAGCATCGCCTTTTCCAACTCCGGCTCCCACTGTGGAGCGTAACGCGCAGCAGCGATGAAACGGAACGGCAGCACGCGCTCAGTCTTCATACGGCCAAGACCAACGCGGACCAACTGCTCATCCACCTTGGCCTCCTGCATGTTGCGCAGGTTGCGGAGCAGCGCCAGTGCGCCCAGTTTGTTCTCTGCGAGCAGACGCTCCCAGGCTTCGCGCTTGTCGGCGCCGGAAGAGAGCGCCACCTCCCAGGTATCGGGCGTGGCCAGTTCACCGGCGACAAGGCGCTTCCACAGCTCAGCCTGCGCAGCATCCACAGGCTTGGCGTGCGTAAGGAAGAGCACGTCACGCAGCTTGACCGGAGATGCGCGGTCATACTTGGCCAGCGCATACTCATCAAACTTGGTGAAGGCCGCAGCCAGCCCCTTCTTGACCTGCGCGGAAAGAGGCTGCTTGCCCTCGCTCCAATAGAGCGCCACAAACTCAGAGAGTTCGTCGGCACGCTGGATGACGCGCAGCAGCGTTTCTGCGACCAGCTGACGGTGCGTTGCGAGACGAGCCATCTCACGCACCAGCAACAGCGGCGCGTGACGCAGCTTCATCTTCTCGCGGGCCTCCACGGCCAGCGCAGCCACCTTCTCCGCGGCGACCTTGGGCACCAGTTCGCGGATGCGCCCAGCTATTGCGACGCCATCCTCATAAAACTGGTTCTCCCACAGCATGCAGGCCAGCACAGACCGGCGCAGCTCCTGCTCGGCAGAGATGTGCTTTGCCGGCGCGCCCTCGTGGGTCTGCTTCGACTTCATCCAGGGTAGTCCGCTCAGGTTGAGTATGTTCATGCGGGCCATTGCTTTTCTCCTTTCGTGATTGCACCGGCAAGATCCTACGCTGGGACTTCGCGGCTTGTTGCAACTCGATCTAAGCTTTCCTCTTGCTCCAAAGCCAAGAGCAGGCCTTGAAATTCGGCCATCGTCTCTGCAGATTGCGAGGCTTCGACAAATTCTCGCGCTTCGATTTCTGACGCGTCGGGAAAAAATCTGCGGTACAGTTCCGCTTTCTGGTGGTCGCTCGCTTTTCCCAGGTAAAGCTTGTAATCGATCCTTCCTGGACGCAGCAGGGCTTGATCCAGCTTCTCGACATGGTTCGTCGTCATTACAAACAGAACGCCAGTCGGCGCATGGAAACCGTCCAATACATTCAGCAGCCCAGAGAGTGTGATCCCATGCTGCGCAGAAACATCCTGCTTTTTGCTGAGCGTCACAGGCGGGTTCTGCCCACCGACCGAATCGACTCCGACGCGGGATTGGCTGCTCCTCATGCAATCAATGTCCTCAAACAGCAGTACCGAATTCCGGGGTACCTGGTTGACTGCGGTCATCAAACTGAGATCGGTAAAATCCGCCAGGTTGACTATGTAGATCGACAGCCCAAAGCGGGCGGCCAGTGCAGATACCAGGGAAGTCTTTCCGGTTCCAGGCGGTCCGTAAAGCAAATAGCCGCGATGATAAGGAACTCCCAGCCGTTCGTATCGTTGCTTCGAGTTCCGGAACTGCGCAACATCCTGCAGCAAATGCTCCTTTTCTCCCGGTTCCAAAACCACTGAATCCAGTACACGGGGGGAATAGCCTTCAACGTAATCCCATCCGTCATTGTAGATATACAAGTACGACTGCACGCCTTGTCTCCTGATGTGACATTGCACGACATCATCAACGAAGTGTTGCAGCGAAGCCCGATTCCTCCCAATGGTTCGGAACGTGAGCGACTCGATCCGCCTGCCAGTCCGCTCATGAGTGTTATCAGTGCGGGAGAACCATACCTCAAAGGGCCTGCCGCGAAAACAGAACCAATGCTTTCCGGGAGAAGGGATCATCGCGATCCGCTCATTTCGCAAAGTTGTATCCAGGTCCACACGGCGAATTCGTTTGAGAAAACTCTGCTCCAGAAACCATTCCTTTACCCACACGAATGCGGCGTCATCGTCCTTTACTGTGATCACCATGGTGGTCTGACTGACGAACCAGCGCCAGAATCTTTCCGGCACAGCTCTCAACCAGACGCTCACGCCGCCGATGATCATGAGCAGCAACCCGCCCGAGGCGAACTCGTTGTGGCCGGTCAACACGTTTTTAAGAATCTGAAACATATTCTTTTTTCTAACCGGCGCGTAGGCCGGAGTTTCTTGCGAGCGAATATGCCCGCGCCGATAATCTTTTGCCGGGGAACCCGCGACCGGGTATGGCGCTCTGCCCCTGAGCTACGCGCGTCACTTACGAACAGCGACGGCGGCGGGATTCGAACCCGCGACCTCCCGATTAACAGTCGAAGTAACCCATGTCTTCACCACCGGCAAAGTGGATTTCATTTTGCAGAGACGTAGCATGCTACCTCTCTGTAAAAAACCTGACGGCGAGGCCGACTCGCGCGCCGAGCCGCCTGCAACAAGCGCTAGAGGAACGGCGGGCAAACTCGCCTGTCTAGCGGTTTGGAGCGCAGCGACAGAAATAGAAGCAGCCCACGCTGGACAAGGTTCCAAACGGGGAACAATCAACCCGGGTGTAGTGGTCCGTCGTTCTAGTTTTGAAACTACGGCACTCGAGATGCCGGCGGGATTTGGCCGCATGCACCATCACGCAATCTTGCACGCAATGGGTGGCCGAGCCCGCACCTACGGACAGGCGATGTAACCCTGGTCTTCACCACCGATGAAACCTGTTCCAACGTATGTACTGCTGTTATGGAAGCGGCCGTTGCAACAAATTCCGCTTCCGTCCCTGGTGAACTTCTTCAGCCGGGGAACTATCGACCGGAGCGTGCATCGGGACGTCCTTCTGCAGCTGCCTGGTGATTCGAGGCTACGCCTCCGCCGCTGCAGGGTACGTTAGTCCGGCAGAGCTCCCACTCTGCGCTGCACTTATTCGTGGAGGAAGTATCTCCGGTCATCCACCACCGACTGAAAATATGGGTCAGGGAACCAGCGACTGCGGCGTGGATTTGAACCACTGCGGCCGCCTTACGGCGATCGCCCAACCTGAAGTATCCGCAATCTTCACCACTGACCGAATCTATGAGCAAGGCACGCGACCTTGGCAAGTGAAACTACAGCGGCTAAAGCCGGTTCTATGGGAGCCTATACGTATCCTCACACTTGCCCTGAGGCATATGGGCTATCTAAGCAAGCCGGGATTTACCAAGAGCAGAAACGTCTTTATTTATGCCGGGGGAACAAGCGATCACGGTATTTGGTCGATTTTCAGTCGAAGTAACTGTGACCTTCGCCACCCAGCTTTGTTTCTGCCGCTTCGCTTCAAACAAACCGCTACGCAACAATCTCAATAACGAGTCCTTATTGCGCCTGATGCAAGCGGCTCGGCGCGCAAGACGGCCTTGCCGCCATGAGCAAATCAGCTTATAAGTTCACTAGACTATGTCTGGAATGCGGTCAGCACGATTGCAGACGGCAAACTATCCAGGTTCGAGTAAATGTCAGATTTGCGTAGGTCTGAAGCGCCTGAGGTTAGCTAAGAAAATAGTCAAACGCCCACAAGCTATCAGGACCCGCGACGGGTTCTGTCAGCCTCCGCACCGAGATGTGATTGATGCATTTCATTTGGGCGTTACTCCTACGCATAATCAGGATATCAAACTATAGACGTGAGCTGAAGATGAAAGTTACAAAATTGAAGAGAATATTTTGCGGAAAGGAAAATTCTTATCGCGAACTGCTGAAGATCAAACTAGTGCGAAAGAAAATCGCCCATACGAAGCGCCCATCTTTCAAAATCATTGCAAGATGATGATGAGGGTCGATACGGAAAATCGAAAATCTGGAGGGCGGCTTTGATTCCACACACAATATATCGCGCCGCCCTGACCACAATTAGATGTTCCGCTACCACGTATAGTGCGCCGTATACGTCACCACTTTTTCTCCATCGGGCGGGACCTTGACGCGAAATTCAACGGTCTTACTGTCGAGTTTGTTGAACGAGTCTGAATTCTTCACGATGTCCCAGTTATTCCAGCGGTACAGGTGTTCCACCACCCGAATCTCCACGGGCTCTTTTTTGTGGTTACGCAGCTTGATCTCAAAACTTTCATCCAGCGTGCGGGTGCGGCGATCAATGTTGAAAGAGGCACGCTTGCGCTCGCCCACGGCGTCAAAAACGTTGCCGGTATAAAGGCGGATGGTTTCGTCGCTGGGCGTATGGTCAATCAGGTTCTCGCCGGTAAATTCCAGTTGGCCGTCGGTATCGCGACGGTAGAAACGCACGCGCCCCTTGGGCAGCGGCATGCCCAGATGATTTTCCTTGCTGTTCTTGAACTCCACCATGGTCCAGATCTTGCTGTTCGATTGGACGCCAAAGTTTTCCATTTCGCGAATGTTCTCCTGGGAATAGCCGCGATAGTTCTGGTCGATCTTGACGCCGTCATAGACGTAGAGCCGCTGTGAAGGAACTCCGGTGGCGCGCACGAATTCCACCTGTTTGGTTTCGCGATCGTAAAGAGTTGAAGGACGCTCCAGCGTGTAGAGATGGTATTCATCAAAGCTGCGTTCGGTAACTGCCGGCGCCGCGGCGGCCTCACGCAGAGCAACGTCGGCATTGGCCTGGCCGTAAATGCTAAAACCTGGCGGCTGAAGCTTATTTACATCGCCTGCCATCAGCTTGATGTGGGCATTGGAAAAGCTCTTGCCGGTCTGGTTGTCGAGCGTCACCCAGCCTACGATATCGAGCAGGTTGCCGCTGACGGGCGCAACCACGTTGTAGTCAGCGTGCCAACTCATGCCGCCGGTCACATAACTAAATTCTGCATTCGTGGTACCGGGATGGTCGCTCTGCAACAGCCATGAGAGCGTCGGTTTCAGAATCGTCTCATTGGTGAGCGCCGGGAAGATAGGCTGGCCGGGAAGGCCGAACCGCAGTTGGCCGTCGATTTCGATAATTGGCTCGCCATTCCCCGCGTTCACGTAGGCCTGTTGCTGCTGGTAATACTGCTGGTTGTAGCTGCTGTATGCCTGGTAGTGAGGCACATAGCCGCTGCGGATGATCTTGCCGGGCTTTTGCACCCCGTTGACCAGAAAATCGATCGTCTTGCCTTCGTACAGGGAGAGCAACAGGCCCTGCGATGCGACGTCGGCACGATAGTTCTGCTCGAGTATGCGCAGGTCGCGGCCGCTCTTGAGGTCACGCAGGATGACCGAGTCGGGCTCCAGGTGCGCCGTGATGTTGGTAATTTCCAGCTGGTTTGTGCCACTTTTCAGGTCCAGCGGAAGAGTCTGCCGCACCACAGCAAACGACTGGTTATAGATGGTCAGGGCCGCAGCATCGTCATGGCCGGCGGCGGATTTGTCGTCAGTTTTTTGGGTCAGGCCGGTAGCAGCGCTAGCCAGCAGAAACAGAAAAGTCAGAAATACCCGCATAGGTGCACGTCCTTTTTTGGTGAATCATGGGCGGCCGAATCGGGGGAGGGGAAGAGAGATTCTATGCCAAATAGGAGAACGTGGAGCCGGAGGTTTCTTGCACGGGAAAAACTTGGGTAATGGAAGGAACCTAAGATGGTTTGTTTTGATTTGTGCTCTGAAAGGGCTGGGGGGGAAAATAATTGAAAATGGAGACTCCCAGAGAGCAACGTTGCAAAAGGGTTCCCTCGCTACGCTCGGGATATAGAAAGAGCGGCGTTACAAAAGGGCTCCCTCACTACGTTCGGGACGTAGAAAAAGCAATCCACTCCGCCGCTTCCCTTGTTCCCAACGAGCCGCCGATGTCGGACGTGGTCTTCTTCTGCTGCACAGCGGCGAGCACAGCTTTATTGATCCGGTCGGCCTCTTTGGCGAATCCGAGATGCTCCAGCATCATGGCTGCCGTGGAGATTGCACCGATGGGGTTAGCGATGTTCTTGCCCGCGAAGGGCGGCGCAGAACCATGCACCGGCTCAAACATCGATGTCTTGCCGGGATGGATATTTCCGCTGGCGGCCATGCCCAGGCCGCCCTGCAAGGCCGCGGCCAGGTCGGTGATGATGTCGCCAAACATATTGTTGGTTACGATCACGTCAAACTGTTTTGGATCGCGCGCCATGTGCATGCAGAGCGCGTCCACGTACATGTGCTGAGTCTGAATTTCAGGATACTCGGCGGCAACGATCTTGAACACGCGCTGCCACAGGCCGCCGGCAAAGGTCATGACATTGGATTTGTCTGACATCAGGATTTTTTTGCGGCCTTGCTTGCGCGCCATTTCAAAGGCGAATCGAATCACGCGCTCCACGCCTTTGCGGGTGTTGAAATCTTCCTGCGTGGCGATTTCGTCTGCAGTCCCTTGCTTCAGCACCCCACCGGCGTCCACATAAGGGCCTTCAGTGTTTTCACGAATCACCACAAAGTCCACGTGCTCCGGCTTTACGCCCTTGAGCGGACAGAGCGCTTCGTCGAGCAGCTTGACTGGACGCACATTGGCGTAAAGATCCATTTTGAAGCGCATGCCCAGCAGGATTTCTTTGGCATGGATATTTGTGGGAACGCGCGGATCGCCCAGCGCACCGACGAAGATCGCATCGAAATCACGCTGCAACATGGCGAAGGCGTCAGCCGGAATGGTGGTCCCGTCTTTCAGGTAGCGGTCTGCCGACCAGTCAAAGGTGGTGAACTCAACGGCCGCGCCTGTGGCTTCGATAACTTTTAGTGCTGCGGGGATAACCTCTTTACCGATGCCGTCACCGGGGACGACGGCGATTCGTTTGTTGGACATGGAAACATATTAGCAAGCGGCTCTTGGCTTTTGGTATCTGGCGCTTTTGGTATCTGGCGAAAGACGGAAGGCAAATCCCTTCGCGAAGGGGATCGCGCCGATTTGCTCAAAGAACTATCACTCAGAATGATTCGCTAGAAAGCGCAACATCAGCATATAAAAAGAGCGTGAGTCGCAGCGTGGTTCTCTATCCCGGCATATAGGTGATGATGCGCATCCTTGCGGGTGCGATCATTGTTGGGCTGGTTGTGGTTGGACCGTGCGGACCCGATTCCGGAAATTACCAGTAGAAGCACAGATGTGACCAACCATAAAATGGCCACTCCAAAAACAAGTCTAT
>DASXKZ010000354.1:0-5419 GCA_036496525.1 Candidatus Angelobacter sp.
TCCCCGTGATTCCCAGCTTCCTGAAGCCGCGACGTTTGGCTTCTTTGCCGACCTCTTCCGCAATGTGCAGCCAGGGCAGCGGCGATCGCGGCAAGACAAACGGCAGCGCCTCATGGATGGTGTTGTCCGGGCAGATCAGGAAATCCGCACCGGCACGCTTTAACGCTTCTGCCGAGCGCAGCATCAACTCAGCCACGGGTTTCCATCCCGCCTCTGCGTCAATTGGCTTCATGTATTCGGCCAGCGCGATTGTGTGCATCGTCACTTCCGGATGCATGTGTCTGCCCATGAACTTTTCCGCTTCCAGACAGATCGTCCGATAGCAAAGCGCCGCTCCTTCCGCGCTGCAGCCGACAATGCCGATGTGCTTCGTCATGCCATAAAATCAATCTGCTGCATGAAGCGCAGCTTCTTTTCCACCGGCAGAAAGGACGCTTCAATCGAATTCCGCGCCAGCTCGCGCAGATGTTCCTCAGAAAAACCGAATTCCTGCTGCGCGATTTCAAATTCCTTGTTGAGCGAGGTCTGGAACATCGCAGGATCGTCTGAGTTCAGCGTGATCATCAGCCCTTCATCAAAGAACTTCTTTACCGGATGCTCCTGTATCTCTTTGCAGGCGCCCGTCCGCAGGTTGCTGGTAATGCACATCTCCACCGGAACCTGTTTTTGCGCCATCACTTCCATAAGCTCGGGATCGCTCGCCGCAGAAAGGCCGTGCCCAATCCGCTCTGCGCCAATATTCAACGCTCCCCAAACCGATTCCGGCCCCGTGGTCTCTCCGGCATGCGCGGTCAGCCGCAGACCATTGTCGGCGGCTTTCTTATATAGATCGCGAAATCCTTCCGCGGGCCCACGCGCCTCGTCACCGCCAATGCCGATCCCCACAACATTACGCTCACGCAGCCGTGCCGCAAGATCAAAGACCTCTGCTGCCGCTGCCGGTCCGAAGTGGCGTACGGCATCAAAGATCCACAGCAGTGAAACACCAAAGTCGCGCTGGCCGCGCTCGCGCCCATGCTCCATACCTTCAAAAATCGGTTCTACCGGCTGCCCTCGCCAGCGGATCACGCCCACACTCACATAGACCTCGGCATGCACCACGTTTTGCTGGCGCAGCTTCTGCATCAGCCGATAGGTCACAAGCTCGTAATCTTCCGGAGAGCGCAGACGCTCCGTCACGGACTTAAAGGCCATCAGGAAACCATTGAAATCCTTGTAAGAATAAAGACGCCGAACGTCGTCTTCGGTGAGCACATCACCGCTGCCTGCCACGTCATAGCGATTGTTTTCGGTCGGCAACGGAGTGTTATAGCGGCGGCTTAGCTCTACCAGCGTTGCAGGATCAACGCTGCCTTCCAGGTGCAGGTGAAGTTCCGCTTTCGGCAACGACTGAATGAACGATTTAGAAGCCATCACCCTTTGCCGGCAGGAACGTTAGCTGGTGCAAACTCGCTGTGGCGACGGCTGTAAAGCCAGTAAATCACCATGCCAATAGCCAGCCAGCCGAAGAAACGCAGCCAGGTAATCACGAGCAGACCAGCCATCAATGAAACGCATAGCACCACAGAGATGATCGGAAAGATCGGCACCCAGGGAACCTTGAATCCTCGCTGGCGGTCTGGTTGCGCTTTGCGAAGGAAAAGTACCCCCAATGAAACGAGCACGAAAGCGAAAAGCGTTCCAATGTTTGAAAGATCGGCCGCTTCGCCGATGTCCACCAGTCCGGCAGGAATCCCCACAGCCGCTCCGGCAATCCAGGTTGACCAGTGTGGAGTTTCAAACCGGCAAAGGTCCGAGAAGAGTTTTGGGAGCAAGCCGTCGCGTGACATGGCAAACCAGATTCTGGTCTGGCCATATTGAAAGACCAGCAGCGAGGAAATCATTCCTGTCAGCGCGCCAATCACAATTACGGCCTGAAAGAAGCGGCTTGTCCCCATTTGCTGTAGTGCGTATGCCACAGGCGCGGAGGCAGCATCGGCGTTCGTGGCGAAGATGCTGTATTTCTGCATCCCCAGCAGCACCAGCGCAACGCCGATATAAAGGACCGTGCAAATGATCAAGGAAGCGATGATTCCGAAGGGAATATCTTTTTGCGGATTTTTTGCCTCTTCGGCTGCGGTTGATACGGAATCGAAGCCGATATACGTAAAGAAAATGATCGCTCCGCCGGAAATCACTCCCGCAAATCCAGACGGTGCAAATGGATGCCAGTTCGCACGGTTCACCAGCATTCCGCCAACCACCAGGAATGTAATGATGGCGCCGATCTTTACCAGCACCATAATATTATTAGCTCCCGCCGACTCACGAATGCCCCACACCAGAAGCACGGTCAAAATGAAAACAATGAGAAACGCCGGAACATTAAAGTAAGCGCCTGACCAATGGCCACCAGTCCAAACCGGCGACGACCAGTTATCCGGTATATGGAGTCCAAACGAGGTGAGCTGTGCTTTCAGATATCCACCAAAACCGACTGCCACAGCCACGTTGCTCACCGCATATTCCAGGATCAGGTCCCAGCCAATGATCCATGCGATCAATTCACCCAGCGTGGCGTATGAATACGTATAAGCGCTGCCCGCAATGGGAATCATCGAGGCAAGCTCGGCATAGCACAGGCCAGCAAAACTGCACGCAATTGCCACAAGAAGAAATGAGATAGCGATTGCCGGCCCCGCCGGCGGACGCCCATGAAGAAGCACACCGGAAAGGTTCCCGTGCTGAAATAAATTCTGGAAGACATCCAAAACCTGCGCGTGAAGCAGGGAAGGCGTAGAAAACTCTCCAGCCGCCGCTGTACCGGTGAGCACAAAAATTCCCGAGCCGATGATCGCGCCGATACCAAGCGCCGTCAGCGACCACGGTCCCAGCGACTTCGGCAGACGATGCCCCGGCCTTTCCGAGTCAGAAATCAGCTTGTCGATGGACTTCTTGGCAAAGAGTTGGCTGGCCAGAAAGGCCTCCTTAAGAACGAGAGACGCAAGTATTGGTCCTGGGAAAACGGCGATGCAGCGTAGAAGCGCGGCGTAAAAGCGCGGCGTAAAAACACACCAAGGCGCCTCTACGCCGGCATCAATGCTTAGCGCTTGGCCGTGCCGCGAGCCATTTTCTTCACCTTGGGCTTTTTAGAGCCGCGCGCGTATTCGCGGGGCTTCTTGGGCGCCTGCTTCTTGCGCGCTGTGCGCTTTGCTTTCTTACGTTCTTCCGTGCTCAGTGCCTTCGTATTTGCCATGTACCTGTCCTAGTTTTAAAGATATGTTGCGAAAATTCTTATGCCCTCTCCAGGTGCGCGTACTTCTCCATCAGCTTTTTCAATCCGAATCGTGGAAATTGTACCGTAATCTTGGCGTTTTCTCCCTCACCTTCGCGCCGGTACACTACTCCCTCGCCATATTTCGGATGTTTCACGCGCTGTCCGGGACGAAAAGAGCTGCCGCCAGCCGCCTTCTCCACCGGAATCTGCGGACGGTTGAACTTCTTGCCGCGCGAAGCAAAGAAGTCGGTAATATTGTCAATGGAATTGTACTTGGGACCAGTATAACCGCCATTGCGCGGCTTACTATGCTCAGGCTGCCGACCCACACGGGATGGCGCGCTCTGGTCTTCGTCTTCATAGCTGTAATGGCGCTCCCCGTAATCGGAGCTTTGATACGAAGCGGCTGGTCGCGCCCGCGACGATGTGCCCAGCTCTTCCAGCAACTGCGGCGGCACTTCTTCCAGAAATCTTGATGGCACCGTCGCGTCCGGCATGTCGGTGCCGTAGCGACGGCGATATCGGGCATTGCTCAGCACCAGATGGTCCATGGCACGGGTCATACCCACGTAACAAAGCCGGCGCTCTTCTTCCATCTGGTCAGGATCATTGAAGGCCCGCGAATGCGGGAACAGCCCTTCTTCCATGCCCACCAGAAAGACCAGACCGAATTCCAGCCCCTTGGCCGAATGCAATGTCATGAGCGTGACCGTGCCACGCGGATCGTATGTATCCACGTCGCTCACCAATGCGGCGTGGTCCAGAAATTCCGCCAGCGTCTCGCCCCGATCGCGTGAATCCATGGCGGCATTCACCAGTTCGCGCAGGTTGTCAATGCGCGCCAGCGAATCAGGCGTGTTTTCTTTTTCTAATTCCTTGATGTAGCCCGTGCGATCAATCAGGAACTTGAGAATTTCAGGAATGCTGGCTGGGCCGCCGGGAGCACGGAAACCTTCTATTGCTTCGCTTGATGCAGCATCACCCGAAATATTGGAAACTTCTTCTGAGTGTTCAGCCGTTGCTATTTCTTCTTCTTCCGGCTCCTCATTCGCGCCGAAATCAAAACTAATGTTCTCTCCCAGTTTCGCCGGCTCGAAAGACACATCCGCATCTGCTTCTTCTGCTGGTTCTCTCCGTGTCTCCGTGTCTCCGTGGTGGGTTTGTGCTGTTTCAGCCACACGCTCAGCAAAAGTCCCCAACAGCATCGCGCGCGCATCTTCAATAAGGTCTTTAAAGCTCTTTAACGCGGCGCAGGCACGCTGGGGCAGCAGTCTGCGGTCAATGGCCTCGCTAATGGCCGACCACAACGACATTCCGGTCTCCAGCGAAAGCCGTTCCAGCGTTTCAATGGTCGATTTGCCAATCCCACGCGTCGGCGTGTTGATCACCCTTAGCAGCGCAATCGAGTCCTGAGGATTGTTGATCAGCTTTAGATAGCTGATCATGTCCTTGATTTCCGCGCGCTCATAGAAAGAAAAGCCCCCGACGACCTGATAGGAAAGCTGATAGCGCCGCATGGCTTCTTCAATCAACCGCGACTGAGAATTCAGCCGGTAGAGCACAGCCACGCGAACATCTTCCGCGCCTTCTTCTTTCATCTTCTTCAGGTAGCGCGAAATGTAGTCGGCGGCAAAGAGCGATTCGTTCTCGCCATCGGGCGCTTCGTAGTAGCCAATCTTGTTGCCGCCATGGCGCGCAGTCCATAGCGTCTTGCCTTTACGCTTGAGATTGTTGGAGACCACCGCCGAGGCCGCTTCCAGAATGGCCTGCGTGGAGCGGTAATTCTGTTCCAGGCGGATGATGCGCGCCTCGGGAAAATCCTTTTCAAATTCCAGAATGTTGCGGATGTCCGCGCCGCGCCAAGAATAAATCGACTGGTCTTCATCACCCACCACGCAAACATTGTGGTCCGGGCCGGCCAGCAGTTTGATCAACTCGTATTGCGGACGGTTCGTGTCCTGATATTCATCAATCAGCATGTATTGGTAACGCCGCTGATAGCGTTCACGCACCGCTGAGGACGACTTCAGCAACCGTACCGTCTCCAGCAGCAGATCGTCAAAGTCCAGAGCGTTCGACTTGCGCAGCTCCTTGCGATACTCCTCAAAAATATGCGCGATCTTTTCTGTAATCGGATCAGCCGACTGCAGGTACATCTCCTGC
>DASXKZ010000355.1:0-29239 GCA_036496525.1 Candidatus Angelobacter sp.
GTCAGAGGACAAAAAGAGCTTTCAGAGTGAAAGCATTGAGATTGTGGCCAACCAGCGCTCGCCGGTTTATGCCACTTAACATATAATTAAGTTGATGATTTCCCGCACAACACTACCGCAGCGTCGAATGCCTGCCATGGCCCGATGTTTCATGCGGGCCTCCCACCGCTAATTTTACTGAAATCCTAGGCAATCAAGAGTTAGTCTTTCTTCTTACGGAAAGGAATTTTTCCATGCCCACGACAATTGCCCCGCACGAACTACCCGCACTGAGTAATGAAGAAGTTTTACGCTACTCACGGCATCTGATCATGCCGGAAGTAGGCGTGGAAGGGCAGCAAAAGCTCAAGGCCGCGCGCGTGCTTTGCATAGGCACGGGCGGACTGGGATCGCCACTGGCACTGTACCTTTCCGCCGCCGGCGTCGGCACGCTCGGGCTGGTCGACTTTGACGTGGTGGACTTTACCAATCTGCAGCGCCAGGTAATTCATTTCACCAGCGATGTTGGCCGTCCCAAGCTGGAATCGGCGCGGGAGAAGATTGCCGCCATCAATCCAAACGTTAATGTGAAGGCCTTCAACGCCAAACTGACCAGCCAGAACGCCCTGGAAATCTTTTCCGGATTTGATGTTATTGTGGACGGGACCGACAATTTCCCAACTCGCTTTCTGGTCAATGACGCCTGCGTATTTACCGGCAAACCGAACGTGTATGGATCGATCTTCCGCTTTGAAGGCCAGGCGAGCGTTTTTGCCACCAAGAACGGACCTTGCTATCGCTGCTTGTATCCTGAGCCGCCGCCGCCGGGACTGGTTCCTTCCTGCGCGGAGGGGGGAGTGCTTGGGATACTGCCCGGATTGGTTGGTTTAATTCAGGCGACGGAAGCCATCAAACTGATACTTGGGGCGGGACAGCCGCTCATCGGACGGCTGCTGCTGGTGGATGCCATGGGCATGAAATTTCGCGAGCTCAAGCTGCGCAAGAACCCTGATTGCGTGGTTTGCGGAACCAATCCCTCTGTAACTAAACTCATTGACTATGAAGAGTTCTGTGGACTGCGAGGTCAAGAGAAAACAGTGAGCAACGGCGTGCCTGAAATCAGCGTGGAAGAGTTGAAACAGCGTCTTGACGCGAAAGAGGATTTTGTTCTGCTGGACGTGCGCGAGCCGCACGAATACCAGATCTGCAACCTGAACGGCGTTCTGATTCCGTTGAACGATCTTCCGCGCCGCGTGCATGAACTGGATCCCAGCAAAGAGATGGTAGTGCATTGCCGGTCTGGCGCGCGCAGCGCGCGGGCTGTGGGCTTTCTGCAACATGCAGGATTCAAGGCCAAAAATCTTGCCGGCGGTATTCTTGCGTGGTCAGATCGCATTGATCCGAACATGCCGAAATATTAGGCAGGGCTATTTCAATGGCGCAGCTGGAATGGCTGCGCCAAAAGGTCCATCGGGCAGGAACCGAGCGAAGCTAAATCGCAGGTTCGTCGTCTTCCTTTGCGTCCGCAATTTCTTCATCGCGGGGCGGAAGCTCAATATCTTCCATCTGCTTCTTCCTGGCCTTGTTGTTCAAGTCGGCGCGGCGTTCCTGTGACTGCCGGATCACTTCAGCAAACCGGTTCTTGGAGTTGTCGAGGGGAGGCTTCTTGTCCATGCCACATAGGATACACCTGAGTCCTCGCCAAAAGGAAAAGGGCCGCCTTCAAAAAAAGTGACATTCAACCGGACTGCTGCCGAAAGCGGTTGCCTGCTCATTGGGACTGCTATCCAGCCCGCTTCTGCCGAGGACTGCGCAGGCTCGATTTTTGTGCTTTGATTCTTCGACCTCGTTCCTAACTTTTCTTGGAGGGGCTCGTCTAAGCAGCTTAGGAGAGGACATGCCAAAGCAAGCAGATTTATTACCTGGAACTCTTGATCTGTTGATACTCAAAGCAGTCTCTCTGGGTCCATTGCATGGTTATGGCATTTTGCTGCGCATTCAGCAGATTTCCGGCGGCGCTCTGCTGATAGAGCAGGGCGCGCTGTATCCAGCTCTTTATCGACTTGAAGAGCAGGACTTACTTGCGGCTGAATGGGGCACGTCAGAAAACAATCGTAGAGCTAAATACTACAGTCTTACCCGTGCGGGTGAAAAACGTTTACGGCAGGAAACAGAGAGTTGGAATCGCGTGGTCGCCGCCATGAGTGCGGTGCTTCGAGCCAGGCCGGAGGAAATATGAACATATCGCAATGGGCACGAGCTCTCAGGAACCTCTTCCGCCGTACGCAGCTCGACAAAGAAATGAGCGATGAGCTTGCGTTTCATCTGGAGGCGCGCGCCACGGACCTGGAACGGACTGGGTTGTCAGCAGAGGCAGCCATGCGTACCGCCAGGCTGGAGTTTGGCGCCGTGGAGCGTTACAAAGAAGAAGGCCGCCAGGCGCGAAAATTTCAGGTGTTCCATGACTTCAAATCAGATGTGCGTTACGGCCTGCGCATGATGCGCAGAGCGCCAGGTTTTACTGCGGTCGCGGTGCTTACCCTGGCGCTCGGCATCGGGGCGAACTCGGCAATGTTTGGCATCGTGTATGGATTGCTCTACCGTCCTTTGCCTTATCCAGAGGAAAGCCGCATCGCTTCTGTACACATGAGCTTTTCCCCGCAGAATAGTCCGCGGGGCAATTTGTCCATGGCTGATTTTTTGGATTGGCAGAATGGCAACACTACATTTGAAAAAGTTGCCGCTTATGGAATAAGCCGCTTCGCGCTCACAGGCGAAGGCCGGCCTGAAGAGGTGACTGGTGCGACCGTTACAGCAGACTACTTTTCTATCCTAGGTATACAGCCGATCCTGGGACGCAACTTTCAGCCCGGCGACGATGCGGCGGGCAGCACTAACCTGGCAGTGATTACCGCCTCACTCTGGCAAAGGCGTTTTGGCGGTAGCCGGGATGTGGTAGGCCGGGTGATTGAAGTCAACAGCAGCCCCGCGACCATCATTGGCGTAGTGAGTGAAAGTTACGGATTCCCTCTCCGCAATGCCGAACTCTGGCAGAATCTCCACTTGAAATCCACGCGCCGCGGGCCATTTTTTCTACAGGGAATTGGACGGCTACGCAGAAATGCGACTTTTGAACGCGCACAGGCTGAAACCAATCTCATTGGACGCAACATTGAACGCGCCAACCCTGGCGTTTACACCCGCTTGACCATGCCGGTAGAGTCGTTACGGAACTACCTTGTTGGGAATCTCCGTCCGGCATTATTCATGATGTTTGCCGCAGTGCTGGCTGTTTTACTTATCGCTACTGTGAACATTGCCAATCTCTTATTAGCGCGAGGCAGTGTGCGAGAGCGGGAGATGGCTGTCCGTCTGAGCCTTGGAGCAGCGCGGCGCAGGCTGGTGCAGCAATTGCTCACCGAGAGCGTTTTACTTTCCTTTGCGGGTGCTACTGCCGGACTGTTGCTGGCTTTGATCAGCGTGCGCCTGTTCCGTACATTCAATCCGGCTGGTGTCCCGCTGGTAAATCAGGTTCAACTCGACTGGAGCGTGCTGCTGTTTACATTCACAATATCCGTGGCCGTAGGCGTCTTGTTTGGCCTGGTGCCGGCATTGCAGAGTGCGCGAAAAGATTTACAGTCTGCGTTACAGAAGGGTGGACGCAGCGGCTCTGCCAGCTCCGGCCATCATCGCACACGTGCAGCGCTGGTAGTCGCGGAGATTGCTCTTTCGTTAACGTTATTGATCGCGGCAGGGCTTCTGCTGCGCAGCTTCCTGCTTCTACAAAAAGTGGATGCAGGATTCAACGCTCCGCCAGAAAACCTGCTGACCATGCTGGTAACTCCCAAATCCGTGCGCAACGCCATTAATCCATTTGCTTTTGATCCCAGAATGGTCGCCTTCTATCAGCGCGCGCTGGAAAACGTGAGCCATCTGCCGGGCGTGGAGTATGCCGCTGTGGCTGACAGCCTGCCGCCGGATAACGAAAGCGAAGACGATTCGTTCAGTATTGCCGGGCGGCCGTGGAGTGACCAGGAATTTCCCAGCACAGCGCTGCCCAAGGTCAGTCCGGACTATTTTCGCGCGTTGGGTGTGCCACTGGTGCGTGGGCGTTTTTTTACTCAGGACGACACCGCAAATTCCCAGCCGGTGACAATTATCAGTGAATCGCTGGCGCACCGCTACTTTCCCGATACCGACCCGATTGGACAAAAAATTCAGGCAAGCAGCCCGAACAACAATAATAGTCCGTACATGGATATTGTTGGAGTGGTAGGAGACCTGAAGTATTGGGGATTGGAAAGTAAAACAGCAACCGCTTACTATCAACCTTATACGCAAAATTTCAGCAATGCCGCCTTTATGGTGGTGCGATCATCCAAGCCTGTTGCGACTCTTGCGCCGATGATTGAGCGTGAAATTCATGCCGTGGACAAAGACGCCGTGGTCCGCCGCGTGGCTACGATGGAAGACCTGCTGAGTGAATCCGTGACTCAGCCGCGCTTTCGCGCATTACTGGTTGCAGGCTTTGGCGCGCTTGCGCTGGTGCTGGCCGCGGTGGGAATTTATGGTGTCATCGCCTACTCGGTTACGCAGCGCACACAGGAGATTGGCATCCGCATGGCGCTGGGGGCGCAACGCGGCGATGTCTTAAAGAGCATTCTGGGCCGAGGCGCCGTGCTCACGCTGATTGGGCTAGGTATTGGCTTGGCAGTAAGTTTTGCCGCCGCGCGGGCGCTTTCGCCTTTCCTGTTTGCCATCGGTGCGGAAGATCCGCTCGCATTCCTGCTTAGCATAGCTGTGCTTTCTTTGGTCGCCATGGCGGCGACGCTGATTCCGGCGCTGCGCGCAACTAAAATTGATCCACTGGTGGCGTTGCGTTATGAGTGACTCAAATGATTGAAGATCGATAAAAGGCGAAAACTTCTCATTTTGCCGCTAATCTTCCATAAGATATAGAACGCTAGGCCTTGGCAAGGCGGCTTGTGAGAATGCCCGGCCATCTTTATGTTGTATCTATGCAACAACTTCACAAAGCCGTTGCAATTCCGGGACTCCAACCCGGCAAAAAGGCTGTGGTGGTCTTTTTTGAAACCGACTGTCCCACCTGCCAGCTTGCTCTGCCTTATTTGAACTCGCTTGCAAAGAATTCAATTCAGGTGATTGGGATTTCGCAGGATGACGAGAGCTCGACGCGCGAGTTTGTCAGCCAGTTGAAGATTTCTTATCCGGTGGAACTCGATGCAGGGCTGAAGATTTCGCGGGCTTACAACCCGCATACTGTCCCGACGTTTTATCTCTTCAATGAAAATGGCCAGATTGCAAAAACTCTGGTGGGCTTCGATAAGCAGGGCTTGAATGAGTTGGCAGCGACATTGGGCCATCCGCCGATTGCTCCCGTGGACGATGGAGCGCCAGCGTGGAAGCCGGGATGCAGTTCGCGACATTTGGAGCCGGAGGTCCAGGGTACTAGGCAGGAAAAGACCGCGGAAAACGGCGTGAAGATGCTGCGCCGCACGGGCGATCCTGCCACGCGCATTACATTGCGCGACGAAGAAGATCCTTTTGAATATTGCCGCCAGAAATTTGGAGATGCGCTGCCGGTGGTTCCGCCGACCGTCAAAAAAGTAGAGGAGATGGTAAAGGCTTCGGAATTGGCGCCAGAGATGGTGATTGCGCGCGTGCCCCCTTTTTATGGCGAAGCGACGGTGGAAAAGATCGCAGCCAACGCAGTCATGGCCGGATGCGCACCGGAGATGATGCGCGTGCTGCTGCCGTTGGTCCGCGCCGCGTGCGATGAGCACTTTAATCTCCACGGCGTGCAGGCGACCACGCACTTTGCCGCGCCGCTGGTGATGATCAACGGCCCTGTGCGGCAGGAACTGGGATTCTGGTCACGGCAAAATGTTTTTTCCAACGTGGCACGGGCCAACAGTTCTCTTGGCCGTGCGTTTCAGCTGGTCCTGCTGAATATCGGCGGCGGACGGCCGGACGGGATCGACATGTCAGCGCTGGGAAATCCCGGCAAGTTTTCTTTCTGCATCGCCGAAAATGAAGAAGAGAATCCATGGGAGCCTTTCCACGTTACGCGCGGCCTTAAGCGTGAGCAGAGCGCGGTGTCACTGTTTGCAGCAGAACCGCCGCGTGGTGTGAGTGAACACACCGCACCCGCAGGCAAGATCGTTTTGGAGACAATTTCTTTTGCGCTGGCTACGGTGTGGAGCTATCGCACGTGCCTGATGCCGGAAGCGATTGTGATTCTTTGTCCCGAGCACGTGAAGACCATCCATCGTGATGGCTTTACCAAGGAACAGGCGCGGCAATTTCTCTTTGAAAATACCGGGATACCGGTGCGACACTATTCGAAAGAAGAACGCGCCGAAGGCACGCAGCTGGCGGCGAATTACAAAGAGATCACGGTACGCGGAGAAAAGTGCTATCAGAAATTCCGGTCACCTGAGGCAATCAGCATTTTTGTTGCTGGCGGTACCGCAGGAAAGTTTTCCGCCGTGATCGGCAGTTGGTCAACCGGCCCGGCGGGCAGCCAGATGGTGACGTATCCGATTCATAGATAGGAGGAATGCATGCCAATAACGATCGTTCATCCAGGAAATGAGAGCGTGCCCAAGGCGGCAAAGCCGCCAGCACGGTTGAAGAGCTTGGAGGGAAAAAAGATCGGGCTGCTCGACATCAGCAAGCCGGGCGGCAGCTTTTTCCTGGACCGGCTGGAAGAGATCCTGCGGACGAAGTATGGTGCGGCAGAAGTGCTGCGCACACGCAAGCCGACGTTCGCGAAGAACGCGCCGCCGCAGATCATTGAACAACTCCGTGGGATGGACGCAGTGGTGGAAGGGCTGGCGGATTGAGGGTCGTGCACAACGTGCAGTTTGCACGACACCATTGGCTTGGAGAATCTTGGGATTCCGGCAGTGCCTGTCGCTACGACAGAGTTCACGGCCCCGGCGCGGGTACAGGCCAGTGCGCTGGGACGAGCGGGCTTTGACGCCGTTTATGTGCAGCATCCTATTCAGGACCAGACACCGCAGCAGATTGCAGCGCGGGCAGATGCGGTGGCGGAAGAGATTGTGAGAAGGCTGACCATCCCAGGCTGATTCTTCGTTTCGCGGCCCATCTCTCCGATCCGGCCGCCATCAACTCCAGAACTTACTCATTTTGACTTCTGTTCTGCGATCCACTTATCCGTGCGCGCGTCGAGCAGATCGAGCGGCAAGGTCCCGCCATTCAGCATTTCATCATGGAAGCTGCGTATGTCAAATTTGGGTCCCAGGGCCTTCTGGGCGCGGTCGCGCAATTCACGGAATTTGAGCTGGCCCAGTTTGTAGCTAAGCGCCTGCGCCGGCCAGGCAATGTAGCGGTCTGTTTCTGACTGGATTGTCGGCTCGTCTACAGCGCCGGACTTGCGCATGAAATCCACGACCTGGTCGCGCGTCCATCCTTTCGAATGTATTCCGGTATCGACCACCAGACGCACGGCGCGGAAAAGTTCAGAGGAAAGGCGGCCATAGTCAGAGGCGGGGTCCTGGTAGAAGCCGATCTCTTTGCCGAGCTGTTCGGCGTAGAGCGCCCAGCCTTCAGAGTAAGCGTTGAAGCCCAGACCGTGAAGGCGGAACTTGGGCAGCCCAGTGAGCTGTTGCTGGACCGACAACTGCATGTGATGTCCGGGGACGCCTTCATGGTAGGCGATGGCTTCATCGTTAATAAGAGAGCGGTCCGCAAAATTGGATGTGGCCACAACAACGCGGCCTGGGCGCTTGCCGTCGGGAGTTCCGGTTACATAGTGGGTTGCAGCGGCAGCCTGAAATGCAGGTATGGCTTCAACCGTGACCGGCGATTTGGGCAACAGATTGAAAAGCCCTGGAAGCTTAGGTTCCATCTGCGCAATGTAGCGGCGGAAGTCGTCAAGAATCTGCTCTGCAGAGGTGGGGATGTATTTGGGATTGGTCTTGAACGACGCTCGGTAGGCAGCAAGGTCAGCGAAGCCTGCCTTCTTGGCGATGACCAGCATCTCGGCCTGGATGCGTTCGATTTCCCGAAGGCCAAGCTGGTGTATTTCATCGGCGGCCATGTGAGTAGTAGTGCGGCCATAAATGTCATTTTGGTAGCGCTTCTGACCGTCGGGAAGAGATGTGATTCCAAGCGCGGTGCGTCCCTGAGGGGCGTATTCCTTGCTGATGAAAGCCGCAAAGCTCTTATACGCGGGGATGACATCAGTGTTGATGGCATCAGTGATTTGCTGCGTCAGGCGCTTCTGGTCTTCCGCTGAGATGCTTGCAGGATATTTTTTTGTCGGAAGCAGAAAGGGATTAGCGTCAATAACACCCTGGCATTGCACCGGGACTTTCTCAAGAAGGAATCGGACAGGCATCAGCTTGTCTTTCATCCCTGCGCGGAGGACTTCTGTGGTCTGATTGAAGACGCGGGGAATCTGATGCAGACGCGCGATGTAGTCTTCATAATGCTTGACCGAGTCAAACGGGACAGAAAGCGGAAGGTCCGCCAGGCCGGTATGGACGCCACCCTGCTGGCTCACTGGCATCTCGTACTCTTTGAGGTCGAAGTCAGCAATGCGCTGCTGGAGCACGCGAACTAGAAGATCGTGAGAGAGCGTGTCCTGATCAGAAAAGCCAGTCGTCAAAACCGCCTGAAGGCGTTTAAGAAAATCTTCGTCAGTCTTGTGGCGTTGGACGATGGCGGCAAGCGAGTGGTCTGAGAGCTTGTCATTGTATCGATAGTCGCCAAAGCCTGTAGCACGCTCAGGAGCGTTGCGAAGATCAGATTCATACTGCTCTTCAAACAGAGCGTTTTGTGCGGCCAGCCGGTCAGCAACCGGTTTGGGGTTTTGGGCGAAGGCAGAAGCTGCCATTACGACGAATAGAAACAAGCTCATTTGAAAGCGCATAGGCGCCATTCAGAGTAACAGAGCGAAAGGGTTTTATGGAGATTAGATGACAACTCGTGCAGCGGCTGCTTTGGCAGCTCTTAACCCACTGAACTGCAGGGGATTTGCGTCGGCAGCGCCTTGAATGGCACAATAAATGGTGACTTTCAGCATTAGGTGTGGATAGGATTTTGAGTCCAAGCTGGGCTGAGGGTCATCAAAAGAACCAGTAAGACTGCGGGCTTCAACAACCCCGCGGATCGGGCGATAACCAACGCAGTGGATCCGCTGGAGCCTGTGGATGCTTTCAACATCTCCGTTCCGTTGCTCTAGCTGCGGGACTGAAGGCGGATAAATGTCGACTACGATTGCTCCTTTGGAAGAGCGAGACGTCAGTTGCTCGCTCGATAATTACCTTGCACTCCCCGATAACACAATGGATGCGCGCATTGCTGCAGCCAGACGCGAGCTTGGCTCACGCGCGGTGATTCTGGGGCACCATTACCAGCGGGATGAAGTGATCCGTTTTGCCGATTTTCGCGGCGACTCTTACAAACTGGCGCAAGAAGCTGCGCGCACCAGCGCGGAATACATTGTTTTCTGCGGCGTCCATTTCATGGCTGAAAGCGCGGATGTGCTGGCCCATGACGGGCAGCAGGTGATCCTGCCAGATCTCAACGCTGGCTGCTCCATGGCAGACATGGCCGAGATAGGCCAGGTGGAAAGCTGCTGGGAACAACTGGTTTCACTCGGGCTCACGGATGATCAGGGCCGAGGGATTACACCGCTGACCTATATGAATTCCACTGCGGCCATCAAAGCATTTTGTGGCGAGCGTGGCGGACTGGTATGTACGTCGTCGAATGCGCCGGCTGCGTTCAAGTGGGCATTTGCGGGCAACGAGAAAATACTTTTTCTGCCTGACCAGCATCTTGGCCGCAACACGGCATTTGCCATGGGCATTCCGCTGGATCAATGCGTGGTCTGGGACCCGTTCATGATCGGCGGCGGAGTTGATCCGGCGCGGCTACGCAAAGCAAAGGTGATTTTGTGGAAGGGGCATTGCTCGGTGCATCAGCGTTTTCTTCCTGAACATGTTGATCGAGTGCGGGCGCTGCATCCGGGAATAAAAGTTATCGTCCATCCGGAATGCCGCTGGGAAGTTTGCCAGAAGGCTGACGGCATTGGCTCTACGGAAAACCTGATCAAGATGATTGCCGATGCTCCCGCAGGCAGCAAGTTTGCCGTGGGCACAGAGATTCATCTGGTGAATCGCATGGGCAAGGAATTTGCCAGAGAGCGTAAGATGGTAATTACCCTTGATGAATCAGGCTGTCTCTGCACTACCATGTTTCGTATATCGCCACAGCACTTGTGCTGGGCGCTGGAGAACCTTACGGACGGAAACGTGGTGAACCGCATACAGGTGCCCGCCGACGTGAAATACTGGTCACGCGTGGCCCTGGACAGGATGCTGGAGATTCATTGAGTCCAGGCCGAACAAGAATCAAGAATATAGTTATGGCAAAACAAAAAACCTTCACGCTGGAAGAGGCGCATGCTCTGCTGCCGGTGTTGCGGTCATTGATCAAGCGCGCTATGGACGATAAAGGCGTGATAGAAGCCGTGGAAAAGCAACTGCAGGACCTGAAGCACCGAATCCTGTTGAGCGGCGGCCTTTTTGTTGACGTTCCGGCGGTGGCGCGGCGGCGCGCCGAGCGAGACAAGGCCTTTCAGGACATCAAGGACACGCTGGCGGAAATTGACGCTATTGGCGTGCAGGTAAAGGACCTCGACATCGGCCTGCTGGATTTCCCGTGCGCCGTGGACGATGAGATTGTCCTGCTGTGCTGGAAATATGGCGAAGAAAAAATCGAATTCTGGCACGGCATGGAAGAAGGCTTTAAAGGCCGCAAGCCAATCGACGAGCGCATTCTGCGGGGAAAGAAAAGAGAGAAGCCGAATTAATTTGGTAAATGTGTAATTTAGTAATTTCTGTGAGCAGAACTTATTTAGTCTCCTATCCCACGTGGCCTGAGCCTGTAAAACCCTTTCGCATTCTCACTCACTTTCGAGCTTCAGCCTATAAAAATGGATCGTTGCTAAAGGGATCCCTCGCTGCGCTTCGGGATGGGTTCAGGGCTTCTTTCCTTCCACCCACTCCGGCTTGAATTCAGAATTGGCCAGCCATTTCACTGGCTCCAGCATGGAGTGAACGGCTTGCTCCATGTGGGCGAAGTCAATGTGGGCGACGTCGTCGCCGGGCTGATGATAGTCAGAGTGCAGGCCGAAGCTGGAAACGGTGTGGGCGACAATGCCTTGTTTGGCCAGCGCGTAATTGTCTGACCGCTGAAAAAAGTTTTGTTTGGGATGTGGATCGGCAACCAGCTTGGCACCATGTTTTGCCAGTTCCGGGCCTAGATTGCTGCGGTCGAAGCCGGTGAGCCAGAGCTCGTCGGGCTTTACCGCATTATCGGCACGACCGATCATCTCAAATTCCAGATTGGCAACAATGTTTTTCAGCGGCACGGGCGGATGCTGCAAAAAATATTGATTGCCCTGTCCGCCGGTCTCTTCGCTTCCGAAAAAAGCAAACAGCACAGTCCGTTTTGGCTCTTTTTCATGGGCCAGCGCCCGCGCAAGCTGGAGAACCGCGACGCAGCCGGACGCATCATCGTCCGCGCCGTTATAAATATTGTCACCGCTGACCGGCTTCCCAATGCCGATGTGGTCCATATGCGCGGTGAGAAGAATGACCTGATCTTTCATTTTTTCATCGCGGCCCTCAAGCCTGCCGATCACATTGCGGGTGTTCCACTGCTTTTTGCCTTCGCGATAGAAGTTGAACTCGCCGGAGACATTCTGAAGGTAGCCGCCGTCGTCGCCGGCCGGCTCAATGCCGATTTCGCGCAGTTGCGAAGCGAGATAAGTGGCGGCAAGCAACTCGTCATGAGATCCGCTGGCGCGTCCCTGCATGGCGTCACTGGCAAGAAATTCCATGGCCCCGCGGATCTGAGCTTGATCCGTACTGGATTTCTGGGCGGAAGCTACGGTCAGGAAACAAAAAAGACCAATGAATAAAAATGGTTTTATGCGCGTCGCCATTCTTCTCCTCTCGAATGAGCAGTATAGCGTGTGGCGGCTGGAAATCTTCGCAGCCAGCATAATGCAAGAGCTAATCCGTGCTTTTAATGAGCGCTGGATTCGCGGCGGACGCGCGACGCGGGATTTCGGACGCAATCTGATGCAACCAGCTCAGTTCAATACGAAATTGCTCGATGACAAGCTTGATCATCCAGACAGCGTCATGAAACGAATGGCCCACTTCCTTTTCGACGGCACGCAGTGTTTCTTGTTCACGAGCAAGCTCGGCCTCTAAAAACTGTTCCCGGCGACGAAGCTGTTTGAAGACCGCTGTCGGTGAGGCCTGCCAGGAAAGCGCCATCCAAGTGAGAAACGGCGGGCGATCGCGCTGGTTGGTCCAGTCTTCGCGTTCCAGGGCGGAGGCGAGCGCTGCCCTGCCTTTTGCCGTGGTGGAAAAGATACGGCGCTCCGGACCGAGCGCTGGTTCGTGGTCGCCGGTTTCGGCGATCAGACCGAGGCGCGCCAGCTTTTCCAACGAGTAATAAACTTGCGGACGGGAAACGCCAGCCCAGTCCTGCACTTGCCGACGCTCCAATTCCAAGTTGGCTTGATAGCCGTGCATCGGCTGTTCTGCCAGCAAGCTGAGCAATACAAGGTCCGGTACGGTTAGTCCGACCTTTTTTGTCGCGCGTTTCTTCCGCGGAGTTGCTTTAGCTGCGGGCATTTCCGGCCTTTCGCTGACGGCTCCAGTACCACCACTGGCATTGCTCGGCAGGAAGAAGCGGATTGCGGGCCTGCGCTACGGCGGCCGAGAAGACGTCCTGGCAGCAGATGTCGACGCGCTGGCCAGTGGCGCGGCAAAGTTTCT
Source organism: Candidatus Angelobacter sp. (assembly GCA_036496525.1). Classification (GTDB taxonomy): domain Bacteria; phylum Acidobacteriota; class Terriglobia; order Terriglobales; family Acidobacteriaceae; genus Angelobacter. Next base: position 12,831 of record DASXKZ010000355.1, read on the forward strand.
GATAGAGCCTTGCTGGGTTTTGACGAGCAAGCTGGTTCACGCTGCGAATCCCGAGAAGCTCAAAATCGCGGAGCATAGCTGGCCCGACCGAGATTAGATCCTGTAAATGACTCTCTTGAACTGGCATAAAAACTCCCTGTTGACACGGAAAACCATGATGTCATATCCTGTGTAGTATAAATTAGACTAGTGACAAATTGCAATAGAAAAGCAAGCGTGAATGAAAGCTTTGTCGGCGCTTATGCCCCGCCGTTGCTCTTGGTCTCATAACAATTTCAAAAATTGGAGATAAATATGAAATCTGCAGAAGTAAAGAAGATCACGTCCATCCTGTTTGCCGAGGAACTTGAGCCTTGTATCCAATTCTGGATAGAAAGAATGGGCTTCCAAAAAACTATTGAAGTGCCCGAGGGAAACAAGATCGGTTTTGTGTTGCTGGAGAAAAATGGACTGGAACTGATGTATCAGAGCTTTGCCAGTGTGGACAAAGACAATGCTGCAACCGGCGCCGCTGTGCGCAAAGGGCCGAGCGTTTTGTATATCGAAGTAGCTGACCTGGATGCGGCTTTGGCAGCAACGAAAGGAGCGGAAGTGGTAATGCAGGTGCGGACGACCTTTTATCAATCGAAGGAATTCGGAATTAAAGATCCTGCAGGACATTACCTGATCTTTGCCCAGCAGGGAGCAGCGCCGGAAAACTGATTGCCGCCGGTTCGGGCCGATAGCCGCGAGCACCTGAAGAAGAGCCGTGGATTTTCTCATCCTTAATGTGTCTGTTATTGCGCGGCATTGGACTGTTATATTTGTGGGTAAAGGCGATGGGAAAATCTTGATCACGGGGCTGGTCCGAATTCAAAAGAGAACCAATCTTGCGGCAGCGCTGCTGGCCTCTGCCGTGCTATGCCTGTTGACGGCATGCAGCGGAAAAGGCGGTTCGTCCGGCAGCGCGGAATATGCTTACGTTGCGGTGACTGAAGCGGGGTTGCGCGACCACGTTGCAACTTTCTACAACAAGACCGGCGTAGTGCATAACGGAGAGCGAGTGCAGATCCTGGAGCGGATGCAGAGCAAACGGTTTCTACGCGTGCGCTCTCCGCGCGGAGAAGAAGGCTGGGTGCAGGAACGCTATCTGGCCGACCAGGCTACGTTCGATCAATTTCAGCGGCTGGCGGAACAATATAAATCCACACCTGCGCAGGCCACGGCGACAACGGAAGAGCAAGTCAAGGTGCATGTGCTGCCGGGAAGAAAGACTGCATATCTTTATCTGCTGAACGAGAAGCAGAAAGTGGATATGCTGCAGCGCCAGGCGGTAGACCGCAACGCTCCACCGCTGCAACTCAAGGATGAAAAGCAGAAAGACGCTGACGAGACCCCAGAGGAAGACAAGGTAAAAAGCGATAGCGCCGCGCCGCCGGCCGTCCGTGAAGATTGGTGGCTGGTGCGCGACGCGCAAATGCGCGTGGGTTGGGTGCTGGGCAGAACGCTTTACCTGCAATTGCCGGAAGAGATCGCCCAGTATTCTGAAGGGCAGCGTATTGTAGCGGCCTACCCGCTGGACGAAGTCCAGGATGAAGGCAAAAGTGTTCCAGAGTACCTGGTTTTGTTTACTGAAAAAGAAGGACTGCCTTATGACTTTAGCCAGGCGCGGGTCTTTACCTGGAACACGCGCAAGCATCGCTATGAAACGGCGTATCGAGAGCGAGACCTTGCAGGAGTGCTGCCGGTAACATTAGGACGGCAAGAGTTTGAAAAAGAAGGCAATTTGCGCACATTTGTGCTGCGGGTGAAAGGCGATGACGGCACGGTGCATGAACGTACTTACAAATTCAATCCTCCGCTGGTGCATCGAGTGCTGGCGCCCGGAGAGGAACCCCCGGCCCCCCGGCATCGCAAAGGAACCAAAACCAGCAGCAAAGGAAAATCTAAACCCTAAGGTCATGGCATCCAGAGAGCTTTTTTTGCACTCCAACAAGGTATGGCAGAAAAGGTCAAAGAACTTCATCTGGAACGGGACTACAAGAAGTATTTGTACTTTGTTGATGGAAACGGGAACGTGAGCCGCAAACCGAAATCCGGCGAAGGTGAAACCGAGGTGCTGGTACCCAAAGCAATTGAACGGGACAACCAATATCTATACTTCGTGGACAAGGAAGGCGATGTGGCCCGGTCGCCACGCGCAGTGCGAAGAGCGGCCAAGAAAGTAGCCTGAACGAGTACGCCAGCAGCTTGACGAGCACCCATGAGCGGTTTGAATCTGCTGGTCTTCCGTGAAGACCGGCGGCGCGCCAGCGGGAAAGAACTGAAGGCGGCACTCACTGCACAGTTGGAGCAGTTGTGTGGTCATTTTTCGCAACAGAGGTTGTTGAGTGCTCTGGTGCTGGCTGGCGAACTTGAGTGTGGCGTCGCGGACAACGATCCTGAAGCTGCGCGCTGTTACGAGTTAGTCACCGATCAAATTGCCGGTGCGCTGCTGGCTGGCGAATCTGCCGCGCCTTGTAACTCCGATTCTCATCATCTTGATTTTCATTTCCTGCTCGCTGCTGCACGGGATCTTCCCATTTTTGAGCAACTCAGCATCTCCATTCCTGAAGGTTTTGCTTACTACGCGCTTCATCCCTTGGCTTACGCGGATGTCATTCAGCAGATTCCTGTGTGCGACCGTTTACTGGTTGTGGGCATCAGGAGCATCGGCACAACACTGAGTTCCGTTGCCGCTGCCGCAGCACGTGCTCGGGGAATTCAGGCGGAAAGAATCACGGTTCGTCCGCAGGGACACCCTTACAATCGCATAGTCGAATTCACTGCCGAGCAAATGGCTGTAGTCAGCAAAGCTGCTTCATGCGGCGCGGATTTCGCTGTAGTGGATGAAGGGCCGGGATTGAGCGGATCGTCATTTCTGGCCGTGGCAGAAGCGCTGGAGCGGGCAGGAGTACCAGTTGAAAAAATTATTTTGACCAGCAGCCATGCGCCGAATGTTAATGCACTGTGCGCTGAGAATGCGGCGCACCGGTGGCAGCGATTTCGTTGCATACCGGTTGCGGGAGAAGCGCGGCGGCCAGCGGAAGCCGTAGATTTCGTCGGCGGAGGGCAATGGCGGAGCCGGGTGTTCGCGAAGGAGTCTGAATGGCCTGCTGCGTGGAGCAGTTTTGAGCGACTCAAATATTTGTCTTTGAATACCGGGAATGGCGAGCGCCGGCTTTTTAAGTTCGCAGGCCTGGGCCATTACGGCGATGCGGTTTTCGAACGCGAAAAGAGAGTAGCCGCAGCCGGTTACGGACTGATGCCGCGCGCGGAAAGCGACGGATTTGTTTCGTACCCATGGGTCGTTTATTCGAAGACCAGTGGCCGGCCAGCGTCTGCGAGCGATTTGTCAGCAGAGATTCTCGCAAGACTTGCCGAGTACTGCGCTTTTCGCCAGCGCGCATTCACGATTGAATTACCTAACCTTGACGCGCTGCAAAAGATGGCGGAGCACAATCTTCGGGAACTCGGGTTCGATCCGGCGGTTGAGTTTCGGTTGGAACATCCTGTCATTGCCGACGGGAGAATGCAGCCGCACGAATGGCTGGTAAACACAGAAGGCAAGTTGCTGAAGACTGATTCCGGCAGTCATGGCGATGATCACTTTTTCCCCGGCCCAACAGATATCGCTTGGGACCTGGCAGGGGCCATTGTCGAGTGGCGAATGGATGACAGGCAAAGGGCGGAGTTCCTGGCTCTCTATCATCGCGCGGCGGGAGATGATGCCAGCGCAAGAATTGACGGCTACATCAAAGCCTATGCAGGCTTTCATCTGGCTTATTGCCTGATGGCGGCGAATGCCCTGAATGGATCAGACGAACAGTTGAGGTTGCAGCGCGCCGCGGCTAAGTATCGAGCGGCACTCACTCACATGCAGACGAGCACTTTATCGGCAGTTGTATAACGCCTACTGTTCTCACTGCTTTTCCTGCAACGGTTTTTCGGAGGTGACAACCTTGGTATCGGCGGTGCCGATCAGGCCTGTTGCGTTATCGCGCACGCCCAGGCGCAAAGTGTATTCACCCGGCGGCATCGCGAATTTTTCCTGGCAGGGAAAGCCCTCGCGGACGACTTTTTCATAAACGTCTGGCTCTAAGGCGGCAGTCAGGTTCGTGCCTTCTTTCTTCAGCAACTCGCCATTGCTTGAAAATACCTCAACCGAGCAATTCACGCTGGCGTGTTGCAGCTTGTCCGCGCCTTCTTCAAAGGAAAGTCCAGCAGCTGAGACCAGATAATTCACTACAGCCTGATTTTTTGTTTTGTCTGATGGAGGAATGACTCGCGCTTTGAAAAGAATGGCGGTTGAAACCGGTGAACTGATGTCCATGGCTTGCGCAAAAGCTACGGCTTGTTCCTGTGCGCTGCGGTTCGCTCCGGTCGCGATGGCGAAATAACCCAGGCGATAGCGGAGTTTTATGCCAGAGCGCTTGCTCTTTACGCTGATGCGGCGGAACTTGCCGTTCCATTCATGATTGCTGGGGGAATAGGCCAGCGTGTAATACGTGTTTCCATCGTCTATGCTTTCAATGATGGCGTTACCAATTTCGTTGCGGTTGTAGAATGCCTTGCCTCCGGTGCGCTCTGCAATTTCCTGCATGGAGCTGTGAACGGCATCCAGATTGTTGTTTTCCTCGCTCACAGTTGAGGTCAGACCTATTTCGGATTGTCCCCGTCCAAGAGGATCAAAGCCGCGACTGGCTGGGTCGTAGACATCTGACGTGACGATGCCGCGCGAATCAATGGGATAGATGGCTATTTGCGAATCAAAGAGTGCGTTCGCCGTTGAGCTGATGGAGACGGTGTAGTTTCTGTGGGTGACGCTTTCGCGGGCATCGACAGTAGCGCCCGGTTCAATGGTGAAGGGAAAGCCCTCTGAAACCCAGATCAGGTTTTTGCGTCCGGGCAGAGACTTCAGGTTTTGCGCGATGGCGGTCAAGGCGTCCAGCGTGATTTGGAGACGATTGCGCGTATGCGAAGCCGTGCCTTCTGACTCATAGCGGAGGATGCCCTGGCGAGCGCTTTCAGGAATCGACGCCCAAAATATCGGACTGTAGCGCTCGGCTTCATGGCCGCCTTTGGCGTTGTCAACCAGGGCTGACCCTTTATTATTTAGTCCTGCAATCACGCGTTTGAGCGCGGCTGGATCGGTGCTGAAGTCCTGCAGCAGGTGCAGCCGGTCGCTAAGAATGTAAATGGCTGCCGGCTGGTTAGGAATTCTGTCGATCACTTTCAATAGTTGTTGCCGAGTGTTGCTTTGGTCGAGCATAGGACTATTGAGCGCGTCCAGGACAATCACGTTCCAGATGCCGCCCTTTTTGTAACGGGGAATATTGGTGACCATTTCAGGTGGCGAGGGAGCGACTGGAGTCTGCGGAGGATCGTTAGACATGGCGGGTTGCTGGAAGCTAAAACTGCGGATGCCCTGGGAATGACCGTCCTCCGTTACCGTGAGGTCATCAGCTTTTAAATCAGTCACCAGCCTACCCTTTCCATCGGTGGCAACCACGTCGACCAAGACCAAATGCGTTGCTGTTTTGAGTGTGAAAGGTGGCTTGGTGCTATCGTTCTGCGCGGGTGAGGGAGCGGAAGAGGAAGTCTGGGAGTATAGGTTTGTGCCGTAGATGCACAAAGTTGCGGCCATGAGCAGTTGAACCGATTTTGAACCTCTACGCATGGGAAATCCTCCATATCCTACGCCTTTCCTTTGGACGTAGAGTAGCAGGATTAGTTTCAAATTGTTGTTAACCTGGGGCCGTTGTGGGTCGTTCCTAGACTGGAGGATTTGATACATGGATCCGATGATGCAATCGCAGTTTAAAGAATGGTTTGTAATGCTTGTTGCGTGGGGTCTGGTGGGATGGGTAGCTTATCTGGCTGCCTCAATGATCCGCCGGAAGCAGAAAAATGACATGCAGAAGGCGCTGCTGGAGAAGTTTTCTTCCGCGCATGATTTTGCCGAGTTCATGCAGTCGCCTGCCGGCCAGAAGTACGTGATGGGCTTTGCCGATGCAGTCACCAGCCCGCGCGAGTCTATTCTGAACTCGATCAAAATCGGTTTTGTGCTGATGTTCGCAGGGGTCGGATGTCTCGCAGGCATGGCCGGCTGGATCGCGTGGCGCATCGGCTGGGTGTTATTCCTTGGCGGAATTGGTTTTCTGGTTTCCGCCGGCGTGGCTTATTTCCTGACTAGAAAAACTGACTGGAAGAACCCGGAGTAAAAGAGCTTTGGACTTAGTAGCGAGAGCAGCGCGGAGCGCGATGACGATAGCGCAAACGGGTCAATACGAGCGTACGACGCAGGCCGACTTCGAGGCCTTTTACTCGCGCACAGCCCGCACATTGCACGGCTATCTCTGCCGGCTTTGCGGCGATTCCGCCACGGCTGATGAAGTCTTGCAAGAGACGTACATCCGCATGCTGAACGCGCCGGCTATGGACGACCTGCCGCGTAAAGGCTATCTCTACAAGACCGCAACTAATCTGCTGCGCGATCGCTGGCGAAAGCAGAAACGGGAGCAAAAATTGTGGGAGATGAGCGACTTCACCGAGCACGTGCACCAGAAGTTCAATCTGCCCATGGATATGGCGTCGTGCTTGCTCACCTGAGCGCGCAGGAGCGTGCAGTACTCTGGCTGGCGCATGTTGAGGAGATGAGCCACAAGGAAATCGGGGCTATACTCGGCGTGAAAGAAAAGAGCGTGCGCGTGATGGTCTTCCGCGCGCGCGAACGAGCGAAAGAACTGCTGGAGAAGGCCGGTTTTAGAGGTTCGCATGAATAACGATTTCGAATTCGATTCCCTCATCAAGAAAATGGCGGCTGATCATCAGCCGGAGCTGCCCAGCCCCGGCGTGATCTGGTGGCGCGCGCAGATTTTAAAGAAGCAGGCTGAGAAGGAGCGCATTGAACGGCCTTTGACCATCATGCGAATGCTCGCAGCAGTCGCATGTCTTGCGATTGTTGCAGTACTCTGGATCAGCCACGCTGATGGAATCAGCGCCTTTCTCAATCGCGCGGGCGGGTATCCTGTTGCGGCGATTTTGATTGCCATGGTGGTGGTTGGAATCGGCTGCATCGGCTTGATCTGGTGGAAAGCATCAGAGGCGTAGCTCCTCATGAATAAAATCCCGCGATCGATTCCACTACATGCCTCTGCTCATCTTCTTCAAGCTCTGGAAAAATAGGCAACGCCAGCACGTCAAGAGCGGCGCGCTCGGCTTCCGGCAAATCTCCCGGAGCATAGCCAAGATAAGCAAAGCATTTCTGCAAATGCAAAGGAATGGGATAGTAAATTTCTGAGCCAATGCCGCGTTCGCCAAGGAACGCGCGCAGCTTATCCCGATCGCGCACGCGAATCACATACTGATGATAAATGTGGTGCGCGCCAGCCAGAGTTTTTAACAACACCACTGGAGGCGTAGAGCCTGCGCCAGTTTTGGTCAGGCCAGCGCTGCTGAGCAAACGGCCATAAGTGCGTGCGCGTTCGCGGCGAGCTTCATTCCACTTGGCCAGATGCGGTATTTTCACGCGCAACACAGCGGCCTGAATCGAATCAAGGCGGCTGTTGGCGCCCACTTCATCGTGATAGTAACGTTGTTTGCCGCCATGGTTGCGCAGCGACCTCATGCGTTCAGCCATGCGGGAATCATTGGTTGTGACAGCGCCTGCGTCACCGAATGCACTGAGATTTTTTGTCGGGTAGAAACTGAACGCAGCGGCCAGACTGAGCGATCCTGCGCGTCTCCCATTCCATGTTGCGCCCACCGCCTGGGCGGCATCTTCCACCAAATGAACATTGAATTGGGATGCAATCTGGCTGAACGCATCCATATCCGCGCATTGCCCGTAAAGATGTACCGGCATGACGGCCCTTACGTCATTGGATGAAGTCCTGAGTCGCTGCTCTACTTTTGCCGGATCCAGGTTCAGCGTCCCTGGATCGACATCAGCAAAAACCGGTTTAGCGCCGGCGCGAAGAATTGAACTGGCGGAGGCAAAGAAACTGAAAGGCGTGGTAATGACGGAATCGCCAGGACCAACGCCGGCAGCTGCCAAAGCCAGCCAGAGTCCGTCCGTGCCGGAAGCGCAGCCAACACAGTCTGCTGTGGCGCACAGGGCGGCAAATTCACGTTCAAAGGCGGCTACTTCTTCACCCAGAATGTAATGTTGAGAGTCACAAACACGGGCAATCGCCGCCAAAACCTCATTGCGGATCCCCGAGTACTGGCGCGAAAGATCAAGCATGGGGACATCCGCTGCGGTTTTGTGGCCTGCGCTTTTCATGGTTCGCGAAATACGATCAATAAAATTCTAGCATTGCCACGGCAAATGCCCTGCCAAAAGGCCCGTAGCACGGTGTGCAATCAATTTCATCACTTGCGCCGTGAACCTCAGCCCATTGCGGTAAAAAGGGTCTTTTGCCCGGAACGCCCTGAAAAGCTACAATGTGTTGGTGAGAGAGCCCACCAAGGCTGCTTCCGCGTCCCTATGCAATCACAGGAGAAAGATCGGCAGATGGAAAATAAGCCGGCACAAAACATACAGGACTCGTTTCTGAATACCGCGCGCAAGGACAAAAGTCAGATCACCATTTATCTGCTGAGCGGGGTGAAGCTGACAGGCCGAATCCGGTCCTTTGACAAATATTCAGTCGTCCTTGAAACCAACAATCAGGAACAGCTCATTTTCAAACACGCCATATCCACCGTGGTGATGGCGAAAGGCAGCCATTTTGACAGCCGTTCGCACGGCTCATCGGCGGAAGGCGACAGTAGCGGCAAGTCGGAGGGCTAATTTATTCCTGGGCAGCGTTCCCGCCGTTTCCAACCGTCGGCCGGGATCAAGACTGGTCGTGATGGTCCGGAGCGCGCGTTTCTTGTAGCTCTGGAGTTCCGTTACCGCTCCCGTTCCGACCGCGACTTGGAATTGCCGCCCAGCGCCGTACTTGCGCGCAACGTAGCTTCTGACCGTGCTGAAGGGAAAAGTGTCTCCCGCGTAGGCGTAGAAGAATCGCTGGCAGAGTTTCGTGAGCTTGTGGCTTCGGCCGGCGCGGAGATCGCCGGAGAGTTCATTCAGCATCGCGACCGGCCTGATCCCGCCACACTCATCGGCAAAGGCAAGTTGCAGGAAATTGCCGGCGCCGTGGCTTCCGTCGATGCTGATTTGGTTCTGATCGATCACGAGCTTTCTCCTTCTCAGCAGCGCAATATTGAAAAAGAAGTGAACGCGCGGGTGATTGACCGCACCCAGCTCATCCTGGATATCTTTGCCCGCCACGCCCGCAGTCGAGAAGGCCAGTTGCAAGTTGAGCTGGCGCAACTCGAATACATGCTGCCGCGCCTGGCCGGACGAGGCATTGAGATGTCGCAGCTGGGCGGCGGCATCGGAACGCGCGGTCCTGGTGAAACGCAGCTTGAAACCGATCGCCGAAAAATCTATCGCCGCATTCGCCACATCAAGCAGCAGCTTGAGGACGTAAAGCGCATTCGCGGCCAGCAGCGCCAGCGGCGTGAATCTGTCCCGCTGCCCACCGTGGCGCTCGTCGGCTATACCAACGCAGGCAAGTCGACGCTGTTTAATGTGCTCACCGGCGCGGGCGTGCTTGAGTCGGCAAAGATGTTTGCTACGCTCGATCCCACGGTCCGCGGCGTTACGCTGCCCAGCAAGCGCAAAGTGCTCTTGTCGGACACGGTAGGCTTTATCCGCAACCTGCCCACCACGCTGGTCTCCGCTTTTCGAGCGACGCTGGAAGAAGTCCAGCGCGCCGCATTGCTGCTGCACGTTGCCGATGTCACCAGCGCTTCCGCCCATGATCAACAAACCCAGGTGGAAAGCGTGCTGAAAGACCTTGAGGTAATGGACCGTCCGCAGATCCGCGTGATGAACAAGATTGACCTGGTACCGCAAGCCGAGCGCCGCGAGCTCAGGAACACGGCGAACAGAGTCTATATCTCAGCCCAGAAGCAGCTCGGCCTGGACGATCTGCTCTCCGCCATCGACGACCACCTGAAGATCGACGCCATCCAGCACATGCGGATTCGCGTCCCCCAGAGTGAAGGCAAGCTGCTCTCGCTGATTGAATCACGCGCGCACATCCTCAAGCGCTCTTATCGTGACAGCAAAGTGCAGATGGACGTGGAAGCGCCGGAATCGCTCGCGCGGATGCTAAAAGACTACGCGGTGAGGACCAAAAGTCGCTAGCTGATTCGAATTTCGGTGAAATTTGGCTCGATTTTTGCCCAGTAGATCGATCCAAGTCTTTGGGTTCAATTACCAACTTACCCAATTACCAAATGCCCCGCCCCCTCCCCCGGTTTCGACCCCATTCAACCCCAGCCGACCCCATTCGACCCCATGCTGAGAGCTTCGGCAGAGGGTCGCAGCCCGGTTTGGCTAATTGCCATTTACCAATTGCTATTTGCTTGTTTTTCAAAGATCGATGCGCAACTCCACCCCTGAGGGCTGGCGAAATAATAGCGTATATTTCCGGGCGATGCAATAGCGAAAAGAGACATTTGTCGGAATAGGTCCTTTCGATGCGAGCCTTTGCTTGCTATACCGCTTTATCTGTTACTATACTGAAATGTATGTTATGTATGAATACATATTGACACAGGATACACTGGTTAAGTAGTCTTACAGTGGAGAGGAAAGGAGGACAATATGCCTGGATTCACATATGTGCACTACGACGGTTCAGACGAAAAGATCATTGAACTGGTTTCGAAGTTGGTGTCGGGTAACGGTGGAAACCATGCGTCCCCTGCTGCCCCCATCTCTGCCAAGGCAGTTGAGCCGAGCACGTGGGATGACATTGCACGCCGTTTCGCTCAGCACATCAATGCAGCGGCTGCAGCCGGCAATCCCGCCCAGAAGAATGCAATGATGGCGTGGCTGAAGGCGGACGGAGAGATTCTTCTCACGAAGCTCTGGAAGGCAGCCGGGGTCAAAGTCCAGCATGACTACAGCGGGGTCGGTGGTTCACTGACCAAGAACATGATGAAGGCGAAAGGACCGAAGGAGTGGTACACGGGGTCTCTGAACAGCAACAACGAATGGGTCTACAAGATTGTCCCGGTACTGGTCGAGCCCATGAAGCGCAGCTTCGGCCTTTAGCATACAGAGCTACAAGAATTTCTGGGGGGAATTGAATAAACTGTCCAGTTTTCCCAGTTTGCTGGCGAGTGAGATCGGGTTCACTCAGCGCGCCGCCGCAACGGCCCGTAGGTCTCGATCAGAGCTTCCGCCGCGCGGCACTCGTCGGCGTGACCCTGCACCGCGAGGAACTTGCCGATCAAAAGCAGGATGCAAGTTGTCACCGAGGTGGTGATTTCAAAAATTTCCCCGTCGCTGTAAGCGGGTTCGACGTTGTGTTCACGGAAGCGGCGTCCTAGCTGAAGAACTCCCGTATGCGCGTAGCTGTTGAGCGCGTCCCAACTCCGGCGCTTCAGGTCTTCAAAGAAGTGTCCAGCGTGATACGCCCCGTCGATTGCCTGAGCGAGCTGAGTCATGGTGAGTCCGATGTCGTCGTTTCGCTCGAACCGTGCGACTTGTGCATCCGTAGCCGCGAAGTTGATCCACATCCCACGATACATTCCTTCAGCAGGGGACCGTGCGAGAGCGAAGGCCGATCCAACCTTATCAGCGCGGATAAGCAAGAGCATCGCCTCGTGATGTTCGACGAGTTGGGTGATAAAACCGATCACCATGATTGTCCGCAGATCATCGGGATAGCCGTGAACCGCGAGCAGTCGCTTCGCCTCTTGGAGCGCGGCCTCACAGTGTTCGAGATGTTCGCGAGTTTCTCGTGTCATGCCCAGCACTATAACAAAAACCCGGCGTAGACTTAGAGAGTGACACCCGCCGCCACACTTCGCATTCTGGTCCGTGACTTCGAGTCGGACGCATTCAACCGCGATGGGCCCGACTTTATCACGCCTTTGAGACTCCAGTTCTCGAACTTCTTTGTGGAGGGGATTGCTCAGGGGGATCACAGCAGTTTAGAGCGCGCCAGAAAATTCTTCTCGGCAGCCATGTATGGCGACTGCTTCATCGAGTGGCCCTACGACAGGATTCCACCGAAGAAGACGCATACCGGCCTCGGCGCTATCGAGGACGCACCTGAAGAGTTGCTCTTGCTATTTCGGCTCTTCCATCCCGGCGATGTGGTTTTTGCAGCGGTCGCTATCGAGAAGGCGATGCCGGACGGGCAGGTACAGAACCTCGTGCTGAGACCTTATCGTGTGATTTCCGGCATTGGAGGCGATTCTACAAGGCAGTTTGTTCTCTCCAAGGCCGAGGTCGCAAGGTGGGAAGGGTTTGCGACGGAACTACGCTCCTCACCGTGTTGGAAGTCCGAGTGGTTCAAGCTCGCTCGCCACTTCTTTTTGTATGGAAGCAGCGATGAGTTTAATGCGAATTTCCATACCGAGGTTGATCGGGTTTTCAACTATGTCGCCGCGCTCGAAGCCGCGCTCGTTCCAGAGCACGACTTCATTTCCCGCCGCCTTCGTGAACGAGCGGTGAAGTTGCTCGACCTGGAAACGGAACCGGCACGCGACGCGAAGAAGCTGCTTAATGACCTATATGCCATCCGATCCACTCAGGTGCATGGTAGCTTGCTATCTAAAGATCAAATGGAACTATTGAGAAACCGCGATCTATGGTGGAAATTTGAAGAACTTGTCCGTGAATTGCTGGTCACTTCCCTAAAAAAAATGCCAAGCGACGAACTGTCACGCCGCACCTTCCTCTCATCCCTTTTCGATCCCGATGACAAGGCGAGAGCGGAACAAATCGGAGATAAGTTCAGGTCCATTAAGGATAGCAAGATAAGGCGGGAACTGCTCGACCGTTTAAACAGCGCCTAGATGAATCTTTATACACTTCCGGTTGGGGCTGCACCTGCACGCCGTAATTCACTGGAATGACACCTCTTACTCCCACCGTTTTTTTACCGCCTTCATTTAGATATTGACCGCACAATATGACAGGGGTTGTTTGGGGTGGAAGCCCCGGCCTTTACGGCCGGGGTAAGCAATGTTTCCTCTTCAGGTTTTGCGCTTTAGCGCTGGTGGTCGCGGGTCAAGATTTTCGCGGCGCTTTGCGGATGAGAAAGGGAAATCCTCCGGGCACGGCGACAGGCCGGCGCGCACGTGATTATCAAAAATGTAATCGCGATGATTCTCGTAATCTGCCGCATCGCGGATGCGATGGTTCGTAGGTTTGGGCTGCCAGACTCCGCTCAACCCCAGTTCGCGCCGAGCTGCGGTTGCATACCCGCCTTTGATGTATTGCACGGCCTTCTCCAGTGGAATCCGCTCCTCGGGTGTAATGATGAGATGAAAATGATCGGGCATGATTACGAACTCGTGGAGTTCGAATCTTCCTTCGCCGCGATAGAAATAGAGCGTGTCAATCAGCAGTTCGGCGGCGTCTGCATTCTTGAAAAATGCGTGCCGTCTGTTCGTCACGGATGTGACGAAAAAAGTTCTTATCTCCTGAGGAGCATGGGCCATGTTTGATTGTGAATGAAAAACGACCACCAGCGCTAAAGCGCTGGATTTTATCAGATGCGCTCACCCCGGCCATAAAGGCCGAGGCTTCCACCCAAAAACGCACGAATGAACCGAATGAGCCTTCATGCGAAAATGAAATCAGTCTGGAATAACAAGACAAAGCCAAGAGCTAATGGCTAAGAGCTAAAAGCTGATTTATGACAGAAAAGCGACCTCTCCGAGAACCGGTGCGCGAGGAAGCCGGGCCGGCGCCCAAAAACTACATCACGCCCGCCGGGTTGCAGCGGCTGAAAGATGAGCATCGGTTCCTGCTGAGTCGCGAGCGGCCGGCGGTGGTGGAGGTGGTAGCGTGGGCTGCCAGCAATGGTGACCGCAGTGAAAACGCCGATTATCAGTACGGCAAGCGACGGTTACGCCAGATCGATTCACGGATTCGCTTTCTCGAGAAACGCCTTGCCGCAGCCGTGGTCGTCGACCCCGCCGCTACGCGGCCGGCATCAGCCGCTACGCGCGTCTTCTTCGGCGCGACCGTGACCTACGAGGACGCCGCCGGCCTCGAACACGCCGTCTCTATCGTCGGCATCGACTAGGTGGACCTCGATCGCGGCTACATCAGCTGGCGCTCGCCTCTGGCGAATGCGCTCATGAAGGCCAGCGCCGGCGACAGCGTGGCCCTGCGCGCACCAGCAAAGACGGAGCATCTCGAGATCATCCGCGTCGAGTACGCGCCGATTCCGATGGATCCTTTCCGCGAACCGCCAGGAGCTCAGTCGGCGCCCAAGGCTGAAGGCTCCGGGAAGAGCTGATTTTGCAGCGCGAAGCAGCGTCCAAGCTGAACGGCATGATTGATCGTCTCGCGCCTCACTGCTTCAGGTAACGGAGCGCAACACATCCTGATTTAAAAATCTTTGACTCAACAAGTTTTAGCTGCAATTTCTCCGGCAGGTTGACACCCTCCAGCAACCGTCTGCCTTCTCCGGCAATGACTGGGCCGATCACAAAAAGATATTCATCCACCAGGCCAAGCTCTATCAGTTGTGAAGGAAGATCTACTCCGCCTACTAAAATATTTTTGCCTTGTTCTTGTTTCAATTTAAGTATTTCGTCGCGCAGGTCTGTGCGGACGATTCTCGTATTTTTATCTTCAACGCTATCCAGCGTCCGTGAAAAAACAATCCTCTTGATGGAGTCAAACACTCGCGCAAATTCGTTCAATGCTCTTGTCATGGACTGCGCTTTTGCGACTTCAGGCCAGAAAGGAACCATCAACTCGTAGGTCTTGCGCCCATAGACCAGCAGGTCAGCTTCTCGCAGGACGCCTGTCCAGTATTCATGGGTTTCTTCATCCGCAAATTGATTGGTATGGTCGCAGCAGCCGTCCAGAGTGAGGTTGATTCCGAAGATTACTTTTCTCGTTTGAGTGTCCTGTCCCATCCGTATGTACAAGCGCTGATGAAAGTCTTGAGGCCTTGCGTTCCGGCAGACATGAAATCAGTGTGCGGCAGGAGACAAAGCTAGGAGCTAATGGCTAGAAGCTAGTAGCTGATTTTTGCGGCGAGAAACGCGCGCAAAATCAAAATGGGCTTAAGAGCAAGAAGCGGTGACGGTTTCCTTGCCCACAAGCCCATTCGATCCTGAATCGGATCGGAGGTGATGTATTTATTTTAGGCCACTTTGGGACGAAGTCAAGCGATCCGCCAACTCTTTTTATACCTACTTAATCATCTGGGTAACGGTGTTCCTGTATTTGAAGGAAACCCTTGTAAACAAAGGGGAAAACACCCGCTGAGTTGCCCAATTCGACGGGCAGAACCAGACTACCCACGGGATAGTAGTAGCTGGATACCAATGATTGTCAGCAAGGTTCCAAATGCCCTGCGCAGGACCACTTCAGGCAGATGCTGGGCCCAGAGTCCGCCGAAATATCCGCCAATAAGAAAGCCTAAAGCGATCAGCAGGCCCGCCTTCAGGTCGACATTTCCTGCCTTGTAATACTCCCAGAAGGCGAGCGCTCCGATGGGCGCCAGCAGCGCCGCCAGCGACGTTCCCTGCGCCTTGTGCTGGCTCATATGGAAGAAATAAATCAAAGCGGGAATGATCATAATGCCGCCGCCAATGCCGACGATCCCGGAAAGGACGCCGACCGCGAGGCCCAGCAGAATATAGAGGTAAGTCATGGCCGGAATGATAGAACGAAAGCAGCTCTTGATTGAAAATCTAGGGAACCGAATGTCGGAGCTGGAATCCTGGCAGCGTTGAGATCGAACTGCGTTGAGATCGAACTGATAGATCGATGCGCTATGCACATCGGAAGCGATTTAAAAACAATGATGGAAGCGCTGTGAACGCATGTTGCAGAATCGCGAGCTGCGGCTTTTCAGACACACTGCTTGCGTTGACACTGTTATGAATCGAATGTTAAGTTAGAGAGTTTGGTGGTCGCCCCCGATCCGCTCTTGTTTACAACAACTTGTTTACAACAACTTAAAGATTAATTTTGCATGGACGCGATACTCAGGCAAATAGGCGAATTACTGGTTAATTCCATCCCCACGATCATCTCAGTGCTGATCCTGTGGACGGCATATACGTTTCTGGTGCACAAGAAGTTGCGCCAGGTGCTGGAGCAGAGACATGCGCTCACAGAAGGCGCAATCGAGCGCGCGCAGCAGGAAATCGCCATTGCAGAAAAGCGCACCGCCGAGTACGAACAGCGAGTGCGTGAGGCCCGGTCACAGATCTATAAAACACAGCAGGCCAACCGCCTGCGGGTGTTGGAAGAACGGAATGTGGCCTTGGCGGAATCGCGCAAGAATGCCGGCGAAATGGTGAAAAAAGCCCGGGCGGCCATGGAAAAAGACACCGTGGGC
>DASXKZ010000356.1:0-12285 GCA_036496525.1 Candidatus Angelobacter sp.
GTTGTCTTACCACAAGAGCCAAGAGCTCCGACGCAAGGAGAAAAATCATGACGAAGAGAGTGTTTGGATCGATAGTGCTGTTTTCAGCGTTGCTTGCAGTCTTCTGCTTCTCAAACGTTGCGCAAGGTCAACAGAAATTCGTGGGGGAAGCCAAGCCCGGTAATCCCCCTGTCGGAACGGAAGAGCCTTGTATTCTCAACTCGTGTCTGATGTACGCCGGCGATTTTGACGCCAATGGCCAGAACCCGAATGGCCTATGGAACGGCACGAACACCGTCTTCAATATCACCGGGGCGGTCTACATCCCCATCACGATTCCAAAGAAGTTCAAGGGAGCCAAGGGCAAGACCGATTGGCAAGTGAGCGGCCTTTTCGTGAATGAACAGATGGAAGATCTTGGATTGGGCATAGGGGTGAGCAGCGTGTCCTGGTCCATCGTACAAGGGACCGTTGCGGAAGGCGGTAATCCCACTGGAAACCAGGTAAAGACCATCTGCAGCGGCACCGGAGTGCCTACGGTCACTCCTACTGGGCGCACTGCCTTTGGCCTTCCTGAAGTGACCATCCTGATCACGGGAATTAGCTGCCCCATCCTTGAAAACGGCAGCTACTGGATGACGATGGTGCCAACGAGCCCGGCCATCGCGTTCCTGTCTGACGTGGAGGACAATTCACCGGCGAACATACAAGGACCTGGAACCGAACCAGCCGATCTCGCATTTTTCGTTTCCAGTTTCTTTGGCTTCCCCAACTTCGCCAATACAACTGATACCGCGGTCTGCGGCAACATTGGTTGCGATAGCTTCTCGGCCGGAGTGGTAGGAGTAGCAGTTCACTAATCCAGTGCCACTTGGCATGCGATCTAGCAAACTACCCGGTCCTGGCAGGCGCGGCTGCCGGGGCCGGAATCCATCTAGTCCTAAAAAAAGACTTTTGTGCTGCGATAGCGACGCGCCAGCTCCGGAAATCGCTGCCCAGCCACTGAAGCTACAGGTCATACCTGTACACCATCCAGGCCCAAACAAAGATTTTGAGATAAGGAGATATTTTGTGCGCAAAGGATCTTTTGTTCTTATCACCACCGCCGCTATTCTTATTGCGTTGACTTGCTCCGGCTTGGCTAGCTCCGCCGTTGCGCAGACGTCCACGCCCAGATTCGCCACACTGGCACCGCGTTATAATCTTGAAAATCTAGCGGCGCCGGCAACTCCCACCATCACCCACTGGACAGGCAGTCTTTCACCCGGAGGGACCGGCTTCACCATGGTGGGCACCGATCCGGCAACGACCAACAGCACGACTACAATTACCGCCTTCGTGATTCCGGTGAGGATCGTCATTACGCCAACGCCGACCGGCATCTTTGATCCGGCGCACGTGCTGCCCAATGGACGAACCGTAATCCAGAACACCATGCTCTCGCCCATCTTCAATTCAGGCATCGATTTTGTGCAGGGCGGAGTTGACCTGGGCAACACCCAATATATCGATGCTTATCAGCGCGGCAACTTCTGGAGCGATGTCCTGGTCAATCCGAATTACCATGTGCTGCTGAACCCGGTGCTGCTGCCCGAAGTGACCATTTCAGCACCAACGGGAAAAACCGGAACGCAGTTTGGCACGCGCGTTGCGCTAGTGGACATCAACTCCTTTGACGCGAAGTTACAACAAATTATCAGCGGCAATACCCAGATTACGCCCGATAGTTTTGTTATCGCGCTGACGTATGACACCTACCTGACTTCCGGCGGCTGCTGCATTGGCGGTTATCACAGCGCGTTTGGCAGCGCCGCTTCTCCACAGACTTATTCCCATTTCACTTACATCGATAAAGTAGGCGCGTTTGCACAGGACGTTTCAGCGCTCTCGCACGAAGTGGGCGAGTGGATGGATGATCCATTCGTCAATAATCCCGGCTGCGGCGGCGCGCTGGAAAATGGCGATCCGCTGGAAGGTCTGGCAAACTTTGGCGGCGTCCCTTACACCCTGAATGGATTTACTTACAACTTGCAGGACCTGGTCTTTCTGCAATATTTCGGGCAGTCGCCATCTACTTCAGTGAACGGCTGGTTCAGCTTCCAGAATGCAAGTCTAGCTGTTTGTTCCCGAGGGCAATAGTCAACGTGGCTTAGTTCGATGGACAACGCTCTTTAGGTACTCGGTCGAGGGGTCTTTTCCCCAACAAGGTCCCTCGACCAGTTTCAGACCGAGCGTTTTCCTGCACTGAGCTACAAAATCCGCATGTCCGCAGGAATATTTTAGCTCTGCCAGCTTGGCGCCGCGATGAAGCACAACCCTGTCGCCGGACTTTACGTCCTGCCTCAGCTTGGCTTCTACTGGGTCACCCGGCTTGGCCTTTTTGGCGTCAATGCCGTTGGTGAGCTCCACCTGTAAAGCTGTGCGGCCGCTGAGCCCGGAGGATGGTTCACCCGCACCAGCCGCGTCCTGAGTTACGCTGGAACTCGCCGGGCCGCTCGCCGTCGGTGCACCGCTGGCCGCAGTCTGCGCAAGCCCCTGCGCTCTTTGGATCGCGCTCCGCATGGCTGCGCGCGGCCTGCGGCAGCAAGAAAAAAACTTTTTTTGCGCTTTTCGGCCCGGCTGAAGCCGGGGCCCTGACACTTGTCTGGTGACAGGATGCCGTATGGTGCGATTGACAGCGTTGATTAATGCGCGTGATGATATGCGGCGGTCAATGTAGCCGGTAGCTTTGAACAGGATTTCTGCCGTTCGTCCTAGTCCAGCGCCGGAGACGCGACGAGAAGTTAGCCCACCCGAAAGGCGAGCGTACGGAAGCCGAAAAGGGTAGGTAAGCATGGGAAAACAAGACTAGCCCCGTAGGTGGCGACACCGGCTTCCCATTTACTTGGGCCAAGGGATTACATCCAACGATAGCCCGAATGCTTCCCGAAACTGGGGGCTGAGTCTTTCGAGACCACTCCGGAGTTGATGAGCGAACCACGCCCACTTTGCAAGTTCATTTAATTTATCTCTTTCCTCAAGCTCTTTAAGATTCCTGGCAACAGTCTCGATGACCGCGCCAAAGAATGCCTTCATACTTTCAAGATATTCACGGCCTGGGGGCGCCGAGCCAAGCAATAGAGTCGTGAAATAGTCGACATGGTACACCCCGTCATTATCCTTGATCACGCCGAATTGGTTATCCATCCAATCCCAACGCCTTGTAATTGATGTCGATAAGACGACTCGAGGATAAATCGCTGTCCGTGACTCCAACTGGAAAGCATCTACCATTGCTTCTCCAAACACGACGCCTCGCGCATGATACAACTTCCCAATAGTGGCCCCGCCCCTCACTAGGAATCCGATTCGGAGTGCAGCTGCCGCAATGCTTGCGAGGAGGCGCTGGAACTGCAGGATGATAACGGAACCGGTAGTGCGTTCGTCGGATACCATGCCAGTCTGGATCGCCTTTAGGGGATAGCTTATGACTATATGATCGGAAAAAGTGCTTATGGCTGGCTTAATAGAGTGCGTTGTGCCTGTTTCCTGAGCGGTGGATTTGATATCAAACTCGCCTCGAAGTAAAGTGAGCGACAACAAGAGGTCTAGCACTTTTAGTCGCGTGGCGTCGTCTGTATTGATACTTGTTTCGCTGAACCCCAAGAAATCAATAAATGCTGTGAATTGCTCTTCGTACGTTGGTTCCATGTCTTGTTTGCCTATCTCGAATGCGCCGGCTAACCCATTCTATTTCGGCGAGCATAAAGCGGCCTGCAAATACCTTCGGTCCGCAGACATGAGCGTATCCTGAATCCAGCTCGTTTGTTCCGCATCTACGGCGCTTGAATCTCTAACTCCGCCACCCCAGGGCTAAACGCCCCAGGACCAATAATTATCGCTGTTGCGGGCCGGCTTAATTGTGATTCGCGTTCATTCGCGTTGATTCGCAGCCTAAACGGGCAGCTCTTCCTGCATCCACTCCGTCGCCACCACCTTGGGTTCTTCGCAGAGTTGCATTACCAGATTCTCCAGCACCAGGCGTTTGCTGGGGGCATTCGATCGCAAAGCCAGATCGGCGCGGGCGATCAGCTTGAGAGCGCGCGTGAGGTCGCGGCGGGATTTATAGCGGCGGGCTTGGCGGATCACGTCTTCAGCGGCGAAGGGAGGCAGGCGAAAGCCCTGCCACAGCGCCTGCCAGATAGCGCGGGAGTCGCGGACGTTCTTTTCCAGAATCACCAGCATCTGGCGGAAGGTGCGGGCCAGCATATAAAGGTGGCCGATGGCGGCGTCATCACCTTCACTGGTGGAGAGCAGCGCGTCCAGCACGCTGAGCGCGCGGGTCTTATCGCGGGCGGAAATGGCGTCAGTAAGTTCGTACAAGGAGCGCTGCTTTGCGGCGAGCACCATGCTCTCAACATCGCCCAGCGTGATGTGCTTTTTCTCGGCGACATAGAGGATCAACTTTTCCAGCTCATGGCTCACGAGCATCATGTCCGCGCCAAGGGCGTCAATCAATTCGCGGGCTGCGTCCTGATCAACTTTTACGTTTTCTTTCTGCGCCTGGTCGATGATCCAGCGCATGCCGTCAGCTTCTTCAACGCGCGCCAGTTCCACGATGCCGCAATACTCACCAAGGGTTTCACGGATGCGCTCATAGCGGTCTTTGTCCTGCATTTCCATGCGGCGGACATCGGCAGGAATGCTGATGTGGTCTGCGACGAAGATGATTACCGCATCCGGATTGGGATCTTTCATGTAGGCTTCAATGGCGGCAAATTCGTCGGCGTGCGAGCCGCGTCCATAAAGCTCTTTGACGCTGCGCACAAAGAAGACCTGAAACGGCGCCATGAGCGAGGGCGTGCGTGCGCGGTCCAGCACTTCAGCAACGCTCACCTGCGCAAGATCAAGATCGTGCAGGCTGAAGTCGCGCATGTCGGCGGGAACAAGGTGCTGCAAAAGCGCCTGGCGGCATTGGTCGCGAAAGAAAACTTCGTCGCCAATGAGCACATACGCCGGACGAAGCTTGCGGCCCGCAACTTCTGACGCGAACTTTTCTGCCGGAGCAAAGCTGCGCCCCGGCATCAGAAGGCCTCCATGATGTCGCCGACAAGAGTGCGGGCAAAATCCTGCGACATGCGCTGAAGCGCCGGAGTCTCTTCCTCAAAAAAGCTGGTGACTTCACGCGAGACCTGATATTGCTGCCGGAAGGTGTAATTCTGGTTCTCAAAGAACGTGTGGCCGGCGTGATCGACGAGAGAAACCTTCATTGACACGGTAACCACGGCGCTGGAGATTCGGCCGGTCTGCGCGTCATAGGTGAGCGGCGCGGCCTGCGCGGAGATGACGGTGCCTTTCAGCACGGCATCGGCGGATTTGCCGGAATCATTGGCGATCTGGTAATGCGTGCGCGCAAGAAATTCGCGGACAACATCACGCGTAAGAATCTGCTCAATACGGTAGGTCTGCGTCTGGTTGATGAACACCGGCACGGCGATGGTGCGCACGCTGGCAGGAATGCGCGTGGCATGTCCGGCGGTGTGGTAGCCGCAGCCGAGAGTGGCCATGGCAGCCAGCAGAAAAATGTGACGCGCGAACCTCACTGCACTTTTCCATGTGGCCGGACAGCGGCCAGCGCAGTGGCGCAGTCGGCGGCGGTGAGCGCGGCCAGGCGAAGGTTGTCGACAGCGGCCCAGAGCCAGAAGCCGTTTTCATGGACGACATCACGGCGCACAGCGACCATGATTTCATCCTTGCCCGCAACATTTACATTGCTAGGAGAATCTTCTGGCGAGCGCGCAATCTGCACATGCTCGCCCACCAAGCTACGGGCAAAATCGCCAATTGCCATTGGTGCGGCCATCTCAATGTAAATGGAAAAAGTATGCGCGTGGAAAACCGGCGCTTGTACCAGGGTCATAGCCGGCATCGGAGCGTGCGCGCCCAGCAGCTTGCGCAGATGCGCGGCAATGCGGCGTTCCGTTGCCTCTAACGGCCGACTCGAAGCGCGGCCATAACGGTCCAGCATGTTGAATGCAACTTGCGAATCAAATACCGATGTGGGCATCTGTTGGAATGAAAGAAGATTTACAGTTTGCTCGTGGAGCTCGTCCATTCCCTGGCGGCCACGCTCAGATACCGGTTGAAAAATTGTGGCAATGGTGTTGCGGACTGATCCAGCCTTGCGCGCGCGCAGCAGCAACAGCGCCAGCGTCACCGCTGCAGGATGTGCCATCACTATCGAGCTCGACTCCAGCGTGAACTGCGTGATCTCACCCAGTTCGCGCTCAATCCAGGGCGCGCTTACGGGAACACCGGGCTCGTTCTCAAGCGCGTATGACATATCGACAATAGCGCTGCCGGCTTCACGCGCCAGCTTCCAGTTTTTGCGGGTGAAATCTTCATCTGAGGCGAAAAACGTGAAGTCCATCTGCGCCAGCTCGTCGCGGCCCACAGGCTGCACCAGCGCTACTTCATCCTGGACGCGCTCCAGCTGGCCCAATGACTCATCGTCATCCAGCAGCTTGATTTCCGCGGCAGGGAAGTTGCGTTCTTCCAGCACGTCTTTGAGTTCTTTGCCTTTGAGGGAAGCGGCGCCCACAATCGCCACGCGGAAAAGGTTCTGTGTCTCAGTTTTCATCGGGGCTCTGGAGCCTCATTATATCCATGGTCAGGCTTTGGCGGCTTGCGCTTAAAGACGTAAGAGAGCCGCGTGATGACTCCGCTCATCGCATACGAAATGGCCACAATGAAAAGCATGTAGTGGTGGAAAGCTACCAGCAGCGCCAGGAATCCGCAGATAAGAATAAAGATCTGGAACGGGTGCCGATTGCGCAGGTTCAGGTCTTTAAAACTGTAGAAGCGCCACGTGCTCACCATGAGAAAGCCGACGGCGATCAGCAGGGCAAACCATATCGGGGCAAGTTGCGGCCACAAGATGGGATATCCACGCACCAGATGGATGGTGGCGGCAACCACTCCGGCCCCGGCAGGAATGGGCAGGCCGACGAAATATTTTCTTCCCGGGCGTCCTGGATTGGAAGGCTGCGGATTTACCTGGATATTGAATCGCGCCAGACGGCTTGCGCCCGCCACCAGAAAAATGAATGTGGCGATCAATCCCAGCTGCACCATCTTGTCATGCACGGCGGGGAAGCCGCGATCAGGCAGCAGGCCAAAGCCCCACATCCAGGCCAGCAACGCTGGAGCCACGCCGAAGGTGATTACGTCCGCCAGCGAATCAAATTCGCGGCCAAAATCGCTGGTGGTGTTGGTCATGCGGGCAATGCGGCCATCCAGTCCGTCGGCAACTACGGCTATGCCAATCGCCAAGGCAGCATGGTCAAAATGCCAGAACTCCTGCGCCGTGCCCTGCAGAGTCTGGCTTAGCGCGTAATAACCTGCGCCAATGTTTGCAGCAGTAAACAATGAAGGCAGAATGTACATGCCTTTGCGCATGCGGTTTTTTCCCACCGGCGGAAGGTGGTCTTCCCATCGCCGCATGGGCGCCGGCATTTTCATCGGAAGGCACCTGTGTTTTCCCGCTTGGGTAAGGCCGGCGATTTGCGCGACGTGGTTACTTTCGCCAGAATGCTCTCGCCTCCCTTAACGCGATCGCCCAGCTTTACCGCGATTTCAGCCGGCTGGGGGAAAATCACGTCAGTCCGAGAGCCAAACTTGATCAGACCGACGCGCTGTCCACGCGCCAGTTTTTCACCCGGCTTGTGATTGAATACGATCCGGCGCGCCAGCAACCCGGCAATCTGCTTAAAGACCACGGTCATGCCATCGCCTTCCATGGTGACGGTGTTTTGTTCGTTGTCGTCCGCTGATTGCGGCGACATGGCATTGCCAAACTGGCCTTTCTTGTAAACCGCGCTCTTGATCACGCCGCTGATGGGCGAACGGTTCACGTGAACATCGAATACATTTAGAAAGATGCTGATGCGCGTGCAGGGCGCGCCGTTGAGCTGAGTGGCCTCCACGCAAGTCACTTTGCCGTCGGCGGGCGAAACGATCAGGCCGTCACCGGCAGGAATGGTGCGCTCAGGATCGCGGAAAAACCAGAGGAAGAAAGCCCCCAGCAGGATAGGCAAAGCAGCAAAGGCGAGTGAGTGCGTGAGCCAGCCAATCGCGGCGGCAACCACAGCCATCCCCAGGGCGTAATAGATCCCGTCACGAACCATTCGTTTCATTATAGCGATTTAGCGGGCTGGAAT
Organism: Candidatus Angelobacter sp.; assembly: GCA_036496525.1. Taxonomy (GTDB): domain Bacteria; phylum Acidobacteriota; class Terriglobia; order Terriglobales; family Acidobacteriaceae; genus Angelobacter. The sequence continues at coordinate 8,178 of DASXKZ010000356.1, forward strand.
AGATGAAGTTCCAGGCCGCGCCCGTAACTCTTTGATTCCTCGGTCCGTTCCTCAAACCCATTGAGACACAGGGGTTTGGAGCGGTCAAAAAATGAGAGGTTTCTCGCCTCAAGCTATATTTTTTAAGCGGCGCACGACTCTATTAGTTAACGAGGCAAGTTCATCCGTCATAAATTAAAGGGGCATGGACCCGGAAGCCGTGCCCCTTTTAATTTTTTACCCACAAGCCACTCTTTATCCGCCGTTGGACGGCACGAGCGAAAACCAAAAGCTCACCACGGAGACGCGGAGGCGCGGAGAAGAAACTGGCGAGAGTTTTTGTCCCATAGAGCCAAGAGCGAAACGCCAAGAGCCGCTTTTGATACCATTTTTCTGAGGTGCTCCCATGCGTGGACTAAGCTTCGGCGAGCTGCTGGATTATGCGGCGGAAGAAAGCAATCACTGGCGCGACTTCTTCAAGCAACATCCAGAGGCGATGGACCTGCCTTGTGACATTGCCCAGACCAAGACCGTGAGGGAGTTGGTGCTGCACATCGTGGTTGTGCAGATGCGCTACGCTGAACGCCTGCTGAACATGCCCGTTACTGAGTTTGAATCGCTGGTTGCTCAGTTGACCGGAGCGAAGCCGGGTGAAGAGAAGCCCGGTAAAGAGCAGATTGGCGACAAAATATTCGCGCTGGGCCGCAAAAGCCTGGAAGACCTCCGCAGCTTCGCTATCGCCGCCAACGATCCTGACTGGGACGGCCAGCTGACGTTTCCCACGCGCGCCGGTGAGCTCACCGCCAGCCGCCGCAAGATCTTTATTCATGCTTTGCTGCACGGCGTCCGGCACTGGGCACAGCTCTCAACCTATCTGCGTCAGAAGGGCTACAAGCAGGACTGGCAACATGATTTCATTTTCTCTGGGGTGATCAGGTAGAGTGGACGCGGCCGTGCCGCAGCACGAACTGGGACGCGGATTTGCGCGTCTCCATGTTCCTACTCTGTCAATAGTTCATCGTGGTCACTGTTATCTGACGGCTCGTCATCTTCTTCAATCAGCAATTCCTCATCATCACCGTCGCCTGATAAGTCATCTTCGTCTGCATCATATTCAAAGAAGCTAGCTGTATCGACAATAGCGGCACCGTAAAAGCGCACGTTGTTAGAACGCAGAATTGAGAAGAAGTCATCTGATTCAATATAATCGCTGCCGCTTTTAGAAGGTAGCCAGCCCTGCTCGAGTGCCTCATAAGCAATCAGCCAATGATTCTCATATAAATTTCCGGCTGTCATATAACTTCGCCATTTTGTAAAACCCGAGGCATCCAATAGCCCTAGGTTATTCATATCCAAAGCAATCAATGCAACTACGTCATCGTCGAGTCTTGCGATTCTATCTCCGACAGTCTTCTGGATGGAAATGTTCATTTTCTTCGCAAGCCAAAGCGCCCAAGCAACTTCGTTGCCTTGTTGCAGTGGTGCGTGATAAGAACAGATGCTTTCGATTGTGGCTGAAAGTGCGTCGTTGCCAGTGTGATAAGCAGCATACTTTTCGTAGAGGTCGACCAGTACTGATAGCATGCTGGGCTCAGCTAAGGCGGCTTTTAACAGCAACCCTTCGCAGAATCCCCAGTTTTCTTCGGTTATATTCGCGGTTAACGTTTGCTTGGCAGCGTAAGTGAGCACACTGTCAGAGGGAAACTTCTGTGCGTGCTGGAAGGCATTATCAAACAAGGTAAGCAAGTCCGTTGCCTGAGCCTGTCCGCTTTCTCGAATGATGAGCCTTCGCAGGTCGCTTTTCCAAGGTGGTTCGAGCCTCTCTGGTAATTGAATAATCTCAGTTTTTGAATCGTTTATTTCCAGCTCGAATTGCCGCGCAACCTCGTGAAAAGCAGCCAGTCCCCTCTCTGCATCGGATTGCGTTGCGAAATACAGATAGTAATCGTCGATTGACCTCGCACCTCGCAACGAAGGAAGCTTAGACTGCAGTTCCATATCCAAGGCAGTTCCTAGGATCTCGCCGATGAGAAAAGAGCTGTCGGATCCAATCGGAATTCCCCCCGTCTGCTTGTCTTGCGTTTCTCTTAACCAAAGATCGAGGCGATTGCCTGTTAGCTTGTACTTCTTATCGGATCGCGCCTGTGTTTTGCCGTGAAGAGCCCAGGGTATGCTGTGTGTGTATATTGAAGGGTAGTAGCGGGCTATGTCGGTCGTTAACAGATACCTCGCACCTACTGATTGTTGCACTCGGAACAGTGGCTGCTTGCTGAGGTCATGCTTGGCTTGTAGAGCACGGTCAGTGCCTTTTATTGGAGCGCTAAGGGATATTGGAGATTTGGCGCAGAAACTTTCAAGATCATGCCAGTTAGTGGCGATTTCGTCTGCCAATACCGACTGGTGAAGCGGATTAGGAATCGACAGGGTTCTTCTGGAATGCTTACGCTTCGGTACCGATTGCGTGACACAACGCCCTCGGGGAAACGCCGCATCTTTTACCCTGTTCAGAATGTTAGTAGCCTTGGGTCGGATGTAGGCGAGAATATCGGTAATCGCGGCAGAGAGTGCCAGCGAGTTGACGGGTGGAATAACACGATCCGGAAAATAACCTTTGGTCAACAGATCTTCGACGGATAGGCTTGGAGGAGTGCTTGCAGTGGCCATGCAGTGAACAAATCATACACCTGTACATGCCTCCTACCCGAATCCATTTGTAGATCGGAACTGCATACCGGCGCCTGTGTCGTCCAGGATTCTGCTGGGTTTGGAGACCGTCACCGGCGTTCGCAAACCTCCGGGGAGAATGCAACTCAATGCACTGAATCGGCGCGCATTTTCCGCTTGCTTTGTTCGCCGTGTATTTGCTATGATGCGTCTAAGTTTTACAGCCGGGAGCGGCAGCGGCTTGCCCCGTACAGTCCAATGGGGACGCCAGCAAAGTGCGGTTTGCTGGGCGAGATCAAAGGCCTGCACCCAGAAGTGTCCGATCAGCCTAAGTGATTGGCTATCCGCAAGTTAGCCGCAGCTTATGTTTTTTGAGCCTTCAAACTTGTGCGCTATAAGTGTGTCTGGAAGACAGCTGCTAGCCACTAGCTGCTGGTCGCTAGCTCTTGTGTTTTAGCTGCGGGAGCTTCCTTAATCTCCTGAAAATTGAAACCCGAATCCCGCAGGCGAGGGCGCCTGCGCTCCACAAGTTTTTTTGTATATAGAGCCACCCACAACCGGGTGGCTTTTGTTTTGCCCGAAACAACCCCAAGTCTGCTGAAACCAGTTCCGAAATTTCCCTAAAAATCCCTTCCGAGAGAAGAAACCATGTCAAAAACAGAAATCCTCCAAGCCATCCGTTCGTGGCCAGGAAACTTAAACACAACCCAAGCCGTCGGGAACTACGCTTGACCGCGCGCATTTCAGAAGAAGCGCTGCACAAACACTTTGGCGGCCTGAAAGCGGCGTTGGAACTTGCCGGGCTGCGGCCCAGCGGCTCCGGCTTTCGGCAGCAAGAGTCCACGGTGCTGCTGGACTGGGCCAGAGTCGCACGCAAGCTGGGAAAAATTCCCACGGTGACCGAATATGAAAGCCGTGGACGCTTCAGCGACATGCCGTTCCATACCCGCTATGGAAACTGGACCAGCGTGCCTAATGCTTTCGTCCGGTTTGCCAGGAAGCAAAAGATGCAAAGCCAATGGAAGGACGTGCTGAAGATGATTGGCGTGCAGACGGAAAAAGACTGCAAGGTGAAAGTACGCAGCGGGCACCAGCGGTCACGCAAAGAAGATGTGTTCCGGGACCGCCCGTTCTACGGCCCGCTGATCAATCTGCCGGAGATGGTCCACGAGCCGCTGAACGAACTGGGCGTGGTGTTTGCGTTTGGACTGGTGGCGCGGCAACTGGGGTTTAGCGTGCTGCGTTTCCAGAGCGCGTTCCCGGACTGCGAGGCGTTGCGCGAGGTAGTAAAGGGACAGTTGCAGCGATTGAAACTTGAGTTTGAATTTGAAAGCCGGAATTTTCTGCGGCACGGGCACAGGATTGATGGCTGTGACGGGATTGTGTGCTGGAAGCATAACTGGAAGGAGTGTCCGCTGGAGGTGATTGAGCTGAGGAAAATTTTCCGTCGGTTGATCGGGACATC
>DASXKZ010000357.1:0-13890 GCA_036496525.1 Candidatus Angelobacter sp.
CAGCTCCCTTAAAGCGAGTGCCACCACATGGTAGTGATGAAGGCCGCTGAATTCAAAGTCTTTGGTCAGGTCCAGCCAAATTGAGTGCATCAATTGCACGTCTTCAGGACGCAGAGTCGGCGTGTGAGGCCCCAGGCAATATTGAACGGTGGTTCCCGTCCGATCAACCAGCTCAAGCGACAATCGAGGCTTGGGGTCAGGCAGGTGTTCCCAGGCGTCTCCGGTGAGCTTGGCTTGCTGGTCAGGAGAAAGCTTTTCCGAATACCCGGTGACGACCTTGTCAGAAAGGAGCTGTTGCGCGGTCATGAGAATAGTGTCAAAGACATTGCTACCGGGTACCACCAGAAGTGAAACCGGTTTGCCTTGCTTTTCAGCGGCGGAAACCACCGCGCTGAATAGTTCTTGCTCGTAATGATCAAAGATGTCTTTGGCTTCGTAGATCGCGCTGCCGCTAAAAGAATGCTCGCGATGATAGAGCCGGGCCGTCATGACCACTACGTCTTGACGGGAAGTATCGGTGCGTTGCAGCGCCTCGCGCAGATAGGCCAGATTTTCCGGGTCGCGCACTGCCACCAGCACATTGCCCGGCCTTACGCTCAACCCCTTATTTGTAAGCTCGGGATTGCTGTAAACACGAAACTGTTCAACACGGTCAGCGTCTTTACGGGCGCGAGCAGACAGGCGCTCACTGACCGTGAATAACGCAAAAAAGATGATGCTGAAAGCGACGCCGGCAATCGTGGCCGAGGGTTTGGTAAAGAGATTGGTTACGGCAACCAGAAACAGTACAAGTGCGATCAATCCCAATCCGATGGGAATTTCTACGCCAGCGATCTTGAGATTGCCGGGGACTTTCCATTCGCGCGGTTCCTTATGGGTAAAACGGAGCACCAGCACGGCCAGCGCTTTGAAGGCAAAGCTCCAGATAACGCCAAAGGCATAAAGCGCCGCCAGCAAGTAAACGTTTCCGCCGCTGATAACGATGGTTAACACCTGAAGGCCGACGATCAAATTGATCAACCGGAAAGTGGTCCCGTGTTTTTTGTGCGGCCGGCGAAACCACGGCGTGAGCACGCCATCTTCACTCACGCGATTCAGCACGCCGTTTGCGCCCACAATTGCCGTGTTGACTGCGCCGGATAGAATCAGCACACCCACAATCACTACAAAGCCCTGAAATAGTAGCTTGAGGTTGTAAGGACCAGTCATGTACATCGTCAGGCCGCTGATCAAGTTGCCAAAATACGTTGGCCGCACGCTATCCGGAATGATCATTACGGCAAAGAACGAGACGAGCGACGTGAATAGAAGGCTATAGAGAAAAATTACCACCCCGGCGCGCTCTAAATTCTTGAGCTTGGGCGCCTGGATTTCACGATTGACCTGGGCCAGAGATTCTTCACCGCTCATCGCCAGAACAGAATGGCCAAAGCCTACCAGCAGGACGACGAACGTCAAATGTGAAAACCAGGAACCATGGAGCCAGCCAAAAAAATCGCCATTTAACTTCATGTTTGACATGACCGGAGCGGGTGGCAGGTGAAAGCCAGTCCGGGAGAGAGTAAAAAGGCACCATCCAATAAGAATCACCACCATTACCGTGGTGATCTGCATGATCCGCAACGCCTTCTGGCTCGATTCATGAATTCCCTGAATGTTTTTCCACCAGAAATACACTGTTACCACAACGCCAAAGACCGCGGCAAAAGCATTCATCGGGACGTGAATAGGATGGCCTGTTCGGGCGCTCAAATCCTGCACGAACCCGGCCATATATTGTCCGGCGGAAACGGCGCTGATGGGGCCGGTAAGAACGTAATCAAAAAGCAAAGCTGAAACGGAAAGTTTAGCCAGCGTAGGACCCATGGCTTCTTTCACCACGCGGTACACGCCTCCACGAACAAACATGCTGCTGGATTCAATGTAAACAGCTCGCACGGTATAGCTGAAAAGCATGACGGCCAGCACGAACCAGGGTGCGCTCTTGCCGATTACGTTTTCCGTGTCACCGCCAACGTAGTACGCCGATGAAGCCAGATCAGCGAGCACAATGGCGGCGGCGCGCCAGAAAGAAATGAAGGAGAGCATCACGGTGGTCGCCACAAAAACCGGGACGGCCGGACGACGGAGTTTCTCTAACGTTGCATTCATAATGCCTGCTCCATCAATGAACATACGTCCGCAGGGCATTAAGAAGGCATTAAGATTTCAGCAAGAAGGAAGAAAAAGCAGTTATTCGGGATCAAACCGGTAGCCGATCCAAGGCTCGGTCTTGATGTATTTGGGAGAGCGCGGGTCTTGTTCGAGCTTTTTCCGGATATTGGCAATGAAGACGCGCAGATATTCCGGCTGCTCCGTGCTGTTGCTGCCCCAGATCGCCGTGAGGATGGCGCGATGGGTGAGAACTTTCCCGCGGTTCGCGAGAAAGTATTGAATCATGTCGTACTCTTTAGGCGTTAGATGAATGGCCTTGCCGTTGACTTCCACCAGACGCTGCTGCGGGTCAATTTTGAAATCGCCGGCTTCATAGGCAGCATCGGATTGCGGCGGCGTGGCCGAGCGGCGCAGCAATGCTCGAACCCGCGCCGTGAGTTCAGCCATGCCGAATGGTTTGGAAACGTAGTCGTCCGCGCCCAGATCAAATGCCTTGACCTTGGTTGGCTCATCTTCTTTGACCGACAGAACGAGCACAGGCACTTCTGAGAGCTGCCGGATCCGTTCGCACAGTTCCAGGCCGGTGTATCCCGGCATTGATAGATCGGTGATGACCAAGTCAGGCAGCCATGTGCGGAAAGCTTCCAGGCCGGCGCGGCCATCATTCGCCGCGCGAACTTGATATCCGGAGGATTCCAGGCCGCGCAACAGCACGCGCGTGATCTGTGCTTCGTCATCGACGACAAGTATTTTCTTGGGATCGTCTATCATGAGTGTTCACCGGACCTTTCCGCATTATAAAAAGTCTTGGTCACCGAGACATCGCCATTACGGGGAACATCACTTGTTGAAGCTCTATTCTGAAGTGGATTTTCCCACGACGTATCATTCAACGGGACCATGAACTGCACGCTTGTTCCTTTTCGCTCTGGACCATCCTCAATCCATATCTTGCCGCCGTGGGCCTGAACAATGCCTCGCGCAATGGCCAATCCCATTCCCAGACCGGGCTGGGAGCCAGCACGAAAGAATTTTTCAAATACCTTCCCACGCAGTTCTGCCGGGATGCCGGGCCCCTCGTCGGCAACAGCGAAGAAGATACTGCCTTCTTTCTGCCCAACCGATATCGTGATCTTGGCGGAGGGGCCCGAATATTTGGCCGCATTTTCCAGCAGGGTAAAAATCACCTGTGAAATCAATCGAGGATCGACCTTGGGAGAGGGCAGGCCGCTGGCAATGGCGACCTCCACTGGGTGTCCGTCAAGCAGAGGTCCGGCGCGGAGCAGCGCGTCTTCTACCATTTCTTCCGGCGCAACGTTTCTGCTGGCCAGCGTGACCTCGCCTGCCTGCAGTTTTGCCAGGTCCATCATGCCTTGAATGAAGTGGTTCAACCGGTCAGATTCCTGTTCAATCACCTCAAACAGTTCACGCTGCACTTCCGGAGAAACCGATTCCGCCCGGATGGTGGAGATGGCGGCTTTGATCGATGTCAGCGGCGTTCGCAGGTCATGCGTGACGGCGTCGAGCAGCGCGGTTTTTAGCTGTTCGCTCTTGCGCAGAGCATCGGCTTCGGCGGCCTGGGCGGCAGCCCGTTCAAATTTGCCGCGGACATGCACCAGCTCTTTGCTTTGCTTCTCTGTCAGCAATACGCGCTTTTCCAGTCGCGACGAAAGCTGGCCTACCAACACCGCCGTAGTGACAAAAACAACGAAAGCGACTACGTCTTCCGGGCGCGTAATCCGGAATGAATAGTATGGGCCGATAAAGAAAAAGTTGAATGACAAACCGACCAGGATGGAAGCATAGAGCGCTGGCCCGCGTCCTTGCGTGACCGCGACAAGAATGACCGGAAGGACAAGGATGAGGGCCACACTGGTTTGGCTCAGCTCCGGGCGCACCTTTTCCAGCACGGCGATGGGTAGCGCCACAGCGATTGTCGCAATCAGATAACGGACGGGCCAGCGCCCGCTCCAGGAAATCACAGCTCAATTGTAGGCCATTGCGCCAAAAAGCAATTCTCTAGCGGCCATCTACAGTTTGGGGTTCTTAAGCGCATAAAACCTGCGAAAATAGCAGTATGGCAATCGTTGTAATTGGCGGGCATTCGCGGAGCGTAGGCAAAACCAGCGTGGTTGCCGGTTTGATTGCCGCGCTGCCGGAATTTAACTGGACTGCCTTGAAGATCACGCAGTTCGGCCACGGCATCTGCTCTGCCGATGGCAAACCCTGTGATTGCGATACCGGCGATGATCACTTTCGCGCCCTGAGCGATGAAAAAGACCTGAGCGGGGAAAGCGATACGTCGCGTTTTCTTGTGGCGGGCGCGAAGCGGTCACTCTGGGTGCGCACACGGCAAGGCCGGTTGGGCGAGGCCATGCCGGACATCGAGCGCAAAATTGCCGGAGCAGAAAACGTGATCATGGAATCGAACAGCGTAATCAAATTTTTACGTCCTGACCTATATATCACGGTGCTGGATGCAGATACGGAAGATTTCAAGGATTCAGCGCGAGAATTTCTTGGTCGCGCGGATGCGGTGATCCTGCACCAGTCTGAAGCCAGAGCGAAGTGGAAGACCGTATCCATGGACGCGCTGGCAGGGAAGCCAATCTTCAAAATCCAGCCGCCTCCGTACGTCACAGAGGAGATTGCGGCATTTGTACGAGAGAGATTGCTGACCGGAAGCGCGGGCAAGAGACATGCGGCCGACGGAATCGCGAACAGGCTTTAGCCCGCAACGCAATCCTTATAAAATTACAGCAACTATCTTGGTCCCGTCACGGGCGGCATAGGCTGTTCGCGCCGCGGGGCCTCTGTTCTTTTTTGCGAGCTGCCGTCAGCGTCTGGTTCGCGGATGTAACTGCTGGTTGCGGGCGGAGCGCCGCGTACACCCTTCTTCAGGTTCTTAAGCACATCGTCTTTGTCAACGCTGTAATCGCGAGAGAGCCGGGTCAGGGCCAGGGTAACAATGTCAGAGTGGTGAATGTCCTCGGTTCCCGGGAGTCGCTTAATATCCAACCAGATCTTGTGCACCAGATGGACGTCTTCCGTCTTCATGGTGGGCGTGTGTGGACCAATGCGGTAGCTTTCGACGGTGGAGTCGGCCCGCACCACCTGGAATACGAACTGGCGCTTGGGCTCCGGCATGGCTTCCCAAGCCTGGCCCAGCCGGAAAGCTTGTTCTTCGCCGGTCATCTTGCTTGAAACCCCAGACACCACAGCAGAAGATTCCAAAGCATTCGCAGTCTGCACAATGGCAGACCAGACATCACGGGCCGGCACCACTAGTAGGGAAATCGTCTTGCCGTAGCTCTCTGCGATGGAGACAGCCTTGGTGAAGAGTGTCTGCTCGTAGTCGCTGAAGATCTGCTCCATTGCCAAATCGCGGTCAGCGCTGCCGTAGCCTGTTAGGCGTGCTTCCATCGCCACAACGTCCGCCTCGCCGGTGTCAGTGTTTTCCAGCGTCCAGCGCAGATGGTTGAGCGTGTTGTAATCGCGCACTGTCACCAGCACGTTCCCGGCACGTACCTGGACCGTTTCCCGTTCGATCGTCTCCTGGTGCAGTAGATGAAAATGCTCCTTCATCTGCTGTTCCACATGAGCGAACTTCCGCTTGTTAATCTTTTCTGAGACGGTAAAGACGAAGAAAAATGCAAAAGAAAACGCCAGCCCTGCCACGGTGGCTACCTGCTTGGTGAAGAGATTCACAATGGCCGTGGAGAGCAGCACCAGGTGAACCGATATTAGCCCAAGTGGAACTTCGGTCTTGCCAATTCGGATATTCGGGGGCACACGCCATCCGCGTTCACCTTTGTACTTGAAGCGCAGCACAAGCATGGCCAGGCTGTTGAAGGTAAAACTCCAGATCACACCGAAAGCGTAGGCTTCACCAAGGAGGTATACGTTGCCGCGGCTCAAAATAATCGTGAATAGCTGCAGCCCGACAATCATATTAATAATGCGGTAACTGGTACCGAATCTTCTGTGCGGACGCCTGAACCAGTCGGTGAGCACGCCATCTTCAGAAACGCGGTTTAATACGCCATTGGAGCCGATGATTGACGTGTTGATAGCGCCGGAGAGAATCAGAAACCCGACTACCACCACAAACACTCGGAATATCAGCTTTAACATCTGTGGGCCGACCATGTACATGGCCATGCCGGCAATCAGATTGTCTTTGTAAACTGAAACCCGAACGTTGTCGGGAATTATCATGACGGCCAGCAGGGAACCGATGCCGGTAAAGACAAAGCTAAAGATCGCAATAATCAGTGCGGCCCGCTTCAAGTTGCGCAGTTTGGGACTTGCGATTTCCCGGTTCACCTGGGCCAGAGATTCCTCGCCGCTCATGGCCAACACGGAATGGCCAAAGGCTATCAGGATTCCAAACAGCCCTAACGATTTGGCCAAATCAGTGGTCTTTAAAAAGCCCAGCGCCTCAGCGCTGAAGTGAAGATTTTCCGGTATAGGGAACGGAGGCAGAGGGGCCTGATTGTGAACGACGGTGTAAAAGGCCCATCCCATCAGGATCACAACCATTACGGTGGTGATTTGCATTACACGCAGCGCTTTGTCGCTGGACTCTTCTATGCCCTTGATGTTTTCCCACCAGTAGTACACGGTGACCAGCAAAGCGAATGCGGCGGCAGCATGGTTCACGTCAATTTGCGGCGTGCCGTGAAACATCTGATGCATGGCTTTTGGGACCCATCCATGGGTGTCCGCGGTGGTAAACAGCTCATTGATGAGGCTGGCAATATATTGGCCCGCTGCCACGCCGGAAATCGGGCCGGTAAGGATGTAGTCAAACATCAGCGCGGAAACGCTGAACTTTGCGAATGCCCCGCCTAGAGCTTCTTTCACCACGCGATAGACGCCGCCGCGGGTGAACATGGAACAGCTTTCCACGTAAACCGAACGCACCGCGAAAGCGAAGAGCATCACGCCCAGAATGAACCACGGAGCTGATTTGCCGACCGCCTGTTCAGCGATGCCGCCAGCATAGAAGGCGGACGACCCCAGATCATTCAATACAATGGCGGCAGCCCGCCAGTAAGAAATGAAGGTGAGCATAACCGAGGTCGCAACAACAATGCGGACCCGGTTCGAAAGTGGTGGGACAGTTCCTGAGCCTGCTGACATTTTGAAAGTAAACAACGGCCGCTACCAATAGAACGCCTGACGACGCTCTATTTGCAGGGCCGATCCAAATTCCTTAAGTCCCGATTCGACGCCTAATTTCTAATCTTCTTCCAGCATGCTCTGGGCCGTTTTTATGGCCGTTACAATAATTACCGGCACAGCGCCGATCAGCCCTATAAAAAACAGGTACTTGAAGACCGGCAAAATGTAGTGCACCAGGAAGTTCACTCTTGGCATTGTAGTCCTGCGGGTTGGAGGAATCAAAGTAGAACCTCCGGTTTGGTTTGTTAAAATCTGTGCTCAGTGCGGAACATTCCTCCCAGAGCCTGGATACTCGCGCTCATCTCGAGCGCGCTGCAGATCCTCGTTTTTCCCAACATAAACCTGTATTTCCTATGCTGGATTGCCATGGCGCCCCTACTTTATGCGCTGTTGCGGGGCCGCGGCGGTGAAGGCGAGTTGTTCGATTCTGAAGGCAAGTCTCTTCGTCCGTTCACAGTGTGGCAAGGCTTTTTGATCGGATGGGCCAGTGGCATCGTCTGGTACCTGGGAACGTGTTACTGGATTTATCCCGTAATGCACGTTTATGGCCGGTTGCCAGGGATTGCAGCCGTGCTGATCACAATTGCGTTCTGCATTTATATGGGGCTGCATCATGGGGCATTTGCTGCCTTGGTAGTGCTGATGGCGAGGAGATCAGGTGTAGGGAACCGCAGTCCTTTGCTGCTTGCGCCTGTGTTTTGGACAGCCATTGAGTTTTTCCGCGACCGCGTAATTGGCGATCCGTGGAACCCGCTGGGCGGCGCACAAGTTGACAATATCCCGTTTGCCCGGATGGCACAGGTGGCCGGCGTTTATGGCCTGTCGTTTGCGGTGATGCTGGTGAATTGCGCGCTGGTGGCCGCAGTGCTGCTGCGCGGGCAGCGCCGCAAGAACCTGATGATTGCCACTGTTGCGGCCGCAATAGCATTGCAAATAGGAGTTTTTGCCAAGCTGGCTCCGCTGGCTACAACGCGCCAGGCCGTGCTAATGCAGGAAAACGTTCCTTTGCTTGATTCGGCAGCATGGAAACCGAGTTTCTTTGATCAGACTATTTCCGAGCTGGTGAAGCAAAGTGTTGAGGCAGCGCCTAAGGACAATAATCCAGGGATGATCATCTGGCCGGAATCGCCTGCGCCGTTCTATATTGCAGACCCACGGGTGCAACGATGGCTGGTGGCGATGGCGCAGGACAGGAATTCATATCTTGTCGTCGGGACGCTGGGTGAAACGCCGGCGGTTAACGGCAATCAGCAACTGCTTAACTCTGCCCTGGTCATGGACCCACATGGCAATGTCATTGGGCAATATGACAAGATCCATCTAGTGCCATTTGGCGAATACGTCCCGTTTAAGAATTTGCTGTTTTTTGCCAACAAGCTCACTTATGAGGTGGGCGACTTTGCCCGCGGCAGCCAACGCAAAGTGTTTGACTTGGGCGGGACGCATGCGGGAGTTTTTATCTGCTATGAGTCGGTTTTCCCCGATGAGGTGCGCGAGTTCACCGCCAACGGCGCACAGGTGCTGATCAATATTTCCGATGATCTCTGGTATGGAGAAACTGGAGCGCCGGCGCAGCATTTGCAAATGGCAAGAATGCGCGCGGTGGAGAACTATCGATGGATGCTGGTTGCTACGAACAATGGCACAACGGCGTCCATTGATCCGCTGGGGCGCGTGGTGAAGAAGGCGCCGCGCAACGTGCGCACCGCAATGGTTGCGCCCTTTTCACCGCAAACGGAAATCACTTTTTACAGCCGCTATGGCGACGTGTTTGCCTGGGCTTGTGTGATAATCTCATTGCTGGCGGTGTTTGTGCGCTGGCGCTACCGCGCTGCTACCATGATTGAAGCCCGCCCCGCATAAAAGTTATGGTCGAAGAATTAGAACGCGAATATACCGCCGTGCGCGATAAAGTGCGCGATCTGCGGAGCTATCTTTGACGCTCCTTCACTCCGCGAACAATTAGCTGAAATCGAAAAGAAGGTCGGTGACCCCAGCGTTTGGGCTGACCAGGAAAAGTCGCAGGTGCTGATGCGCCAGCGCCGTCGTTTGGAAGAATCGCTGGCCATGGACGCCGATCTGGGACGGCGTGCGGACGACATCCAGGCTTACTTTGACCTGGCCCGCGAAGGCGAAGCTGTGGTGGAAGAGCTGCGCAAAGAAATCGACCAACTGCGCGAAGTAGCCGACAAACTGGAAACCCAGACCCTGATGTCCGGTGAGCATGACATGCGCAATGCAATTGTCACTATTCACCCCGGAGCAGGCGGCACCGAATCACAGGATTGGGCAGAGATGCTTTTGCGCCTTTACCTGCGCTGGGCGGAGCGCCAGGGCTTCAGCACTGAAGTGAACGAATACCAGCCTGCGGAAGAGGCCGGCATTAAGTCTGCGACGTTTACCGTGACCGGCGACTACGCTTACGGCCAATTGCTGAGTGAGATCGGCGTACATCGATTGGTGCGCATTTCGCCGTTCGACCAGGCCAAGCGCCGCCACACTTCTTTTGCCAGCGTCTTTGTCTCGCCGGAAATCGACGACTCAATTCAAGTGGACATCAAGCCGGAAGACCTGCGGATTGACACTTATCGATCTGGCGGCAAAGGCGGCCAGCACGTGAATACCACGGATTCTGCGGTGCGCATCACGCACATCCCGACAAACATTGTTGTGGCCTGCCAGAATGAACGCTCACAGCACAAGAACCGCGAGCGCGCCATGAAGATGCTGCGGTCCAAGCTCTATGAACACGAGCTGGAGAAAAAGCGCGCCATCAGCAAGAAGCTGGAAGATTCCAAGCTGGACATTGATTTTGGCTCTCAGATACGCTCGTATGTCCTGCATCCATACAGATTGATCAAGGACCATCGAACCAAGATGGAAGTGGGAGACGTGGATCGCGTGCTGGATGGCGACCTAAGGCCGTTTATCCGGGCATTTCTTGTGGCGAGGAGGGATGGGAACAGCAGTACTTAGTATTTGGTAGTTAGCCGCAAGCTCGCTATTGTGTCGCCATTCAAGATCGGCATGGATCGGTCAGGCAAAGCTAAATACCAAGTACTAACTACTAAACACTGCCTATGGCTCCTATTCTTGAACTCATAAAAAAGAATGCCGTGCCGGTGAACGTGATGCGCTCTGCCGCCAGGGGCGCTCTGCCGCTCCCTGCCGAGGAAACGCTGGAAGTGCTCGTCTATATGGCGCAGCACCCGCTGTTTGGCCAGGATGCGCGCATGACGCTGGCTGGGTGGGACGCGCAGTCTGCGCTGGAAGTGCTCAGCAAAGATACGGCCACGCCGGAAGTGCTTCTCTATTATTGGCAGCCGGAAAACCGACGTCCTGTGCTGATGCCGACTCTCATTGAGAATCCTGCTATCCCGGAAAGCCTGCTAATGGAGCTTGCGGATACTGCGTCCCGTGAGACGGTAAAGATGCTACTGGCTAGCGCCCGCGCGCGTACCAATCCGGGCGTGGTGGAAGCGCTGCTGGGGAATGCGAACCTAAATCCTGAAGAAGCACAGGAATTACAGGGCGGTCGTGCTCCTGAAGCGGAAGCCATTCCGCAACAGCCTGAGCAGATACTGCAAGAATTTGAAGTTGTTCCTGACCCTGAATCTGAGGCTGCATTACAAGCCTTTCAGCGGGAACACGCCGCTGCCATTGCCGCGGAAGAAGGTAAGCCATTTGAATTGGTGAAGGACGAAGAGCCTGCGGCTGAGGCCACGGCTGCGAGTGCTGGGGAAGAGGCGGGAGAGCAAGCAGATGCAGTTGCTTCGGCGTCCAGTCAGGCAGCCGCGAAAGAAGACGCGCTCAAGCGAGGTCTTTCATTCGAAAATCCCGACGATTTTGACGCTGCCGAAAAGAAAAAGCTCACGGTGCTGCAGCGTGTTTCAAAGCTGAACGTGGGCCAGCGAATCAAGCTGGGATTTATTGGCGGAAAGGAAGAGCGAGCCCTATTGATTCGGGACACCGCGCGTCTGGTGCAGAACGCGGTGCTTTCGTCGCCCAAGCTGACGGACGCCGAGGCGGAGTCGTTTGCGGCATCCAAGAACTTGCAGGAGAACGTTTTTCGCGAGATTGCGCGCCAGCGGCGCTTTCTAAAGCTTTATCCGGTAGTGCGCAATCTGGCCAATAATCCGCGCTGCCCGCTGGATATTTCACTGACATTGGTTAAGACGCTTCACGTTTATGACTTGAAAAGTCTGCGCCACAACAAGAACGTCCCGGACACGATCCGCAAAGTGGCGGCCAAGTTGTATACGGAGAAGGCGTCGCGTGGCGGTGCGAAAAAAGAGTAGCCGCCAAGATATTGCATGTGTGACGTACGTCAATGACAAACCTTTCGGGCGATGACAAGCTTCTCATAGAATGCTGTTCTCACGGAGAGCATACCTTTGGAAACCATGAAGACAACCGCGACTGACGAAATTGGCCAGCTACTCAAGCGTACCAAGACCATTGCCGTGGTGGGACTTTCAGACAGCCCGCTGCGCCCGAGCTATGGCGTGAGCGCATACATGCAGAGCCACGGATACAAAATAATACCGGTCAATCCGTCGATCAAAGGCTCACTCGGCGAAAAGGCGGTCGCATCTCTGGCCGAGGTCGAGGAAAAAATCGACATGGTAGACGTATTTCGGCGCTCTGAGTACGTGCCCGATCTGGTGGATGAGGCGATCCGATTGAAAGTCCCTGCAATCTGGCTACAGGAAGATGTTATCCATGAAGAGGCTGCTGAGAAAGCGCGCAATGCGGGAATTTTTGTGGTGATGGATAAGTGCATTCTGAAGGAGCATAGGAGAAGGTTCAGCTAGAGCGATCATTCATTGGACTTGTCTCACAGCTCCCCAAACAGTTTTTTGCTTGAGTTCGAAGGCAACCTAACATACACTGCATCGGCAGCTCGTCCCCAAACTGCCTGAAGCTTCCCATGCGATTTTCCAAGGCTTTGCTCTTTATTGCAGCTCTCATGTTTGGAGTCTGCTGCCGTATCGCGCCTGCGCAAAGCGGCGCGAACCCACAAACCGCGGCAGGCCCTTGCAGCTTGCCTGCCTATGACTCCATTTTGCGTGAGCCCAACATCTTCAACGAACAGCAGGAAGAATGGCTGGGCGAAATTTTGGCGCCACAGGTTGAAAATGCTTTCAGGATCATTCCTGATCCAGAAAACGACTATCTGCAAAAACTGGCAGACAAGCTGCTCGCTCAGCTTCCCCAATCCAACATTCACTATCGTCTTACGATCATCGACCTGCCGGAAAACAATTCATTCGGGATACCTGGTGGGCATATCTATATTTCCAGGCGCATCATTGCCCTTGCGAAGAACGAAGATGAACTGGCGGGCCTCATAGGCCATGAAATTGGGCACATCATTACCCGTCAGCCAGCCATAGACCTAACGAGCGTTCTGCAGAAAATCCTGGGAGTAAACAGATTGGGCGACCGCAATGATGTGGAAACCCAGTGGAATCGGCTGTTGGACCAGGCAGCAACACAGCGCTGGACAGACAATCGCAAACGCGAAGAGGCAGAACAGCTCATTGCTGACAGGATCGCTATCTACGCCATGTCGCGCGCGGGATATCAGCCGTCAAAATTTGTGGAATTCTTTGATCGGCTGGCGCAAACCAAAGGAAATAAGGGCAGCTTTTGGACCGATCTGTTCGGTCGAACCAGCAATGATGCGAAGCGTTTGCGCGAACTCGTGCGCACAGCCGTACCTCTGGGCCAGAGCTGTTATGTTCCCGCTGCGGGAAATGTGACGGCAGAACGCTTCCTAAAATGGCAGGGAGAGGTCATAGAATCAGAATTTGCGTTAAAGAAAGAGGCCCTTCCCGGGCTTCTCTCCAAACAGGTCCTGAACCCGCCGCTCCGTAGCGATTTGCGCCAACTGCAATTCAGTCCGAACCGCAAGTACCTGCTGGCCCAGGATGAAAACAGTATTTACCTGATGTCATCTGATCCGGTGACCAACCTTTTCCGGGTCGACGCAGCCGATAGTTATGCAGCGCACTTTACGCCGGATTCGCTGGCAATTGTGTTCTACGACAAGGAATTGCGTGTACAGAAATGGAGCATGGAAGGGAAGCGCCTGTTCATTCGAGAGCTGGCGCTGCCTATTCGCTGCGTGGAAAGCTCGCTGTCTCACTCCGGGGAAGTACTTGCCTGTATGGATGAGCAACTTCAACCGGAGCTCATAGATGTAAAGACCAACGCGGTCATTTACAAAGGCAAAAAGCTGCAACAGCAAACCCGAATTGAAGCCATGCTTGCCCATTACAACCCCCGCCCGGACGAATCGGGCCAATTTGCCATGCACTTCTCTTCAGGGGACCGCTATTTCGTGGCGGAGTACGAGAAAGTCATATTCGCCTACGATGTAAAAAACCGAAGCGAAATTACGGTCGGCCCGGCATTCAGGGACTTTGTTGGAGCTAGTTTCTGTTTTGACGCAGATGACGAAGTCGTTGGCTACGGGTTCGTCAACCATCAGTTAGCCATTTTGCGTGCGCGGTTTCCCTCGGGCCAGATACTGGACTCAATGCG
>DASXKZ010000358.1:0-16862 GCA_036496525.1 Candidatus Angelobacter sp.
CTGGTGACGACGGCGCTCGGCCTTACTGTCGCGATTCTGGCAGTCATGATGTTCAACTACTTCACCACCAAGATCAAAGCGTTCGATGTGGAGATGGACAATTCGTCGAGCGAGCTGGTGGATTATTTCTTGAAGCGAGCGGTCGTGGTGAAGCACTAATTGTCGTTTCAGCGATAGGTAAGGAGCGATATGGCAATTGTCCTGCGTAATGAAAGCGCAAAGATCAATTCCAACATCAACGTTACGCCAATGGTGGATGTGATGCTGGTGCTGCTGATTATTTTTATGGTGATCACGCCCATGCTGCAGCCTCACGGCGTGCCAGTGGACTTGGCGAACACGGCGAATCCGATGGCGATGTCCGATGCCAGCAGGCCGGATGCACTCATCGTATCGGTGATGCGCGACGGAAGAATGTTTTTAGGCAATGAAAGTGTGACCAGTGAAGCGCTGACACGCAAGGTTCGAGACACGATGGCTAGTCGCGCCAACAAGACTGTTTACATCCGTGCCGACGCGCGGGCAAGATACGGAGTTCTGGTGAATGCGGTGGATGACCTTCGTTCAGCCGGAGTGGACCAGTTGGGGTTGCTGACGGAGCAGAAGCTGAGATAGGAGCCCCTCGCTCCGCTCGGGACAAAGAAGCTAAACCCCTTCCGGTACGTCCTGCACCAGCTCCAGCAGAACGCCGCCGGTCGAGGAGGGATGGACAAAAACGTAAAGATGTCCACCGGCGCCGATCTTGATTTCCTCCGACACAAAGCGCGTCCCGGTCTTCTTGAGGTTCTCCACAGCCTGCGTGAGATCAGGAACGTGGATGGCGACGTGGTGCAGACCCTCGCCGCGCTTCTCAACAAACTTGGCGATTACGGAGTCCGGGCTAGTGGCCTCCAGCAGTTCGATGCGGCTCTGGCCCAGCGGGATCATTGCCACCTTGACCTTCTCATGCGGCACAGTCTCTTCGCTCAGGACATCCAGCCCGAGCTGCTCATAAAATTTGCGCGCCTGCGCCAGCGATTTGACGGCGATTCCGAGATGGTCAATGGTGTGCATGAATACAACTCCTGGCTTTTTATAGCTTCTAGCCGCTAGCTTTGGATAGCGACAGTTGGCTTTTGGTTCTTGGCCATTGGCTCTCACTTTCACTATCAGTCCTAAAAACAACCGTAATGCAATCTGAGAGCAGCGAAGTATTACTCGATCCTGACTTTTTCTTTTCTCCGTGTTTCCGTGTCTCCGTGGTGGGTTTTGTCTTCAACAATCTCTTCCACCAACGTATACGGATCGCGCTTGTGCTCGGCGATTTCGGCGGCGAGGCGCGCAATCTCTTCTTCGGGCAGACGCTCGTTGAGCAGCCGTTCCAGCAGGCCGTCGCGCAGCATTTCAATCAGACGCTCACGCCAGCTTGAGATCTTCTTCTTTAATAGAAGATCTTTCTGCTGGAGAAATTGCTCGTAGTTCACAATGGCCGCGGCAAGTTCGGGAATACCTTTGCCGTCCATGGCCACAGTCTTGATGATGGGCGGGGTCCATTTATCGGACCGGATAGCCAGTGACTGCATGGAGCGAATCTCGCGTTCCACGCGGTCTGCACCTTCACGATCACTTTTGTTGATGACAAAAATGTCGGCAATCTCCATGATGCCGGCTTTGATGGTCTGCACGTCGTCGCCCATGCCGGGGACAAGAATCACCACGGTTACGTCGGCCAGGCGCACAATATCGATTTCATCCTGGCCCACACCGACGGTCTCAATCAGCACAATATCTTTGCCGGCGGCGTCAAGCACGGTTGCGGCGTCAGTGGTGGCGCGGGCCAAGCCGCCAAGATTGCCGCGCGTCGCCATGCTGCGAATGTAGATTCCAGCGTCGGCGTGGTGTGACTGCATGCGGATACGGTCGCCCAGAATCGCGCCGCCGGTGTATGGACTGGTGGGATCAACGGCGAGAATGCCGACCGTGCGCTCTTGCTTGCGATATTCGCGGGCAAGCTGATCGACCAGCGTGCTCTTGCCCGCGCCGGGGGCGCCGGTAAGGCCGATCACGCGTGCGCTTCCGGTGAAGTTGAAGAGAGCTTTCAACAGTTCGCGCGATTCAGGACGGTTATCCTCAATGGTACTGATGGCGCGGGCCAGCGCGCGCACGTCGCCGGTGCGTATGCGATCAACCCAATGCTGGAGTGTTCCCGGTGAATGCAAACTCTCTTCCTATTCTCTTAAATATTTCACCGCAAAGGACGCGAAGGGAAATTAGCCTTTGCGGCAAAACTCATGCATGTCTCAGTCTTTAAGCAACTGCCGGGCGATCACCAGCCGCTGGATCTCGCTGGTGCCTTCGCCGATGGTGCAGAGCTTCACGTCGCGATAAAACTTTTCCGCCGGATAATCCTTGATAAAGCCGTAGCCGCCGTGGATCTGTACGCATTCATTGGCGCACTTCACCGCAACTTCGCCGGTATAAAGCTTGGCCATGGACGATTCCTGCGTCGTCTTCATGCCTGCATCTTTCATGGAGGCGGCGCGCATGGTGAGCAAACGGCCGGCATCGATCTCTGTGGCCATGTCCGCCAGTTTCCATTGTATGGCCTGGAATTCACTGATGGCTTTGCCGAACTGGCGGCGCTGCTTGGAATACTTGAGCGCAGCTTCATACGCGCCCTGCGCCATGCCCAGCCCAAGCGCGGCAATGGAGATGCGGCCGCCATCGAGCACGCGCATGGAATCGACAAAGCCCTGGCCTTCCACTCCGACCAGCGCCTCTTCCGGAACATGACAGTCTTCAAAGATCAGCTCAGACGTATCACTGGCGCGCAGGCCCAGCTTGTTTTCTTTTTTTCCGGGACGAAAACCTTTTGTGCCTTTTTCCACGATGAACGCCGAAAGGCCGTGCGTGTGCGCGGTCTTGTCCGTCACGGCAATCACCACGGCGACATCGGCATGATGGCCATTCGTGATAAATGTTTTTGTGCCGTTGAGTACCCATCCGCCTCTTTTGCCTTTGCGCACTGCGCTCATGCGTGCGCCGCCCGCGTCAGAGCCGGAGCCAGGTTCAGTCAGACCCCACGCGCCCAGCCACTCTCCGGTGGCCAGCTTGGGAATATATTTCTTGCGCTGCTCTTCATTGCCGGCAAGAAAAATATGGTTGGAGCAGAGCGAGTTGTGCGCCGCAACGGTGATGCCCACAGATCCATCCACGCGGGAAAGCTCTTCAATGGCGATCACGTATTCCACATAGCCCAGCCCCGCGCCGCCATATTCGGCAGGAAAGATCATGCCAAGCACGCCCATACGTCCGAGTTCCTTGATGGTTTCAACGGGGAAGTGATTGGCTTCATCCCACTTCATTACGTGGGGAAGGATTTCGCGCTCGGCAAACTCGCGCACGGATTTCTTGAGCTGTAATTGTTCGTCAGTTAATTGGAAGTCCATAATTTATGTCGCTGCGCTCCAAACCGCTGTTGCAGTGTCGATCTTGTAAAGTGATGACCTACACTGATGCCAGCAGCTCGGCGATCCGGGCCTCCCACCCCACCACGCGAAAATCGCGCGTGTTGGGGACCCCGGGCCTCGCTGCCTTTGTGTATCTTCATTAATACGTCGCTCCAAAACCGCTGTTGCAGTATCGATGTTGTAAAGCAATGTTCTGCCCTGATGCTGGCAGCTCGGCGATCTGGGCCTCGCTGCTTAAAGCGTTCTATTTATGTCGCTACGCTCCAAAATCGCTTTTGCAATGTCGATGTGGCGAGCGACGTTCTAGCTATCTACTTGCTGTCGCTGCCCGCCAGCACAGGCAAGAGTGCCTGTGCCACATTCTTTTGATGTCTTGGAGCAAACCAACAATTATTTCACAACCCGGCGGTTCCATGCCCATCCCAATAAGGCAGCGACGCCAAAAACCACGGCAACATCAAGAGCAGCGCCAAGCCAGAGTGTTTGATGCAAGCCCTGAAATCGGCCTTCTCTCAAAAAGGCAAAGGGAACACCACGCATATAGATGAAGTCACAGCAAGGCGATGGCGATGCAAATCGATGCGGTTTGCCAGCGCGAACGCCAGGACCGCGACGAGAAGGGCGCGAAGGTAGGTAAATATTGGATTTTTCCTCACAAGCCCTTTCACAGGGAGCACCACCTAAAACCAGAGAACTGCATCCAAGAAAGTCTGATGAGCCGCATAAACAAGCAGTCATTACTTACTATAGTTTTCTGTTTAAGTCTCGCGGGTGCACCGAAATTCGCATCTGCGCAAGGAACCGGTGGCGGGCTGCCGGATAATCCCGCGCAATCGACGCGCCCAGAAAGAGACAGCAGCACCTCACCGGCAGCACGTGAAGTCACGTGGAAGAGCCTGCCCAAAGACTTTCTTCGCGATCAAAAAGATATCTGGACGTTTCCGGTGCAACTGGGCAAGGGACACCATTGGCTGCCAACGCTCAGCATCACCGGTGTAACCGCGGGGTTGATTGTTGCCGACCCGCATGTGATGCCGTATTTTCAGGACCACGCGACGAACCTGGACCACCTGAACGACACTTTTGATAGTACGATCACGACCGCGGAGGTAATAGCCGTTCCCACGGCTCTCCTAATCACGGGCTATGCGCGGCAGGACCGTTATCAGGTAGGCACCGCGATACTGGCCGGAGAAGCCTACGGCGATACCGCCGTTGTGGACCTGGCGGTGAAGGCGATCACACGCAGAAAGCGGCCCAGCGACGTTCCTCCGGGAGGCGATTTTCACAATACGTTTTTTGCCGGTGGCAAGTCGCCATTTAAAGGCAGCTCTTTCCCTTCAGGACATGCTGCCGGGGCATTTTCAGTGGCCACGGTAATTGCCAGCCGCTACCACAATCACAAGTGGGTGCCGTGGGTGATGTACGGCATGGCGACGGCGATCAGCTTTTCCCGCGTGACCACAAGCTCGCATTTCCCCTCAGACGTATTTCTTGGAGCGGCGCTGGGCTATACCATCACTCGCTACCAGGTGCTGAAGCCGAGATAAGCGGGATATTTGGTGATGGCGGCAAAATGGCGGCCATGTATCCACGATTAGAGCTGACATTTTTCTGCCAGATGCGGGACAATAAGTCCCTTCATGCACTCTTCTTTAAAACCGTTAGAATCCGGGAAATCTGCGCCCCCTGCCATGCTCGCGAAACCCATGGGCCCTGGCGCTCGGCTACTTTCCATTGATGCGCTGCGCGGATTGGTAATGATCATTATGGCGCTGGACCACGTGCGGGATTTCTTTCACGCCAGCGCAGCGGTCTTTTCTCCAACAGATCTCAGCCGAACCACGCCAATCCTCTTCTTTACTCGCTGGATCACCCATTATTGCCTGCCGGTCTTCATGTTCCTTGCAGGCACAGGAGTTTATCTTTACGGACGCAACCGCACGAAAGGCCAGCTCTCGCGCTTTCTGTGGACGCGCGGGGTATGGTTCATTGCCCTGGAACTCACGGTGATGCAGTTTGCCTATAACTTCAATTTTTCCTGGCGCTTTCTTATTCTGCTTTTGATTCTCTGGATCTTTGGCATTTGCATGCTGGCCATGGCTGCGTTGGTTTACGTGCCCGTGCGCTGGCTGGCCGCGCTGAGCGTGGCCGTGATGCTGCTGCACAATTGCCTGGATGGAATCCGGGCGCAGCAATTCGGCTCCGCTGCTTGGGTCTGGAACTTGCTGCATCAGCCGGGCGTGATCCCGGTGGCGGGCAAGCTGGTGCTGGTGACATATACGCTCTTGCCGTGGATCGGCGTGATGGCCGCCGGTTTCTGCTTTGGCCGCATTTTCCACTTGGAACCAGAAGCGCGCCGCCGAACCATACTGAGGCTTGGATTGGCGATGACGGTTGCCTTTATTGCGCTGCGAGCAGTGAACCACTATGGCGATCCTGCGCCGTGGACGCACCAGAAGTCAGCAGTGTTTACGGCGTTCTCATTTCTTAATTGCACCAAATATCCCGGCTCGCTCGACTTTTTGCTGATGACGCTGGGACCTGCATTGCTGGTGCTTGCCTGGTTTGACCGGCGCACGTTCAGTCCCGGAAATCCGCTGATTGTCTTTGGGCGCGTCCCGATGTTTTATTTCGTCATGCATTTTTATTTGATCCATGTACTGGCAGTTTTGGCGGCATGGATGCGCTACGGAAGTTCGGCAGCGCGGTTCGTGTTCAATCCTCTGCCGTCGATGGGCGGCCCGGCCAAGTTATTTCCGTCTCCCTTTGGCTACAGCTTGTGGGTGACTTATGGAGTGTGGCTGCTGGTGCTGGTATTGCTTTATCCGGTCTGCCTCTGGCTTGCCAACGTGAAAACCAGAAGGCGTGACTGGTGGTTGAGTTATTTGTAGTGGCGGCACCCTGATACTTACAAGACCAAAGCGTGCGCCGGTTATCGCGCCCGCATCACCATCACATCAGTCGATTTCACGAGCGCGGTGGCGATCTGGCCTTTTTCCAGCCGCATCTCACGCACTGCGTCTGCGGTGATGATGGCTGTGAGGCGCTGGCCGGCGATGGAGAGCGTGACCTGAGCCATCAGGCCTTCAATTTTCAACTCAACAATGCGCCCCACAAGCTGATTACGTCCGCTGATGGTGCGGAAATTTTCTCTGCGCTTTTGCAATGGGCCGCGCTGCGGCACAGCGGGCAGCAGACGATCAATTTCATTTTCTGGAATGCGATGATGGCCGCCCGGAGTTTTTACCGTCTTGATCTTGCCTTTGTAAATCCACTGCTTGAGCGCAGGATAGCTTACGCCCAGGACTTTACAGGCATCGCGCAGAGGGTAAAGCTTCTTTGGCGATTCAGATCGCATAGTGTCCACTCCTTTCGTCGGCTTGCAGCGTACAGTTCGCGCCTTACCCATTCATTTCGCGGGCCGCGCCGGTGCACGCGACTTATAGCGGCGCCAGCAACGATCCCAGCAGTGGTGTTGCCGGCGACCGGTACAACTCAGCCCACATGCCGCTCTGCACGATACGGCCTTGCTCCAGCACAATGGCTTGTTGCGGGCATAAGCGTTTGAGCACTTCTGCCTGATGGTCGACGGCGATCATGCTGAAGCCGATTTGGCGCTCCCAGAAGATGAGATCGTCTATCAACTCGCGAACAAGCTGGCGGTCAAGCCCGGCAAAGGGCTCGTCCAGCAGGATGAGCGGCGGCTTGCGGGCGAGCATGCGCGCCAGAGCCACGCGGCGTGCTTGTCCGCCAGAAATCAATGATGCTGGCGCGTGCCATAGTGGAGCGAGTTGCAGGCGGTCGCGCAAAGTCTCAATCCATTGCCGCTGCTCCGAGGTTGCGGCGAGAGCTTTGGAAATTCCAAAGTGAATGTTTTCACTCACGTTCAGGTGAGGGAAGAGGCCGGGGTCCTGCGTCATATAGCCAAGCGGCCGGCGATGCAACGGCAGCGAAGGCGGAAAAAGTTGGTGACCGTTGAACTGGACAAAGCCGTCATCCGGTTCTTCAATGCCCGCGATGCAGGCCAGTACCGTGCTCTTGCCCGCGCCGGATGCGCCGAATAAGCCCACGGAGCTGCCGGCTTCCAGTTCAAGCGCGACATCAACCTGGAGATCGCGGCGCTTCTTGATGATGTGCGCCTTAAGCATGGCGCTTCCTTTGGGCCAGCACATGCACCAACCACGGCAGCGGCAGAGCCACGCACAGAAAGACAACCAGCAGCGGCATGACCGCGGGCAATCCAAAGCTTTGCAGGTTCACCCAGAGTTGCACCGGCACGCCGGAAGGATAGTACGCGGTGACCACAACCGCGCCGAATTCTCCGATGGCGCGCACCCACGCGATGCTGAGCGCGACGGCCAGCCCCAAGCGCGAGAGCGGCAGCGTGACGCGCAAAAAAACTTTTGCTGGTGGAAGTCCCAGCAGAGCAGCTTGCTTTTGCAGGATAGTTGGGACGGAATCGAACGCCGCCACCGCGCCCAGAACGTAATAGCCCATGCCAACGTAGACTTGCGTCAGGATAAAAGCAGGAGCGCTGTTGGTCATATGAAGACCCAGTTGCTCGAGCATCGCGCCAAGAGAACCGTAAGGCCCGAAGGCCAGTGTGAGTAAGATGCCGAGCGCCAGGGGCGGCAGCAAAATCGGCACCAGCAAAATAGCTTGCCACCATAGACGCTCTCGGGTGGAGCAGCGTGCAATGTACGCAGCCACCGGCGTGCCCACCGCCACAATAATCAACATCGCAACACTGGTGAGCAGGAGCGAAACGCGCACAGATGCAAGCGCAGGGCCGCGTACGTCCGCGCCCCACTGCCATGCCCCGAAGCGGGCCAGCAGCGCGGTGAATGGATACAATAGCGCCAGCGCAAACAAAGCCGCGCCAGCTCTGGCAATCCAACGGCGATGAATCATGCGTGCAGGGAAGAAGCTTCTCCCGGCGGGTCATAATTATATTTGCGAAATATTGCCTGTGCTTCACTTCCTTTCAGCCATTCCATAAACGCCGCCGCGCCTTTGGCGTTGGGCGCGTCTTTAAGAACTGCCGCGTAATAGATGAGCGGTTCGGGAGTATACGACTTTCCGCCGACGGAGAGCGTCACATCCGGATGGTCAGTGCGCACGTTTTGACCGCTTAGGTTGATCTCGGCGGGCAGCGGCACATAAGGCAGATTCAGCGGGCCAGGCTGGATCTTATACGCCGACGAAGCATCGAGCTCGCCGCTTTGCAGGCGCGCCATCACTGTCGGCTCGGTAAATATCTGCTTCTCATTGATGGCGGGGCCAAGAACCTTTTCTACCAGGTCAGCCTGCCTGGTAGCTTTGGCGGCCAACATCACGGTGAAAATAATGTTGCGGCCCTGTGGATCGGTGACGGGATCGGTGCGTCCAAAGCGCAGCTCGGGTTCCAGCAGAATCTTCCACAAATCTTCTTTGCCTTTGGCCGCTGCGTCAAAGCGGGAAGCGAATTTACTTTTAGGACTATAGGCGATCACCATTTCCGTGTGCGCGATGGGCTGCGCGGAATCGGCTTTGCCGGCGCGAAGAACGGTGAGTGCAGGTCCCGGCGTGACAGGGATAAATACGTCCGAACGAATGCTGCCGCCTACGATCAACTGCGCCAGCGCGCTGGAGCCCTGGGCGCGGCCATGGAAGTCAATTTTCAAGGTGTGGGCGGCAGCGGATTTTATTGGGCCTTCCATCATTGATCCCATGGAACCGGCGTATGAAACATCGAGTGGGGCAAGTTCGTCCGCGAACAGATGCAGCGGAAGGCCCGCGAGCGTGGTCATCACGGCAAATTTCAGGCCTCGGCTGAGCGCTTCACGTCGCGTAAATAGGTTTGCGGATTTCACCAATGAGACTCCTCATTTCATGTTGAAGCAGATCGTCAAG
This sequence comes from Candidatus Angelobacter sp., assembly GCA_036496525.1. Lineage (GTDB taxonomy): Bacteria > Acidobacteriota > Terriglobia > Terriglobales > Acidobacteriaceae > Angelobacter. The sequence continues at coordinate 9,345 of DASXKZ010000358.1, forward strand.
ATGATGATGGTTAATGATTTGATACGAATCAATCCGTTACTGTCAAATCTATTTAGGCGATCCATGGGCCCTATTGCCTCCTTTTTAGTCATCAGGCTCTAACGTGCTTTTAACTCTTCTTTACGAAACTTCCCGGCGTATGGTCGGGTTAAAACTGGCAGGCAGTAAAAACAGGCTCCTTGGAGGACACGGGCACATGAAACGGGCGTTCATAAAACGAACTTTGGCAGGATTGATGTTTCTGGTTTTTGCGGGCGCGGGCAGCATGATAGCGCAGGATGGCTATTACAATCGTGACCGCGATTTGCGCGGCGACTATGCCGACAGGCGGAGCGATATCCGCGACATTCGCCGCGACGAAGCCAAGATCGCGCATGACCGCTGGGAACTTCGCCGAGACCTGGATCGCGGCAACTACCGGGCCGCCGCGCATGAGCGAGAGGAACTGCGCCGCGAATATCGAGACATAAACCGCGACCGCGCCGATGTGTATCGCGATACGCGCGACATCCGGCGTGACGAGCGCGATCGCTACTGGTACGGCCGCTAAGAATATCAAGCGGGTCCGAGGTGAAGGTGAAGCGAGGGCAGCTGCGGGCTGCCCTTGATTTTTGCCGCCGCGCAGTTGCAGTCGCCCAAGAGCTTCAATCATTTCTGCCGCCTTTTAGTACTGCGCACGCTTTTTGCTGCCTGCGGCATTGCGGTACACTTACTGCCGCTGAAGAGCCAGGAGCATCGTGTGAATTCTTCGTCTTTCCCGCCGGGAATGCCTGCGCGCAAATCCGGCCCGGGGTGCGTGGTGCAGGTGTTGGCCGCGCTTGTGCTGGGCGTTGTGGTTCTTATGGGCGTCATGGCAGTTTTTACTCCGTGGGGCTTCTACATGGGCGGCCATTTCCACATCGTCCCGCAGTGGACGGGCTGGGGACGCATGCATTCCAACCTCGCCGGCGACTACGCCCTGCTCGTGACTTTTTCTCCCAAGACCGGCAGAGGCCTGGGGCTGACGCATGTTTCCGGCAATGGCTGGCTTTGCACCCCGCGCGGAGAACAATTCAAGTTAAGACTTGGCGGCGACTTTCAAAACCCTCACGGAACCGATCTCCAGGGCAAGACAGCGCGCCTTTATATGAACAACTACAGCGCTTTCTCCAGCAGCACGGCCCCGTCACTTGATTTCCGCGGCAAGTGGAACAACCCTGATCTGGTGCTTGACGATCATGGCTCGCTCACTCGCGCTTTCGATCCCGGCGGTGCGCTGGTCACCAACAAACATATGCGTCCTTACATGCAAGAGGTGGTGGCGTTGACCCTGCATGAAGGCAGCCGCGCAGATTTTAACGCCGCCTGCGCCGCGCTAAAAAACAAGTAAGCGTGCTTAGTTTGGGGGCGATTGGGTACTCGAAATGACGCGATTGATTTGACCGTTGCGATATAGCAACGAGCAGCCTTTGGCTCTTGGCTCTTGGCTTTTAGCTCTTGGCCAGACCAATCCCAACAGACGAGAAGAAGCAACTGGCAGCTGGCAATTAGCTTTGTGTTTAAGCTGCATGCATGAATTGACCCTCCAAATACTTCAAGGAAACTAAAGGCAGGATGTAGGCGCGGGCGCCTACGGTCAACATTCCAAATAAATCAGATCGACCAAGTAGACCACGGAACCTAAAATTTTCACCGGCAAGAGTGCCACAAAAAAGCAGCTAGCAATTAGCAACTGGCAATTGGCTCTTGTGTCGTGGGCCATAGTCATCGATTTAACCCTTCCAAAAATTTCAAAAAGCGTGGGGGGACGCAGCCGAAGGCGGCTGCGGCGTTTGTTCTGACTAAGGTGACGGAGATTCGCGAGAGCAGCGCCGTGGAGCAGGGAAGCGGAGCAAGAGTGCTCCGGGCGGAAGTGGCGATACTGAAGTGGCAATACTGAAGTGGCAATGGAAGTGGCTTCACTGGAGTGGAACTAGCTCCCCCTCGGGCATTATGCTTTCCCGGCATCGCAGGTCGCGGTGACTACGGTAAACTTACCTGCGATGCCGACTGTTTCTAGACCCCGTAAATCTGGCCTTGGCAACCTGACGCGGCTGGTGCTTGTGTTTCTGTTGGCAGGCGGCGTGGTTGTGGCCGTTATAGCCATAGCGGCGCCGTGGGGATTCTTTATGGGCGGCCGCTTTCATGCCATCCCAATGTGGCAGGGCGTAGGGCGGATTGATTCCAACAGAGCCGGCGGTGGCTATGCAGTGTACGTCTGGTTCTGGCCCGATCATGGGCGCCTTCGCAACCTTGGGTATGTGCAGGGCAACGCAAGCGTGTGCACACCTCGCGGAGAAAAGTTCTTCCTTACCCTGGGTGGTACCCTTGAAAAGCCCGCGGGGACTGACACCAACGGCAAGCGTATCAGCTTGTATATGTTCAACCGCAGCGTCAAGAAGCAATTGGTGGGCGCAGACCGGCGGCCGTATCTGGAGTTGCGCGGCAAGTGGAGCAATCCTGATTTGGTGCTGGACGACGATGGATCGGTCGCGCGCAACTTTGATCATGACGCCAAGCTCTATGCGACAGGGACCTCGCGCCCGTACATGGAAGAGGTCTCACCGGTAACGCTGCATGAAGGCGGCAAGAGTGAATTTGATGCGGCGTGCGCGGCGGTGAAGACGCGTTAAACAGAAGCACTTAACAGTCAGCAATCAGCCAAACAAAGGGCGCCGAGTAATCGCGTAATCGCCGACATCGCGCGGAAGGGCTGAAATCGGAAAACAAACCAAAAACAAAAGCGCCGCGCTTCCGCAGCGCCTTTTTCAGATCAGTGTAATCCGTGTAAATCAGTGGTAAGAGGTTAAACTTCCCGTGTGCTATCCATAAAGGCTTTAAACTTGCGTGATCTTAAACAGAGGCGCCTCTTGCGGGCAGCGCTCTTTCCTTCCGCAAAAAGATTTCTGCCGGATGCGTTACACTTGCTTCCGCCCCATGGATCCCTCATTGGAAACGCCTCCCGTTCCATCCCCCAGAAAGTCCGGCCGCGGCTGCCTAATGCTGATCATTTTCGGTATTCTCGCTGCCGTGATGTTCGGCTTTGGTATGACTGCCATCTTTTCCCCATGGGGCTTTTTCATGGGCGGACGGTTCCACCTCTATCCCCGGTGGCAGGGCTGGGGACGCCTCCATTCCAGCACTACCGGTGATTTCATCCTCTTTGTCCGCATTGTGCCGGGCACGGGTGCGCGCCACGGCGGCCCGCAGGTGAAGGGCAATGGCGTTCTTTGCACGCCTCGCGGCGAAAAGTACGACCTGAACGTTAGTGGCGAATTTGAAAGCCATTTCGGCCTCAATTTCCAGGGCAGGAAGGTGTGGCTTGGCGCCAGCAACAGCTCGTTCAGGGAGCGCCAACTGGGCGAGTACCGGGCGCCCAAGCTTCATTTCTTCGGGAAATGGGACAATCCCAATCTGGTGGGGGACGACCAGGGCTCACTCTCGCACGCCTTTGAACCCGATGGCTCGCTCTATACCGGCAATTTCAAAAACCGTCCTAACAGCCGCGAAACCGTTCCGGTAACCCTGCACGAAGGCCCGCGCTCAGACTTTGACGCGGCATGTAAGGCAGCGAAGGTGAGATAAGGCAGGAAAATTGAAAATCTTACCGCTGATCAACGCTGATGAACGCTGATCGAGGAAAGCCAACCACAAGGTCACGAAGGATCACAAAGAAAAAAGACGCCGCGTTTTGGCAGCGCCCTTTTAAAATCGCCGTAATCGCCGTAATCGCCGTAATCGCCGACATCGCGCGAAAGCGCCGAAATCGGAAGCAAAAACAAAAGCGCCGATTTTCGTCGGCGCTTTAAGAACTTTGAATCGCGGGCGAGGGCGCCTGCGATTCACAAATCTTTCAATTACTCAATTACAGATTACTCAATTACCAATCTCGCTAGGCTTCTCTTATCCCATCCATGAACGCCTTGAGCTTGCGTGATAGCGATGGAATGCCGCAGTTTGCGCAGGGCCTTGGCTTCGATCTGGCGGATGCGTTCACGGCTACTTGACATCTTACTACGCATCACGTACTATATCACCATGCGTAATACGCAATGCGTATTACCGCTGTGACGGAATGAAAAGGAATGAAAAAGACCAAACAAACCGACGAACTGGATGATTTTGGGCGGTTTTCCGAGCCGGCGCTGCTGATCCTGATCAGTCTGGCGGAGGGGCCCAGGCACGGCTATTCCATGACGGAAGACATTGAAGCCATCGCCAGCGTGAAACTGGGGCCGGGGACGCTCTACGGGGCGATTACGCGGCTGGAGTCGCGCGGGCTGATTGAGCCGCTCAAGGCGGAAGACCGCCGCAATCCCTACCGGCTGACCACATTGGGTGAGCGCGCGCTCCGCGCCCGCCTGGATGCCATGGCCACGGTGGTCCGCGCCGGGCAGCGCCGCCTTGCCAGCGCATGAGGTGGCTGGTGCGGCTTTATCCGGCAGCGTGGCGGCAGCGCTATGGCGAAGAGTTTGCCGCGGTATTGGCGGAGCAGCGCGTCTCGGTCGGCCTGGTGATTGACGTTCTGGGCGGCGCTGCAGATGCATGGCTGCATCCGCAGGTGACGAAGCAGGTTTCACAAGGAGAACAACCAATGACGAACGCAATGATAAGAAGATGTGCCCTGGGCGGTCCGAAGCTTTCCGGGCGCGACCAGATTATTGCCGGCGCATGGACGGGGCTGGGAGTTCTGGTGCTTTCGCTGGCCCACGTGATGCTGCGGAGATCGCTGCCGCACTCGCCGGCTGTGGAAGCGATCAACTATATGGCTTTGCCCGGAATGTTTAGCCTGAGCATGCAGGCGGCGTATCTTCGGAAATATCGGGCAAGCACACAGGCAGCCATGATCGTGGGAACGCTGGGAGCATTGTACTTGCTGTGCTGGGCAGGGGCGGAACTTGTGGCAAGGTTCTGAGCGGACAGTGGCGATGCCTCGCATGTAACGCAGAATAAAAGGCGCTGTTGTTAGCAGCGCCTTGAATTTTAAGATCGATTCACGAGCGCAGGCGAGGGTGCCTGCGGTCCACAATCATTGGTTACGCTTCACGGATACCATCCATAAACGCTTTCAACTTTCGTGATCGCGATGGATGCCGCAGTTTGCGCAGCGCCTTGGCTTCAATCTGGCGGATGCGTTCGCGGGTGACCGCAAAAGACTGGCCCACTTCTTCCAGCGTGTGTTCGGAGCCATCTTCCAGACCAAAGCGCATCTTGATGACTTTTTCTTCGCGCGGAGTGAGCGTACGCAGCACCTGCGCGGTCTGGTCCTTGAGGTTCACGTTGATCACTGCCTCTGCGGGCGAGACCATGGAGCGATCTTCAATGAAGTCGCCCAGGTGAGAATCTTCTTCTTCCCCAATGGGCGTTTCCAGCGAGATTGGCTCCTGCGCGATCTTGAGCACCTTGCGTACTTTGGCCACAGGGATGTCCATGCGCTTGGCAATCTCTTCTGACGTTGGCTCGCGGCCGAGTTCCTGCACCAGCTGCCGCGACGTGCGGATCAGCTTGTTGATGGTCTCGATCATGTGCACCGGAATGCGGATGGTGCGGGCCTGGTCGGCGATGGCGCGCGTGATAGCCTGGCGGATCCACCACGTGGCGTACGTCGAGAACTTGTAGCCGCGGCGGTACTCGAATTTGTCCACGGCCTTCATCAGGCCGATGTTGCCTTCCTGAATCAGGTCAAGAAACTGCAAGCCGCGGTTTGTGTATTTCTTGGCGATCGAAACCACAAGGCGCAGGTTGGCTTCAATCAGCTCACGCTTCGCGGCTTCAGCGTCAACATCGCCCTGGATGATTTCACGCTGCGTGCGCCGCAGTTCCTGATAGCTGACGAGGCAGTCGGCCTCAAGCTTTTCCAGGTCATTGCGGTGCTGCCGCTGGATGCGCCGGTACTCGCGCTTGGTCTCCTCAACCCGCGTTGCCTCGATTTTTTTTTCCAGATTGTTGATCTGGCGGTCGAGCGACCGCATGGAGTCAACCGTTTTGTTGACGCGGTCAATCAGCCGCTTGCGCTCCGGGTTGGTGAACTTCAGCTTGCGTATCCCGGCGGAGACTTGCACGTGGGCGCGTCCAAGGGCCCAGCGGACCTTGCGCGACTCTTTGGGTTTCTTCTTTTGCTTTACCGCTTCAGCTTTCTCTTCAAGCTGCTGGACTTTTTTGTAGCTCTTGCCGATGTCATCAATCTGTCCGACAAAATCTTTCAGGCGCGCCTGCACGATTTCGTCGGTGATCTCTTCTTCGTCGAAAGCGACAAGTTCTTTGATGGAGCGCACCCCGCGCTTCAGGTCCTCGCCCAGCGCAAGAATTTCCTTGATCACGATCGGCGAGCGTGAAAGCGCCTTCAACACGCGCAACTGGCCGCGCTCAATGCGCTTTGCGATTTCAACTTCGCCTTCACGCGTGAGCAGCGGGACCGTGCCCATCTCGCGCAGGTACATGCGCACCGGATCATTGGTTTTTTCTAGCGCGCCCGGCGTCAGGTCAAGCTCAACGTCTTCGCCTTCTTCTATATCTTCAAACTTCTGCTCAGAGGGCAGTCCTTTGCCGCTCTCCAGAACGTCAATGCCCTGGGTTCCGATTGTAGTAAGCAAATCGTCGAGATCGTCCGGCGAATGAACGTCTCCAGGGATGAGGTCATTTACCTGGTCATAGGTCAGGTAGCCTTTTTCCTTGCCTGCATCAATCAGCTTTTTTATATCGTCAAATTTATCTTCTAGAGCCAAACCACCGACCTCATTTCATGGCAATACGGGGCTGTACGCTTGTGTCCGCTAAAGCATATCGGCAGGTATTTTGGTTTGGAATGCGCGCACGTCCCGAGAGTACTAAGGTTAGCATAAACCCGGTCAATAAGAAAAGAGCTTTACCCTGCCACCCGTGCAAAAACAAAGAAGATACCGCAACCGCTGCCCTGTGAATTGCCCTTGAAGATTAGATGCCGCTCACGCTCTAAGGTTTCGTATGGTTTTCATCGGCCAATCGGCCATATTTTCGCTTAGCAAATTAGGATTAGGGCCCAAGAAAACCAAAGCAGCCAAAGAACTTACCCTCCCGATGCCAATTTTCTATCCAGCTCCAGCTTTTCCTGTTTCAGCCGCAGCAGCGCAGTCAAGTCATTGCGGCGCTCAGCTTCAACAATCCCGCGCTTGATCTCGCCTTCACGCTGGCTTATCTGCCGCCGATGCCTCAGCGCATTCAGCGCGCCCGCCAGCAAGTCCGCCGTCAGGGGATCATCTTCCCGCATCACGATCTTCGCCAGCCTCTGCCTGTCTGCGTCACTGAGTGGCAGCGACATCACGTCGTCCAAGCCTTCGCCCCGCTCCATCGCCAGCGCATTTTGCAGGATCGCTTCCAGCAACGTCTCCGTCGTTAGCCCGGTGTGCAGACGTTCTTCTGCCAGCGCGTCCAGCGCCATGTGCCGCAATTCCGCTTCTTCGCCCACCACCGACGACGCTGCCCGCACCAGCACTTTTTCCGCCGGCGTCACGTCTTCATCAG